>JASJIO010000161.1:0-13271 GCA_037625035.1 Amylibacter sp.
TGTGCATCGTAGGGGCCGTAGAAATCTTCGCCTTTGGAGTTATTGCCCGGACCAGCGTGATCGCGGCCAACAATAAAGTGGGTGCAGCCGTGATTTTTGCGGATTAGACCGTGCCAAACGGCCTCTCGTGGGCCAGCCATACGCATGGCAAGGTTCAGCAAGGACATGGATGTGGTTGCGGACGGGTACTGGCCGAGCACGGCTTCGTAGCATCGAACGCGTGTGAAGTGATCAATATCGCCCGGTTTACCCATGCCCACAACGGGGTGGATCAGCAGGTTTGCTTGGGCTTCTTTGGCGGCGCGGAACGTGAGTTCTTGGTGCGCGCGGTGCAAAGGATTGCGGGTTTGAAAGGCCACAACTTTGCGCCAACCCATTTTGCGGAAATAGGTGCGCAGTTCGTTTGGCGTGTCGCGACGGCCACGGAAATCATAGTGGACGGGTTGTTGGATGCCGATAACAGGGCCGCCCAAATATACTTTGCCAGCGGTGTTGTGCAGGTAATTTACGGCAGGGTGTGCGTCATCGTCTGCACCGAATACCATCTCTGCTTCGTGGGATTTTTTTGGAACCCAGCTGTCTATGATCGACATCATCGCAAGGATCACGCCTTCGGGATCGCGCAGGGCGATATCTTGTCCAGGCGCGATGGATGCTGCGAAATCTTCGGATACATCCAAGTTGATCGGCATCGGCCACAAAGACCCATCCGCAAGGCGCATCGTGTCGACAACAGAGTTGTAATCAGCCTCGGTTAGAAAGCCTTTGAGCGGGTTGAACCCACCGTTCATCAAAAGTTCAAGATCGCAAACTTGGCGTGCGGTCAGATCCCAAAACGGGAGTTCCGCTGCCTCTAGTTTCATCTTTTCAGCACTTTCGTAAGATACGAAAAGTTCGGGAATAGGGGCCAGATTTTTCTGGTACATGTTTGCCTCGTTTTACGCTATTCCTGTGTCGACATTTAAATACACCTGTAAGGATGCGTGAATCACAGGCGTGATATCATTGCAACCTTACGGCGTGTCTAAAGGGGGATTGCGGCATTTCTGCGTCACAAATCAGGGATTTTTGGTCTTTTGGGGCGTTTTTAGTCATTCTCGGCCAGAAAACGCTCCGCCTCGAGAGCGGCCATGCAACCCATCCCAGCGGAGGTGACGGCTTGGCGGTATTTGTGATCGGTTAAATCACCCGCTGCAAACACGCCCGGGATCGAGGTTTCGGTGCTGTCTGATTTCGTGATAACATAGCCGCCCATGTGTGTTTCAAGGGTGTCGATAACAAGTTCATTCGCAGGTGCGTGGCCGATGGCGACAAACACACCTTTGCAGGGGATCTCGGTAATTTCGCCTGTTTTGGTGTGTTTAACTTTCACGCCTTCAACGCTGAGCGGATTTTCTGTGCCAGTAACTTCTACAAGTTCGTGGAACCAAAGTGGTTCGATCTTGGGGTTCTTTTCCAAGCGATCAATCAGGATTTTTTCGGCGCGCAGTTCGTCGCGGCGGTGAATTAGGGTAACTTTGGAGGCGAAGTTGGTGAGGAACAGGGCCTCTTCTACGGCAGTGTTGCCCCCGCCGATGACTACGATTTCCATGCCACGATAGAAAAAACCGTCGCAGGTCGCGCAGGCCGAAACGCCAAAGCCTTTGAATTTTTCCTCGGACGGAAGGCCAAGCCATTTGGCGCGCGCGCCTGTCGCAAGGATCAGGGCGTCCGCGGTATAAGTTGTGCCGCCGTCGCCAGTTGCGGTGAACGGGCGTTTGGAAAGATCGAGGTCGCTGATAATGTCGCCAACAATTTCGCAGCCCATTGCCTTGGCGTGGGCTTCCATGCGGATCATCAGATCTGGGCCTTGGACTTCGGTGTCGCCAGGCCAGTTTTCGACCTCGGTTGTTGTGGTTAACTGGCCGCCCGGTTCGATGCCTTGAACGAGCAGGGGTTCGACCATTGCGCGTGCGCCGTAAACGCCTGCGGTATAGCCTGCTGGGCCTGAACCGATGATCAAAAGACGGGTGTGACGGGTATTGGTCATGGCTGAGAATCCTAGGCAGTTTGATGTGTTTGGCTCTGTATACGTGGGGTTTAAGAGGAGGGAAAGGGACGGATTTTCACATCAATTTGAGCCATTTTGGAGCGTGGAGAAATAATGTTGCGCAAGTGTGAAATATTATTGCGCAAACCGCGTGTTTTGCGTAACTTGCCGCGACTGTGGCGCACGTTAACCGATGATGCGCATTTTAAATCGGAGACCCAATGCCAACTATTAAGCTCGACCCAATTGATCGCAAGATTCTGGCCGAATTGCAGGCCGATGGTCGGATGACCAATGTTGAGCTGGCAAAACGTGTTGGAATTTCTGCGCCCCCATGTTTGCGCCGTGTGCGTACGTTGGAAGAAAGCGGATTTATCCGTGGATATCATGCGGATGTGGATGCGCGCGAATTGGGTTTTGAAGTGCAGGTTTTTGCGATGGTGGGGCTGTATAGTCAGGCCGAAGCGGATTTGAGCAAATTTGAAGAACAGTGCCGCAATTGGCCGTTGGTGCGCGAGTGCCACATGCTCAACGGTGAGATTGATTTCATTTTGAAGTGCGTTGCGCCTGATCTGACATCGTTTCAAAAGTTTCTAACGAATGAACTGACCTCGGCTGACAACGTGGCGAGTGTGAAAACATCGCTGGTTATTCGCTGTGCCAAAGACGCACCGGGTGTGCCGTTTAGCATTCTAGAAGACCGCGCAAACGAAGCGTAAGCCGAAATTCGAGCAGACAAAGAAAAACCCCGCGTGGGAGAAGCGCGGGGTTTTGTCTTTTTTGCCTAAGTCTTGGGAGATTTGGCGTTTGAATTTTTTCGTCCTTGGACATTTGTGAAACTTCTTTAAGTACCCATTTCATCCAGCGTTCATTTTTTCATTGTTTTGCTCCTTGGCATTTATTTCGTTTTGCTGAGGACAGTCTTAGGGGTAGAACACGGCACAAAATACGCTGGAAAATGGTAAGTTTGTGAATTCTGAAAATTGTTTGAGTTGAATTTTGACAGGTGAAAATAGTGTGATTATCCCCATTTTTGCTGGGGTTTTGAGGGCTCATTGATCTGGAATTTAGGCAGATTGAGCCACGGGGCCGCCACATTGTTTCCGATTTGGCTACAATACGATCGCAGAAATCATGCGCCCGTAGTCCGATTCCTTGCGATGTGTGGTTCGGCGGTAGGAATAGAACCGGGATTCGTTTGTGTAGGTGCAATGCCCGACCCATTCTGCGTGGGCGATATCCTCCGCGCGAAGTAGGTGCAGACAAAAGCTGGGCAGGTCGAACAGGTAGCGATCATCTGTGCCGTTGGTAAAGAAACGGCTGAAATCTGTGTTTTCAGTGACAAATTGATCGAGGAACTCTGGGCCGACTTCGTAGCTGGCTTGCGAAATGCAGGGGCCGACGGCGGCGGTGATATTTTCACGCGCGGCGCCGAGTTTGATCATTTCGGTGATGGTGGATTGAATGACACCGCCGACAGCGCCTTTCCAGCCAGAGTGCGCCGCGCCGATGACGCCTGCATCGGCGTCGTCAAATAGGATTGGGGCGCAATCAGCTGCGAGAACGCCGAGTGCGAGGCCAGTGTAATTGGTGACAAGCGCGTCTGCTTTGGGGCGTTGCGTTACGGTTTTAGGTGTTACGATGTGAACTGTTGGTGAATGGATTTGGTGAACACCGCCAAGGGTTTGGGGTGTGACGCCGAGGTATTGTGCGACCAGTGTGCGGTTGTGCAGAACGTTTTTGTGGGCGTCATCCGAGCCGAAACCGCAGTTTAGGCCAGCGTAAATTCCCGTTGAGATGCCACCTGCGCGGCAGAAAAATCCGTGTTTAGTGGACAGCGCGTCGAAGGTGATTACATCTATGGTCATTGTGGGAAACCTGCGGGGGCTGGGGCGTTTAGGGGTAGAATGGCGAATGCTTTAAAGAGTTGACCCATTTCAACTGGGTGGGTCAAGCGGCGGTGCGCGGTGACGTGGTTTTCTAGCGCGTCGCCTGACAGGTTTTGGGCGAGTTGTCGCGCGCGGGCGGTAATGCCGAGGCGTTCGAGGAAGGCGCCTTGGGGTTCGGGGCCGATGGTTTTTGCGTTTGTTATTGCGTCTGTTAGGGCTGCGAAGTTCACGTGTGCGGTCAGGTCGGATTGGCCGAGGCCTTGAAACGGGTCTACTTTTGTGTGGTTTTGCAGGGCTTGGAGCGTGTCGCCACCGCTGCCTGTGCCGCCGTAATCAAAGATCAACGCACAGCCGCCGTTTGCGGCGATGCTGCCTGCGATATCTTGGGCGATTGCGTTGGCAGACGGTGAAAGCTCAAGGACTGTACCAACTGGGTTGTCGGGCAGTTCGGTTTCTACGGCACCTGCGGGGCGCAGCGCGAAGGTGAGTTTGCCGTCTTTGACTGCGATAATTTGCTCGTCCCACCCATCATCGCGGGCGACGTATTGATTGATGGGCAGGCAATCGAAAAATTCATTGGCGACAAGGAACAGCGGCAGATCGGGGAGTTCGGTTGTGTCTTTGACCCAACTGGCGTTTGGCAATCGGGTAAGTTGTTCAGCTTTGAGGTTTGAATTTACTTCGCACAGGTGCAACTGTGCGGCGGCGTGGAAATTTGCCACATATTTCGTAGCGCGCAGGATATCGGACATCAACTGGCCTGAACCGGGGCCGAGTTCGGCTAGGCAAAAGGGCGTGGGGGAGCCTTGGTCTAGCCAGCTTTGCGCGAGGGACAGGCCGACAAGTTCGCCAAACATTTGCGAGATTTCGGGCGCGGTGATGAAATCGCCTGTGCTGCCAAGAGGGGCGGCGGTTGTGTAGTAGCCGTGTTCGGGGTGGTACAGGCATTGGGCCATAAATTCGGACACGCTGAGCGGGCCGAGCCGTGTGATTTGGCGGATTAAGATTTCGGTGAGCGCCGTCATTTTTTACGACGCGCGACGATCAGTAAGATCACGCCGAATGCGATCATCGGAAGGGAGAGCAGTTGGCCCATCGTAAAGCCGATGCTGTCCACGGTTTCGCCCAAGCGCAGGACGTGGCCCCACGGGTTGGTTGGGCCTGTGAATTGCGCATCGCCTTGGCGGAAAAACTCGACGAAGAAACGTGCCGCGCCGTAACTGATGAAGAACACGCCCGTGAGTGCGCCCGGTGTTTTAAGCCAGCCGCGACGGTAGGCGAGGTAGGCGACAACGACGAAAAGGAAGATGCCTTCTAGGATTGCTTCGTACAGTTGTGAGGGGTGACGCGCGCACATGGGATCGAGCCATGTGAGCGGGCAATCTGGCGTGTTGGGGAACACGACGCCCCAGGCTTGGGTGGTGGGTTTGCCCCACAGTTCGGCGTTGATAAAGTTGGCGAGGCGGCCAAGGCCTAGGCCGAAGGGGACGCCGAGCGCGAGGATATCTGCGAGGGAGAAGAGGGTGATTTTGTATTTCCAAGCGAACAGAATCGTTGCAACAATCACGCCGAGGATGCCGCCGTGAAAGGACATGCCGCCCTCCCAGACTTTGTAGATCATGGTGGGGTTGGTGAGCCATGCGCCTTGGGAATAGAACAAAACCCAGCCCAAACGGCCGCCTAGGATAGTGCCAAAGATGGCCCAAGTGAGGAAGTCTTCGGTGTGTTTTAAGGTGAGGGGGGCGGTATCGTTTGCCCAAAGATGCGTAGCGCGAATGGCACGGTTGGCCCACCACCAAGCCAGCAGGAAGCCTGCGATATAGGCAAGCGCGTACCAGCGGATGGCGAGGGTGAAACCGCCAATGTCTATGCTCCATAAAACGGGGTCGATATTGGGGAAAGGAATGGCCGCGATCATGTTTTTTGCCCTGTTGAAGTGCAAAGCGGGGCGATGGGTCGCGCCTTTGGGCTTTGCAATTGCCTATTTGATACCCATATAACGAGGGAACGCAGCAATGATAAGGGGGCCGCTATGCAGACCCAGAACAAATTTTTCGAAGATATCAGCAAAGTGATGACCAATGCGATGGGTGTGGCGCAAGGTGCCAAGACCGAAGCAGAAACAGCAATGAAAAGCTGGATGGATCGCTGGCTGGCGGATCGTGATTTTGTAAGCCGCGAGGAGTTCGATGCGGTGCGATTGATGGCGCAAAAGGCACGTGAAGAGAATGCGAGCTTATCTGCGCGATTGGATGCGTTGGAAGCTAAGGGCGCAAAGAAAAAGTAAGTTTTCGCGGTTTTGATGATTTTAGACGCCTGCTTTTCGGAATGGGCGTTTTTGTTTTAGTTATTTATGGAACATTGAAGCGCGCCCTACTCTCGACCTTTGGCGGGAGGCGTGGTTGATGGGCCTATGGAAATTTGGATCCCGATCACGATTGCAGCGGCGTTTAGCCAGAACCTGCGGTTTATGTTGCAGAAACATTTGAAGGCGACTGGGCTGAGTACTGGTGGCGCCACGTTTTCACGGTTTTTGTTTGCGGCACCTTTGGCGGCTGGGTTATTGGCGGCGTTGATGTGGGCGAACGGGTGGGATGCGCCAGCGGTGAACGAGCGATTTTTTGCGTTTGCAGCAATGGGTGGGGTGGCACAGATCGTCGCGACGATGCTGGTGGTTGCCCTGTTTTCTGAGCGAAATTTCGCGGTGGGGATCACGTTTAAAAAGACCGAGACCATTCAAACGGCGATCGTCGGGGCGGTGTTGCTGGGAGAAGGGATCGCGGGATACGGGCTTTTTGCGATTATGATAGGTTTAGTGGGTGTGATTTTGCTGTCTGATCCGCCTGACGGGGGCGAGGGCTGGAAGCGATTTTTTAACAAGGCGGCTGGGATTGGTTTGGCGAGTGGGGCGTTGTTTGGATTTTCTGCAATCGGGTATCGCGGCGCGGCACTGGCGCTGGGCGATGGGCATTTTCTGTTGCGCGCTGTGTTTACACTGATGTGTGTGACGATTTTTCAAACCGCTATAATGGCTGTTTGGTTGCAGATGCGTGAGATCGGTGAGATTGCCAAAGTCGTGCGGCATTGGCGGGTGACAACATTGGTTGGGTTGACCGGCATGATCGGGTCGCTGGGTTGGTTTATGGCGTTCACGCTGCAAAATGCGGCCTATGTAAAGGCGTTGGGGCAGGTGGAGTTGATATTCTCTTTCTGCGCGTCCTATTTCATTTTTAAAGAAACGACGACGCGGCGTGAATTGTTGGGGATTGCGTTGGTTATTCTGAGCATCGTAGTTTTGGTGTTGTTTTTGAAGTAACGCCTAAATCATGCCAGCGGCGCGAAGGCTGGGGCGAAAACTGCGCGATACTGGAATTTCTGCACCATCTGACATGCGCAGCCAAATCTTGCGGTTGCGTTTGATGACGCCCGCGATTTCGGCGAAATTTACCCAGTGGGAGCAGTGGACCTGTGCGCCCTCGAATGTTTCTAGCATTTGGGTCGCATCTGAGAGGCGCATGAGCAGGAGTTTTGCGCCCTTCTCGGTGTGGACTTCGACGTAATGATCCGCGCTTTGCATGTGAACCAATTTTTGAACTGAGTCGGGGCCGAGTTTGTGCAAAATCAAACGGGCGGTATTGCCACCGCTGTTGGTGAGTTGTTCGCGAACAAGTCCACTGCCACGGATTATGAAGAAGAACATGGGCATCAGGAACATGCTGACAAGCAAGTTCAGCAGATACCATTTCGTGTCCGCGCCACTAAGCGGATTTCCTGTCAGATCAACGGCAAGGATAGCTGCAACCAAACATATTGCGCCGATGACCACACAGATTAGCGAGAGAGCGCAACGCGTTTCACGATCGGGGCGTCAGGGAAGATACGGGTAATGGCCATAAAGCCAAGGCGGTACACGGGGTACATGATTAGGATGCACATTAATATGACCGTGATGTTCTTTAAGGACACCGGGGAATTAGAGGAAAAAATTGGGGGCAGGGCGTTCAAAATGATCAAAACGGTATAAAAACAACTGGCTAACCACAGCACTGCAGGCAGCGCGTGAAGCACGATTCGGTCGCGTCCAGAGAAGATAAGGTTAATATTCATCGGTTTTTCGTGAGTTACACCCAGATAGGCAGAGAATTAGGCCGAATTGTGTCAGGCCTGTGACGGTAGGATGACAAAGTCGTGGTCATATGACGCGTCGTGAAATGCACACAGGAATTGGCGGGTGTCGTTTTGCGAAGCGCAAGTTTCACATTGAAAAAGGTTGGTCCGTTTCACGAAGATAATGTGTCATTTCACGCATAGACCTCAGAAAACATGGGATAGTTGGACGACAACGGTTCTCGACTTCAGGGCGCATCGCCGCCCACCCCCAGGTCATTACGGTGCACCGCACCAGTTTTTAAAGTAGCGAGTAAGTTTCCGAGGAAACCGAAGTGAATGACAGGTCTCGTCCCCTGTCATTTGAAGGCACTGGCAAGAAAAAAGACGCTCTTAGAACTGCTCCAAGGGCGTCTTTTTTGTTTGGGGGATTCACATGTGGGGGAATACGCGGTCTAGTTGATTTCAATTGATTTTGATGGAAAGTTATTTTTATGGGTAAACGGCATTTTTTGATGATCTTCCTTGCCGTGTTGGGGGTGTTGATCGTGCCCGCGCAATTGCTCAATTTTCAAATGGAGCGCAAAGTTCAGGCGTTAGTTGAAGGTGATCGCGACGAATTGGTTCTGCCGCTAAAGTTTGAAGCTGTCACACTGCGCACGAAAAGTGTTTGGAACAGTAGTGGCTCTTTGTGTGGCGGGTTTTGTTTACACGCGCTGCTGACTGGGACTGCGAAAAAGGTTCTTAAAACGAACACTAAGAATTTCACTAAGCCAATCGATTTTGATGAAGAGGTGATCGAGATTAGTTTACAGCGCCGTGATACTTGCCCTGCAATCACATTCTCGCCCGGGCAACATCGCTTGGATATTCCGCTTGATCGGACAAGTGGGAAACGGGCCGCTAACGCGATTGAAGACATGAAGTTGGGCATGAATAGTGGTGAGGTTGGTTTTAAAGCGTGCGACTTTGGGAGAGGTGGATGTGGTGTTGACCCGTGCGCGTTTGATTCAGGGTCCGCATTTTACGTCACGGCTTGGGTTTTCTTTGACCACGAATACCGAGACCGTTGACCGATTGAGCGTACATATCGTGGATAAAGACAAACGCAGCTTTAAGGAAGTGTACCGTTGGACAGGCGTGCAATATCTTGCGTTTTCAAGTGCGCTTAATCCGTCCCCGTTGTTTGGCTATGGGTTAGAAATGAATTTGGGGTGGTTGCGCAAGAAACAGCGCGTCAATATTTCTAGTAAATATTATGAGCGTTCCGATTGGGTTGGTTTTCTGACTAAAACGCTGGATTTGGATTTAGCGTTGGATGGAGAGGTTTCGCGCAATAATATTCGTGCAGCCGTTGATGAGATTGTTCAGGCAGGGACTGCACCGACACGGGCAGAATGGGATCTAATTTCGACGCATTTTGATGGGGTCGGGATCGGGCGGAATGCGGAGTTGCAGGAGGCCGATTACGTGCTTGCGCTGGACATCATAAAGAACCCAGCGTTTCCAATGCCTAAGCGGCTGTATCGGATTACTGCATTTGCAATTGAACATAAGAACCTAGCGGCACGCAGAGAGTTGGCTGATCTATTGTTGACCCGACTTGAAAGTGGGAAAACATGGATCGACGCGCTAAATGTCAAAGTCAGTCGGGATGTCGTTCAAGTTGCCAGCGGGCTTTCTAAGTTTTCCCTTGATGCTTTGAGCGGGCATTTTGATCGCATTGAACGTTTGTCGCATGATCCGTTCATGCAAGAGCATGGGTATGTTCTGCTAAAGCACGCGCGGGTCTACGGTACGAAAGCAGCGCCTATGCTGATGATGTTGGTGGACATCGGGATTGACGGGAAAATCCGTGAAAACAGGTACCAGCATCCCTATTTAGCAGGGATTGGCGGGCTGTGTTTGCTTGGCCCGAAGGGGGCGAGGGCATTGCCACGTATTCAGGAGTTGATGGTCGCACAGCGCATTCCTAGTAATGGCTCTTATGGCAAGCTGCTGATGAACACGCTTACCAGTTTGAAAGCTGATCCAGAGTTGATTTGGTCCTTTGGGAACGGCATTACAAAAACACGACACGAGAAAAATTTGAAAAGTATTTAGCGCGTGCGGACGCTGGGAGTTCTTGGAATTGCAGCTATTGATCTGGGCAAAGAAAAAGCCCGCGAGGCTAACCTGCGGGCTTTGAACTGGGGCATTGCGCGAATTAGGCGCGGTGTTTGTCGTAATATAGGGCCATGACGTGTTCGGCTTCTGCAAAGAACAGCCAGCGACCCGCGAACAGGCCGATGAGGTGCAAGACAACCGCAATGGCGGCTGTGGCATGGCTCGGTGTTGTAAGCAGGAGGATTAGGGCTGGGAGCAGGCAGGCAAAGAGCAGGGTGATGATGCGCAATTTACGCGCGTGCTTGCGGCCAACCTCGTGTGCCATTTCCTTGAGTAGGTAATTTTCGCCTGAATGTGGGCTTTCAAGCAGGCGCACTTTGCCGAGATGGCCGAGACCAGTTGCCGCGCCGATTGTGCCACCCGAAATCGAAAGGCGATTGTCACCGATCATCCAGTGCAGGAGTTGTGCGCCTGCGAGGATCAGCATGAAGAGCGCCGCGAGTTTAGGTTCGCTGGACAGGAGTGCGCCGCCAGCAAGCGTGTAGAGCACGAACAGGGCCGGGGTCATTGGTTGGTTCCAGCGTGGGACGGTTTTCAACTGGCCATAGATCATGGACGTGCAGAACACGGAGATCATGGACAAAGCGGCGCCGATCATGCCGACGATTGGCAGACGTGCATCAAAAAAGATGAGCGCGGTTGCGTAGAGGCCTGTGATGCACAGTGCGAGGACGGCAAAGACGCCTTCGCGCGATAGCCAAGAGGTGCGCCATTGGCTGAATGCATTGAGCGCGCGTTGTGGATTGCCGAGGTGGAAGGTGGAGGCGAGAAGGCCGCCAACAGCTAGGGCATAGGCGATGAAAAAGAACGCAAATGCGGTGATGCCAGTGACATCAGGGATGCCTAGGCCGAGGAAGGCCAGAAGGCCAAAGCCGAGGCCAGAGAGTGCGGTGAAGACGATGACGGATGGTGCGGGATGCATTTAGATAGCCTCCAGAGCTTTATCGAGCCAGCCGAGCAGGCCATTTTGTGGCGATGGTGTTGTATCGAGGAATGGCGCGAGGATGTTGATGTCGCCGTCCGTTTGAATGTCCGCTTTGGGGCGTGGTGGCAGGTAGCGGTTTACGGGTTTTGTGCCTTGTTCGTCAAATAATGGAATTGCACCGCGTTCGCGGGACATGACAGATACGTTTGAATCTGGGTCAGCGAAATCGCCAAAGTGACGCGCGTTTGCGGGGCAGGTGCGCACACAAGCGGGTTCGCGATCTTCCTCGGGTAGATTTTCGTTGTAAATGCGATCTACGCACAGCGTGCATTTTTTCATGACACCTTCTTTGGCATCAAGTTCGCGGGCACCATATGGGCAGGCCCATGCGCAAAGGCCGCAGCCGATGCAATCGCTCTCGTTTACCAGAACGATACCGTCTTCGACACGTTTATAGCTGGCACCTGTGGGGCAAACGGTGACGCAAGGCGCGTCTTCGCAATGCAGGCAGGATTTGGGGAAGTGAACGGTTTGGGCTGGTTTGTCCTCGGCCTTTACCTCGAATGTGTGAATGCGGTTTAGGAACGTGCCGACGGGGTTTGCGCCATACGCGTCTTGGTCTGACAGGGGCGTACCATAGTTTGAGGTGTTCCATTCCTTGCAGTTTATCACGCAGGCATGGCAGCCGACGCAAATGTCGAGGTCGATGGCAAGCCCGAGCTTTTTCTGAGTGGTTTGGGGTAGCGTCGTCATGCGGCGGCTCCTGGGGCTTGGCTAAATGCGGCGTTCGCAAATGCGGCTAAGTCGGTGTTAAAGCGGTCGGCCTCTTCCCAGAACGGGGCGTGGCCAGAGTTTTCGTATTCCACTGCTTTGGCGGATGAAATGGTGTTGGCGGCCTGTTCGCCCATCGGGCGCGGGGCAAGTTGATCGTGTTTGCCCCAAAGGATCAACGCGGGTTTGCTGATTTTGGCCGATGTGACGCGGTAATCCTCGTTTCGCGAACGGCAAGCTTGGCGCACGTGCGGTGGGGATAACATGTTGAAACCTGTCATGAAGGCGAGGTCATCTTCTGCCAGTGTCGCTGTGAAACAGGCTAGGACGAACTTTGCAGTGGCACGCAGGTTTTCGGCCAAATCGTTTTGGCGCATTTCAACGGCGGCCACGTCTGGATTGCCTGTGCGCGCCGCGAGTGATTCGGGTGGGAGTTGTGTGCCAGTGGTGATTGACGAGCCAACAAGCGCGATGCCTGAAAGGGCCGCATCACCGTGGACGCGGATGTAATCGTTCACGATCCAGCCGCCCATTGACCAACCAACAAGGAAGGGTTGATCGAAGTTTAGGGCGTCGATGATGGCTTTCACATCGCCCGCCCACGGTTCGGACGTTGCATAGGCGGAAGCATCAAACGGTTTGTCAGATTGGCCGTGGCCACGCAGATCTGGAATGATCACGCGGAATGTTTCGGACAGCGGATGTTGGCGCAAAAACGACAAGCCACACTGCGACCAGCCGTGGATCAGAATGATAACGGGGGCGTTGAGCGGGCCAAGATCGGTGACGTGAAGTTGCACGCCGCCAAAGCCGGTTATGTCGTGCGTTCGGTTCAGAACTCTTCTCCGTAGGCGATGTCTTTGGGGCCTTGACCGACAGGGGATTTTTGGGGCGCAGGGGACGGTTGCGATTGCAAATCAGCGGGCGCATCGGTGCGGCGAATGTTTACGCGCAGGTCGTACCATGCTGCTTGGCCGGTGATCGGATCGGAGTTGGACCACCGCATGCCGTCGCCTTTTGGCGGGAGCAATTCGTGGATCAAATGGTTGAGCAGGAAGCCTTTGGTGGTTTCTGGCGCGTCTTTATCGAGCGCCCAAGCGCCTTTGCGTTTGCCAATGGCGTTCCATGTCCAGACGGTTTTGGCGTTGAGCGCCTCCATCAAAACAACGGGAACTTTGATTTCGCCGTGGTGGGATTTTAGATAGGCCCAATCGCCTTCGGCAAAGCCGTGTTGTTTCCACACGTCGCCAGAAACGAACAGCGGGTTGTGGCCGTGAATTTGGCGCAGCCATGCGTTTTGCGAGCCCCAAGAGTGGTACATCGCGGCAGGGCGTTGGGTGAGCGCGTGAAGTGGATATTCTTCGCCGTTAACCAGTTCTTCCTC
>JASJIO010000162.1:0-9510 GCA_037625035.1 Amylibacter sp.
CGTGACTGCAGAAAAATACACCATATCAATGGGGTTTTGAACAATGTCGCCTTTGTATTGGATTCCAAACTGCTGATAAAGCAGTGCAAAACTAAACACGTTGAAGGTAATGGTTGTCGCGGTGCCCCTTTATAAGGCGGATGGCATCGGGGCGAAAATCATGGCTGATCAGAAACGGGATCGTTGCAACGACCAAAATAAAATAGACAAAGCCCCAAATAATCAACGTTATAGCGATGATAAGCGATGCAGAAGAAGTGCTCAAAAATAGACTAGCCCCCACAATCAAATCAGCAAAAAAACAGCAATGCAATAATAATTGTAAACTGCGACCAGTCACGGCGAAAGTTATCGCCAAATGTCTGGCTTTCTTTTTGGCCAAATATTTTCTGCTTAATCCATTCGATAGACATACGCGCCTCCAGTTGACCCATCCCACCAACATGCTAAACCGCGCCTAGGCGTTTTACAAAAACGCAGGGCAATTTATGGAAAACAAGTGTTGGCTCGGCCACGGGCAGACCATGTTTCCCAAACAAAGTCCTAAAACTTAGGAAAGCGCTATGAACATCTTCGCCGATATCCGCACACTTGTGCTCGACAGCCTTGAAATCCTTCAATCCGAAGGCATGCTATTGGGCGACCTCGATTTCACCAACGTCGCTGTTGAACCCCCGCGCGATGCGTTGCACGGGGATATGGCGACAAATGCTGCGATGGTTCTTGCGAAACCCGCCAAATCCAACCCACGCGCAATCGCGGATGCTTTGGCTGCCAAACTTACCGCTGATCCACGCGTCACATCGGCAGATGTTGCTGGCCCTGGCTTTCTGAACCTCACGCTTGATCCTGCGTGTTGGACAGCCATCGTCCCGCTTGCGATCAAGGCAGGTGCAGATTTTGGCCGCTCCGATATGGGGCAGGGCAAAAAGGTAAATGTGGAATACGTTTCTGCCAACCCAACTGGCCCGCTGCACGTGGGCCACACACGGGGCGCGGTGTTTGGCGACGCACTGGCCAGCCTTTTGGATTTTGCAGGCTACAACGTCACGCGGGAATATTACATCAACGACGGGGGCGCGCAGGTCGACGTGCTCGCGCGGTCCTGTTACCTGCGCTATTTGGAATCAAACGGCCAAGAGGTCGCGTTTGAAGCCGGCACTTACCCTGGCGATTACCTGATCCCAGTCGGTGCAGCCTTAAAAGAAAAATACGGTGATAGCCTTGTAGGTAAGCCAGAATCTGAATGGCTCGCTGACTTGCGCGAATTTGGCACACACGCGATGATGGAGATGATCCGCGCCGATCTAAAGGCGTTGAACATTGAAATGGATGTGTTCTATTCCGAAAAATCGCTCTACGGGACGGGTCGGATCGAAGACGCAATCAACAGCCTCAAAAACAAAGGCCTGATCTACGAAGGCGTGCTTGAACCCCCAAAAGGCAAAAAGCCAGAAGATTGGGAACCGCGCCAACAAACGCTGTTTAAATCCACAGAACACGGCGATGATGTCGATCGCCCTGTGCAAAAATCTGATGGCGCATGGACTTATTTCGCCCCAGATATCGCCTATCACTACGATAAAATCTCCCGTGGTTTTGACGAACTGATTGACATTTTCGGTGCGGATCACGGCGGCTACGTGAAGCGGATGAAAGCAGCGGTTTCCGCCCTGTCCGATGGTCGTGTGCCTGTCGATATCAAACTCACCCAATTGGTGAAATTGTTCAAAGATGGCCAGCCATTCAAAATGTCCAAACGTTCGGGCATGTTCATCACCCTGCGCGATGTTGTCGATCAAGTTGGCCCTGATGTGACCCGTTTCCATATGCTAACGCGCAAACAAGACGCGCCGCTGGACTTTGATTTCGACAAAGTGCTGGAGCAGTCCAAAGAAAACCCAGTTTTCTACGTGCAATACGCCAATGCGCGGATCCATTCCGTGATGCGCAAAGCAAACGAGGCTGGTCAAGATACATCTGATGTCAGCCTTTTGCCTGCGGATATGTCGGTAAATACCCACCTGGCCGAACTCGCGCTGGCCCGTAAACTCGCGGAATGGCCGCGCCTTTTGGAACTCGCCGCCAAGCACAATGAACCCCACCGCGTGTCGTTCTATCTGTATGAATTGGCTGGCGAATACCATTCCCTGCACAACTTGGGTAAATCCAATCCGGAGCTGCGGTTCTGGCAATCGGACAACACTCAGCTGTCATTGTCCAAAATCGCGCTTATTCGGGCTGTTTCGGTTGTTTTATCCTCAGGACTTGGTATTTTGGGCGTGACCCCGATGGAACAAATGTAAAAATAAGGCGCAAAGCCATACATTTTGGGGTTGGAGCGGTCAGACACACATTATAATGTGTGCGAGTAAAGAGGCAAACCCGATGGCGAAAGCACAAGCGGTATCCGTTCAACAAACCGCAGCACCTGCTGGCGGTATCAGTGTTGTGAAAATGGCGATGAATTGGGGCGTTGCGGCCCTTTCAGTCGCAGTGATCGCAGGGTTTGTGTATTGGACAATCAATCTTGGCACGCGTGATCCCCATGATGTGCCGATTGTGCTCGCGATGGAAGGTCCGTCTCGCGTGGCCCCCGCTGATCCAGGTGGCACGCAGGCTTCTCATCAAGGTCTTGCAGTGAATTCCGTTCAATCCGAAGGCGGCGTTGCTGACCCATCAAACACAGTTGTTTTGGCCCCTGAACCTGCCCAGCTGGCAGAAAACGATCAGCCAATCACCAATGCCACCCAAGTTTCCCAAGTGGCTGCACAGCAATCGACACAACATACCGCCGCTGATCCAGAACCCCAAGCTGCGCAATCCGAAGAAGATCTCGACGCAATCGAGATCGCGGATCAAGTTGCCGAACAACTGGCGCAACAGGCTTTTGCAAACACTGATCCTGCAACAATTCCACGTGATAACATTCGTGGATCCGAGTTTTCGCCCTCCGCTTCGCTGCGTCCCCAAGGGCGACCAACGGGCCTGTCGACAGAAATTACCGCCGTTCAACCCAAAGCATCAAACGCTGTGACACAAGACAATGTTGCTGCAATCGACACCGTTCCCCTTGGCACACGTTTGATCCAGCTTGGCGCGTACGACAGCGCGGATTTGGCGAAATCTGAATGGGCGAAGCTGCTCACTAAACATTCCCACCTTCTAGAAGAAAAGAAGCGTTTGGTCGTATCTGCCCAATCCGGTGGCCGCAAATTCTATCGCCTGCGTGCAGCAGGGTTTAACTCGCTCGATGAATCGCGCGCGCTGTGTTCGGCCCTGTTGGCTGTTGATACGCCCTGCATTCCTGTGACGGCCCGTTAATGGGCGCGCGGGCCTGTATATTTGGCTGTCTTGGCCCGCATTTAACCCCAGTTGAATCCGCTTTCTTTCGTGATGCGGACCCGTGGGGTTTCATCATTTTCGCGCGTAACATTGAAACGCCCGATCAGGTTCGCGCGCTCACATCAGAACTGCGAAATGCCGTCGGGCGTGACGCCCCGATCTTGATCGACCAAGAAGGCGGGCGCGTGGCTCGTTTTCGCGCACCGCACTGGCACGAATGGGACTCCGCACTCGACTTCACGCAAAGTTACGGCGCAAACGCAGAACATGCGATGTACCTGCGCGGCCGCATGATTGCCGATGATTTGCACTCGGTTGGCGTCGATGTAAACTGCACGCCGATGCTCGATGTGGCCACCGATGATAGCCACGCGATTATCCTCAATCGCTGCTACGGATATGATCCCGAAACAGTCGCCAAAAATGGCCGCGCTTTGGCGAATGGCCAGCTAGACGGCGGTGTCTTGTCGATCATTAAACACATTCCCGGGCATGGCCGCGCTGATCTTGACAGCCACTATGACCTTCCACAACTCGATACGTCATTGGAAGACCTACAAGCCTCTGATTTTGTACCCTTTAAACAGCTTTCTGATTTGCCAATTGCGATGACCGCGCACATTACCTACACCGCGATTGATGCGGAAAATTGCGCAACGCTGTCGCCCAAGGTGATCAACACAATTCGCAAAGACATTGGATTTGATGGTCTTTTGATGACCGATGATTTGTCGATGAAAGCATTGGGCGGAACCTTTGAACACCGCACCCAAATTGCGCTAAATTCTGGCTGTGATATCATCTTGCATTGCAACGGTGAACGCGGTGAAATGGACCTGATCATCGCCCATACGCCCGAACTTTCTGGCAAGGCTGCGCAACGTGCAACGGCTGCACTGTCAAAGCGCAAAACACCAAAACCGTTTGATCGTGCGCAAGCCGAAGAAACGCTCAAATCCCTTTTGAAAGACGCTGCCAATGCCTGATGATCCAAGCGCGCTGGCCCAGAGCGACGATTTTGAAACGACCGAGGCTCGCATTGCATCCGAAGCATTCCTAATCGACGTAGAGGGCTATGAAGGCCCGCTCGATCTGCTGTTAACCCTTGCGCGCACACAAAAAGTCGACCTGCGCAAAATCAGCGTTCTAGCCTTGGCCAAACAATACCTCGCCTTTGTCGAAGAAGCCAAGAAACTGCGCATCGAACTGGCCGCCGATTACCTCGTAATGGCCGCGTGGCTCGCCTTCCTGAAATCGCGCCTTCTTTTGCCCGCCGACCCCACCGAAGAAGGCCCGTCTGGCGAAGAACTCGCCGCACATCTCGCCTTTCAACTTGAACGACTCGAGGCAATGCGCCGCTCTGCTGCACGTCTTATGGCACGCGATCAATTGGGCCGCGATTTCTTTGTGCGCGGCATTCCCGAGGACGTTTCCGTAAAGAAAAAAATCGTATACAAAGCCTCGGTTCTTGATCTTATGCAGGCCTATGCCCGCCTCAAAACCAAAGATAGCTTCGCGCCTCTGCACTTTAATGATCGCGACCGTGTTTTAACGATGGAGCAAGCCCTCGTTCGCATGAAATCCCTGATGGGTCACGCAATGGATTGGGCCGATCTGTCGCAATTCCTCCCCGAAGGGTGGACCGACGACCCCAAAAAACGCCGCTCGGCCACCGCATCGGCGTTCGCCGCATCGCTCGAATTGGTCAAAGCGGGCGTTTTAGAAATCCGACAAACCGAAACCTTCGCGCCTATCCAATTGCGCAAACGGGAGGTGTGAAATGTCAGACGAACAAAACGCCGATGTAAAAATTGAACAACCCGCCAGCATCACCGAAAGCCTGTTCGAAGCCCCGCCAATGGCCGAACAAGAGCGCATGGTCGAGGCCATCCTTTTTGCCACCTCTGAACCCCAAACCAAGGTTCAAATTGAAAACCGCGTGCCCCACGGCGCCGATGTTTCCGTGGCCTTGGTACACGTGCGCAAACGCTACGAAGGGCGCGGTGTTAATCTTGTGAAAAACGGCGATGGCTGGGCCTTTCGTACTGCACCCGATCTTGGATTTTTAATGCAAAAAGAACAGGTTGAGTTGCGTAAACTGTCGCGCGCTGCAATCGAAACCCTTGCAATTATCGCCTATCACCAACCCGTCACCCGCGCCGAAATTGAAGAAATTCGCGGCGTCTCCGTGTCCTCTGGCACGGTCGATATGTTGATGGAACTTGACTGGATCAAACTTGGCCGCCGTCGCATGACACCCGGCCGTCCGGTCACATTTATCGTCACGCAAACGTTCCTTGATCACTTTGGCTTAGAAAACGCACGCGACCTACCTGGCGTCAAAGAATTGCGCGATGCAGGGCTGCTGGATAACCGTCCCCCCCCCGGTGGCGAACTGCTGGAACCAGGGGATGAAGACGGCGGTGAAAACCAAGAAGACATGTTTGGTTAACCACACCCTTGGCGAAGATTTGGTTTTTTGCCCAAAAGCGTCTATATAAAAACAAAGCGGTAAATCGCAAGAGCAGACACATGAACGCCAATTCAATAATCAACATGATCCTTCGCATCATCATGCGCAAAGGCATCAACGCGGGCATTAACAAAGGCATGCACGCCATGCGCGGCGGCAATGGCAATCAATCGGGTGGTCGTGCTAACCAAGCTGCGCCTCAGCAAATGATGTCCCCCGAGGAGCAGGCCGATTTCGACGAGTTTAAACGTCAAAAGAAAGAGGCCCGTCACGCTGAAAACAAAGCAAAGCGTAAGCAACAGAATACAATCGAACGGATGTAACGCAGTGTCTGCGCCCAATATCCTGATCGTGGGCGCAGGTCCAACAGGATTGGCCGCAGCGATTGAACTGGCCCACGCTGGTATCATTCCCACCATCATTGATCAAAAATCTGGCCCATCTGGCTGTCACGCGCGGTGGGGATTCTCCCCGCGACGATGAACAGTTTGCACGCAGCAGGTGCAGCGCAAAAAAATCGCGGCGGCGGCCGTGCGTATCAGCGCAATGCGCATCCACAAAGGTGCGCAGCATCTTTTGCACATTCCTTTACCTGTCTCTAACGATCCGTATCACCAGATGTTCGGCCTTCCTCAAAACCAAACCGAAGCAATCCTGCGCGAGGTCTTTGAAACACTTGGCGGTCACGTCAATTTTGGCCAATCCCTGACGGGCATTTCGCAGAACGATCAAACAGTCACAGCCTTGATCAACGATGCACCACACTCATTCGATTACGTCATCGCCGCTGACGGCATTCACAGCCGGATCAGGCGCAGCCTCAAACTCGATTATCGTGGCTTTGATGCGCCCGGCGAATGGTCCATTGCAGATGTTGAAGTCACCAGTCTTCGCGACCACGCCGCCGCCTGCGTTTTCTTACTGCCAATGGAAAAAGCAGCCCTAATCCTAGCACTCAGCGAAACGCGTATTCGGGTCGTTTCAAACCTACCAGATGCGCTTGGCGCCATTCCAATTCCGCTCAACATCACCAAAACTTATCGGACAGGCACCTTCACCGTTTCATTGCGCCAAATCGAACGCTACAGGGCAGGGCGTGTATTTTTCGCAGGCGACGCCGCCCATTGTCACAGCCCAATCGGCGGGCGGGGCATGAACCTTGGAATAGCAGACGCCGTAGAGTTCGCAGGTCGTTTTGCATCTGGAAATTTGGGTGGATATCACGAAAGTCGCCACGTTGAAGGCAAACGCATTATGGACTTCAGCGAACAAGCCCGCGCCACATTAACCAGAAAAATAAACTAACGCTCACCGCCACCTTTAGCGCGATGCGTCTTGCAAATCACATTCCGCTATTGAAACTTAAGGCCGTTGAAAACCTGCTAACACTTTGATCAGGTTAACTTTTGAAATGCTTGGACAGTTTCAAACCCTGTCCTTGGTAGTTCGAGTTCAAATCTGCGCCGTATAAAACATCAGGCACTTGCGCCATCTTTTCATACACCAATCGCCCGACACTTTGCCCATGTTCCAGCGCAAACGGCGCTTCGTGGCAGCGTACTTCCAATACACCGCGTGACCCTGTGCCACCCGCCGCAGAATGCCCAAAACCGGGATCAAAGAATCCTGCGTAATGCACACGAAATTCGCCAACCATTGCCAGATATGGCGCCATTTCAGCAGCGCAATTTGGTGGGATATGAACCGCTTCACGGCTTACCAAAATGTAAAATGCGCCAGGGTCCAGGATAATACCGCCCGTATGGCTGATCACAGGTTCCCAAAATTCCGCAGGGTCGTAATGCCCTATCTTATCCAGATCAATCAGCCCAGTATGCGGCTTTGCGCGATACCCAACCAACCCGGTTTCATCGCTGTTCAGATCGACGGAAAACCCAAGGCCGCCATCAATCTGCGCCACGCCGTCAACCAACCCGACGGTTTCTTGCATCGACGTTAGCGCATCATCAGACAACACAGATTTCCCGTTGCGAAACCGTATCTGGTTCAACCGCATGCCCGGCCGCACAAGAACGGAAAAACTACGCGGGCTAATTTCGGCATACAGCGGTCCCGTATAGCCCTTAACAATGCGATCAAACTCGATCCCACAATCAATAATGCATCGCGTAAAAAGATCGAGCCGCCCCGTGGACGACTTCGCATTTGTAACCGCATTCACGCCAGCGGGCAGGGACAGGCTCTCCATCAAAGGCACGACATAAACGCAGCCCTTTTCCAGAACCGCCCCATCTGACAGGTCAATTTCGTGCATCTTGAATTTTTCAAGCCGCTCTGCAACCGTGCTATCCGTGCCCGTTAAGAACGACGCGCGCACACGCCATGCTTTGGTGCCAAGACGCAGATCTAACGACGCGGGCTGAATTTGGCCCTCAACAAGGGGCGCATCGCATGTGATCTCGCCACGTTCCAACATACCCGCAATGGCTTGGCTCGACAGAACACCTTGATCGTTCATAAATTTTCCCCCAGAAACTCTGGGATTTATGCGCTAAATTCTACGCGTACGCACCCCGAAAATCCCTTGTCATTTACGCTCCATCCCTGTTTTGTGCCAAAAACAGGAGCGCCCCATGAAAATTACCCCTTTTGCTGTCGAAATGTGGATGAATGACTGGGAAACCAAGTGCGAATTGAACCTCGCGGAGACTTGCGTAGAATCACTTACCATCGCGGAACTCCTCGCGCTTACGGGGCTAAACGACGACAGCCTGTCCGAGCTCCTTACGATGAAAATGACCTATGGCGGTATCGAAGGCTCTGATCGTCTGCGCAACGCCATCACCACGTTGTACGCGGATCAAAAACCCGAAAACATCGTCACGACGCACGGCACGATTGGCGCAAATGCCCTGATCCATCAAACGCTGGTTGAACAGGGTGAAAAGGTCATCGCCGTGGTGCCGACCTATCAACAACATTATTCCATTCCTGCCTCGATTGGCGCAGATGTTCACACCCTGAAATTGCACGCAGAT
The DNA here is from genome assembly GCA_037625035.1 of Amylibacter sp. GTDB lineage: Bacteria > Pseudomonadota > Alphaproteobacteria > Rhodobacterales > Rhodobacteraceae > Amylibacter. The sequence goes on from JASJIO010000162.1 coordinate 8,818, forward strand.
CAGGATTATTTGCCTGATATGGACGCGTTGGCTGATATGGCCACGCCCGACACCAAACTTATCGCGATCAACAATCCCAACAATCCGACGGGCGCATTGATGGAACGTGAACAGCTAATGCAAATCGTTGAAATTGCCCGAAAGGCAGACGCTTGGCTGCTGTGCGATGAAGTATATCGCGGCACCAATCAACAGGGCGACGGTTTTGCCCCAGCGATTGCCGATCTTTATAAAAAAGGCATCTCGACCGCCAGTGTGTCCAAAGCATTTTCGCTTGCTGGTCTGCGCCTTGGCTGGATCGCCGCACCGCGAGCGCTGATCGAACAAGTTATGATCCACCGTGATTACAACACCATTTCTGTGGGTATGATCGACGAACATTTCGCTGCCCTCGCGCTTGAACACAAAGACGCTGTTATCGGGCGTAGCCAACGCATCACCCGCGAAAACCTGAAAACGCTTGAAAACTGGATCGACCAAGAACCGTTGATTACTTGGGTCAAACCAAGAGCAGGGACGACCGCTCTGTTAAACTACGCCCTTGATATCCCAAGCCAGGACCTTTGCATTGAAATCCTGCAAGAAACGGGCGTCATGTTCACGCCAGGCAGTGCGCTTGATATGGAAGGCACGCTTCGCATCGGCTTTGCAAACACACCTGCGATCCTGAAACAGGGTCTTGCGCGCGTCACA
>JASJIO010000163.1:0-62143 GCA_037625035.1 Amylibacter sp.
CGTTCAACTTGCAACTCTCGGGCAATCGCAACCAACCACCTTTGCTGAGGGTGTCGCCGCCTTCATCAAATCCACCATCCAACACCAAAAATTCACCGCCCTCTGGCAAATCCAACGCCACATCCACGCCAGCATCCCACAGTTCAGCCCGCACCGTTTCACGTGCATCCTGAAACAACGGCATCACAGAAACACCGATCCGACCTGCAACTGGAACCGCTTCCATCTTGCTCATATCAATCTTTACTTGCGTGCGATCATCAGGCGCAAATTGCCACAACTTCACAAAAATACTGCACCCCGGTTCTGATCCGGGCGTATGCGCAGACGTCGGCGGATTGCGAATATACGATCCTGCCGGGTAATCCCCATGCTCATCCGAAAACACGCCATCCAGAACGATAAATTCCTCGCCCCCCGTATGTGTGTGTTCTGAAAACGCACTGTTTGGCGCATACCGTACAATCGTAGTTGCCCGTGCTACCTCGCCGCCGATGCGGTCTAACATACGCCGATCTACCCCTGCCATCGGCGAGGCCACCCAATCCACTTGCTCCGAATGAATCACCACACGTTCAGAAAAATTTGCATTCAATTCCATAACATTTGTCCTTTATCCCAATCCGTACCGAAGCCCGTACAACCCGCAACGTTGCTTTCTAAATACTCAGGGCCGCTCTGCAAACGGTTTACCAAACACCTCTTCAAACTCGCTCTCATCCCAAAACCCTATCAGAACGCCAGGCGGCTCTTTGCCCGCGACCGCTTCAATCCAGTCTTTAGTTTTTGTCATGCGAGTATGATGTTGGCGCGCCCAGTTTGAAATCGCTTCTTCCATCCGCGCGCGCACTTCTACGTGTTCGACACCATCACTTGCACCTAAATCATTCAGCTCCTGCGGGTCCGTTTCCAGATCAAACAGCATTGGCCGATAGCCCTGCGCTTGCATATATTTCCAGCGTTGATCGCAACACATCACCAACCGCGCATCCTGTTCAGGATTGTCCAAAATCAAACGCGCCTCGCGGGTACCGTAATCGTATTCCGAAATCGCATATTCGCGCCACGGCGTTGGCTCTCCCCACAACAACGGCGTCAAATCGCGCCCTTCCAAAATATGTGGCAACTCTGGCCCGCCAAAGCTCTTCAAAAACGTCGGTGCTAAATCAATCATCTCAACTAACGCATCACTCGACGTGCCCCGCGTCCTATCCGCTTCTGGCCGTGGATCGCTAATGATCAACGGAACCCGAACCGATTGATCATGAAACAGGTCTTTCTCACCCATCCAATGATCCCCCAAATAATCCCCGTGATCAGATGTCATGACGATCATCGTATCCTCCATCATACCGCGATCTTCCATCCAATCGAACAACAGACCCAGCTGATCATCAATCTGCTTAATCAGCCCCATATACGCAGGAATCACCCGATCGCGCACCTTATCGCGGCTGAAACTTCGGCAAATACGGCTGTCCATATACGCCCCAAACACGGGCTGCGGATCATTCTTTTCCGCCTCGGATCGCACAGGTGGAATGACATGCTCTGGCCCGTACATATCGTGGTAGGGCGCAGGCACAATATACGGCCAATGCGGTTTGATAAACGACAGATGACACATCCAAGGCTGATCGCCTGCACCCTCCATAAACTCCATCGCACGGCGCGTCATGTACGGCGTTTCTGACATTCCCTCTGGAATATCCGCAGGCAAATGATTGGTCTCTAACAACCACCCAGAAACCCGCTTCCCATCAGCGCCAATCGCCGCATTCGCGCGGTCTTCCCATCCGTTCTCGGCCTTAATCCCCTGCGATTTTAGCCACGCATTATACGGCGGATTGGGGTCATACGGCCCGGGCGGATGCAGCCCATCATCGCGATCAAACGCCTCAAACCCGCATTGCGCAACCCGTTTTCCGACCTCGCTGTCAGGGTCAATCCCGAGCCGCTTCATACCCTCCACGTCAGGCACCATATGCGATTTGCCTACTAGCACAGATCGCACGCCAATATCGCGCAAATGATCCGCCAACGTCGGCTCCCCAACACGCAACGGAAACCCGTTCCACGTACACCCATGACTGCGGGTATATCGCCCTGTATACGCACTCATTCGGCTCGGTCCACAGACAGGGGATTGCACATAGGCGCGATCAAACTTCACACCTCGCGCAGCCAACTTATCAATGTTTGGCGTGTGCAAATGGGGATGCCCGTAACACGACAGGTAATCCCACCGCAATTGATCCGCCATGATCCAAAGAACGTTCATCTTCCACCTCAAACTGCCTCAGCACGACCCTACTGAATTGCCAAACACACGCAACCAACAGGCACAAAAAAACCGCGCCGCAGGTTCCCCCATGGCGCGGTTAAATTTTGAATCGCGAAAACTTAGTTCAGCGCAGCATCCGTAATTTCAGATGTCCAAGCACCTGTAGGCGCTTTGGTAATCACAGGATCAGAACCAGCCGTCAGCAGGCTTTGAACTGTGCGTTCAGCCGCCACAACATCCAACGCGCCGTTTGAACCAGCGGTCAATTTCGCTACTTCGCCCATCATACGTTTCTGATGCTTTTCTGTTTGCGCACCTGTTGAATCGTTGTCCAAAACGATCATCGCTGCCTCATCAGGGTTTGCTTCCGCATATTTCCAGCCCTTCATGGACGCGCGCACGAATTTCACCATGTTCTCTTTGAACACTGGATCTTTCAGGTTTTCACCCAAAACATACATGCCATCTTCCAATGTGGACACGCCTTGATCTTCGTATTTGAACACAACCAAATCATCAGGCGTTAGGCCCGCATCAATGATCTGCCAGTATTCGTTATACGTCATGGTCGAAACACAAGCCGCTTGGCCTTGCAGGATCGGATCAACGTTAAAGCCCTGTTTCAGAACCGTCACGCCACCATCAGACCCGTCAGTTGCCAGACCAAGTTTGCTCATCCAGCTGAGGAATGGATATTCGTTCCCAAAGAACCAAACACCCAGCGTTTTGCCCGCAAAATCCGCAGGGGACGCAATGCCAGCATCTTTGCGACACGTCAGCATCATGCCGGATGATTTGAACGGTTGCGCAATGTTCACAAGGTCCAAACCTTTTTCACGTGACGCCAACGCAGACGGCATCCAATCGAGAACAACATCAGCACCGCCACCAGCAATAACCTGTGCAGGCGCGATATCTGGCCCACCTGGTTTAATATCTACAGTCAGGCCTTCTTCGGCATAAAAGCCTTTGTCCTGCGCCACATAATAACCAGCGAATTGCGCTTGCGTGACCCATTTCAGTTGCAACGTTACCTTGTTTGCGTGCCCATCTGCGCTTGCAAATGTGCCACCCAAGGCCATCGCGCCTGCCAGCGCGGCTGCGAGTAAAGTTTTCATAGTCTCTCTCCTAGTTGGTTTTCTCAAAGTACTCATCGCGCCCGCCGTTGTGACGGGTGCCAGAAGGTCACTGACTTCTCGATCAAAGCAACCCCCCCATAAAATGCCGACCCCGCAAGGGCCGCCACCGTAATTTCTGCCCACACCATATCAAGCGAAAGCCGCCCGACCTCGGTGGAAATTCGAAACCCCATCCCACGGATAGGAGAGCCGAAAAATTCCGCCACAATCGCCCCAATCAAAGCAAGCGTTGTGGCAATCTTCAACCCATTAAAAATAAATGGCATCGCCGCTGGCAATCGTAATCGCAACAACGCTTGCGGATAACTCGCGCCATACGTGCGCATCAAATCACGCTGCATCGCATCACTGGTCTGCAATCCTTGTACGGTGTTCACCAGCACTGGAAAGAAAACCATCGCCACCACAACGGCTGCCTTGGAATGCCAATCAAACCCGAACCACATCACCATGATTGGGGCCAATCCAATGATCGGCAATGCCGCCACAAAATTCCCAACGGGTAACAATCCACGCTGCAAAAACGGGCTGCGATCCACCACAATGGCTGTTAACACGGCGGCACTGCACCCAATGAAATAGCCAGACAACGCCCCCTTCACAAAGGTCTGTACAAAATCGCCCCATAACGTCGGAATATTTTGTGAAAACGTCACACCAATGGCAGAAGGCGGAGGTAATAGAATGGGGCTAATTTCAAACCCGCGCACCGCGCCTTCCCACAGCAATAACAACGTGACACCAAACAACGCTGGCACCACAAACGCAATAAACCGCGACTTCTTCAACGCTGCCATGCGCACATTAAAGACCCAAGCGATTGCCCAAAAAACTAAAACGCCAACAATCCAGATCATGACGCCATTCCCATCCGCTTTAACGTCGCGGATTGAACAATCCCGATCGCCGCCACCATCAATGCCGCCAATGTAGCCGCCGCAATCAACGCGCTCCAAATCTGAATGGTCTGTCCATAATAACTGCCAACCAGCATCCGCGCACCCAATCCACCATCTTGGGACAGCGACAATTCTGCAACCACGGCCCCAATCAAACTCGCCGCGATCCCGACCTTTAAAGATGCAAACAAAAACGGGGTAGAAGCAGGCAATCGCAACCACCAAAACATCTGGGACTTCGACGCGTTCCACGTCCGCATTTGATCCATCTGCATGTGGTCAGGGGATCGCAATCCTTTGACCATGCCAACGACGACAGGAAAGAACGAAAGATACATCGAAATCACCCCCTTCGCGATCAAATCATCCACCTGCGCAGATGCTAAAACCACCACAATCATCGGCGCTATGGCCAAAATCGGGATGGTCTGGCTGGCAATCACCCAAGGCATCACCGACATATCCATCGCGCGACTATGAACAATAGCCACCGCCAATAAAATCCCCAGCCCCGTTCCAAAAACAAACCCCAAAACTGTCGAACTTAACGTGATCCAGCCATGATAAATCAACGACCGCTTGCTAAACGCCTTACCGCGCTGAACCATCGCGCCCGTTGTCTTCCAAATTTCTGCCCCTACCTGATGTGGCGGCGGCAAACGCGGTTTTTCTTGAACCATCGTATCAGACATCATCGCCCCAAAAGACAACTCCACATCCGCCCGCTTGGCTTTGTCATACGCCCAATTGGAATTGAGGTAGACCGCACCAGCGTACCAAATCACAAACAGACCAAACATAACGGTAAGAATTGGCAGGATGTTACGCATACCACCCTCCGTCTTTCGATGTTCCAATAAATACCTCCGCCGGAGGCACCGAAAACTTTGAATAAAGATTTTTAGGTATTTTAAGAACATTGAAACTATTCGAGTCGCATTCTGGTTTTGCGGCACAGGCTGAGGAGCCGATGGCCGCGAACGTTGAAGCCGCTTTACCCTCCCTATAGGGCAAAAGTGATACGCTTTCAGGGGTGCGCGCAAAGCTAGGTCGCGCATCCCTAAAGCCGCGATAATGTGCCACAGGCTCACCCATCGCTATGTCCGTCACGCAGACCATCACGAACGCGATTGGCGATCTCGATGAACTCATTGCTATCGCGAATATTCAGCGGGCGTTCTTTAGGAAGCGTACTTTCAATCACATCCGCAATCCGGCCTGGGCGCGGCGACATCACCACAATCTTGGTGCTCAGATACACAGCCTCGGGGATCGAGTGCGTCACAAACCCAATCGTCTTTTGTGTCCGCGCCCACAGCGCCAACAGTTGTTCATTCAAATGATCGCGCACGATTTCATCGAGCGCGCCAAAAGGTTCGTCCATCAATAAAATATCCGCATCAAACGCCAACGCGCGCGCAATGGATGCGCGTTGTTGCATTCCCCCAGACAATTGCCACGGAAATTTGCGGTCAAACCCGTCGAGCTCCACCAACTCCAAAACCTGCTTCACACGCTCCGCTTGTTCCGCTTTTGAATATCCCATGATCTCCAAAGGCAGTCGAATATTTCCACCAATCGTGCGCCAAGGATACAGCCCCGCCGCCTGAAACACATACCCATACGCCCGCGCCATCCGCGCCTCACGCGCGCTGACACCGTTCACCGTGATCGTTCCAGCCGTAGGCGTTTCCAAATCCGCCATCACCCGCAGAAACGTGGTTTTCCCACAGCCTGACGGCCCAATAAACGACACGAACTCGCCCTTACCGATCTCAAGGTTGATATCTTTCAGCGCATGAACAGGCCCGTCGTTCGTTTCAAACGTCAGGCTCAAATTCTCTGCTTTTATTACTGGTTGCTCGCTCACTGGCTGGCCCTTGTTCTAGATACCCGCAGGAATATTCATCGGATCGCGTTTAATCATGCGCGGTGAATTCAACGCTTTCCACTTGCTCAACGCCGTATGCGCAGACGGGAATGCAGGGCGTGGCACAAAACGACCGCGACCTGGTTGTGGCTGGCTGTTCTTGCCCCACGCCCAGATCACATCACCACGGCTTAACGTATAACGCGCATTGGCCGTTACCTCGAACCCTTCGAACACGTTGTAATCCAACACAGAATGATGATTGCTTGGCGAAATCGTTTTGGAAATATTCGGATCCCAAACAACGATATCCGCATCCGCACCTTCAACAATCGCGCCCTTCTTTGGATAGATATTCAGGATTTTCGCCACATTCGTAGACGTCACCGCTACAAATTCCTCTGGCGTCAAACGGCCCTTTTCAACCCCTTCGGTCCACAACACAGGCATGCGTTCTTCCAGCCCGTTTGACCCGTTCGGAATGATCCGAAAATCGTCTCGCCCAGCACGTTTTTGTTCGGTGTTAAACGCCGCGTGATCTGTCGCAACCACCTGCAAAGACCCCGATTGCAAACCAGCCCACAGGCTATCCTGATGCGATTTATTGCGGAACGGTGGCGACATAACACGGCGCGCCGCGTGGTCCCAATCCTTGTTGAAATATTCGCTCTCATCCAACGTTAAAAACTGCGCCAACGGTTCGCCGTAAACGCGCATGCCTTTCTGTCGTGCACGACGGATCGCCTCATGCGCCTGCTCACACGACACGTGCACAATGTAGAGCGGAACCCCTGCCGCATCAGCAATTGTGATCGCGCGGTTGGCCGCTTCGCCCTCTAATTCTGGCGGGCGGGAATAGGCATGACCCTCTGGCCCCGTGATCCCTTCGTTCATGTATTTCTCTTGCAGGATCGCAACCAAATCGCCGTTTTCAGCATGCACCATCGGCAATGCGCCGAGTTCCTTACACCGACTAAAAGACGCGAACATTTCGTCGTCTTCAATCATCAACGCACCTTTGTACGCCATAAAGTGTTTGAACGAATTCACGCCCATTTCCACCGCGGTTTGCATTTCGGTATAAATCTGTTCGTTCCAGCCCGTGATAGCCATGTGATAGCCGATGTCGGTACAAATCTGCGGCGCAGATTTCCGGTGCCACTCATTTATGCCATTCACAATCGAGCCATCTTCGCCCGGCAGACAGAAATCCACCAGCATCGTCGTGCCCCCACAAGCCGCCGCCCAAGTGCCGCTTTCAAACGTTTCCGCCGCCGTGGTCCCCATGAACGGCATCTCCAAATGCGTGTGTGGATCGATCCCGCCGGGGATCACATAGGCGCCCGAAGCATCAATCACCTCGTCGCCCATCAGGTTCTCACCAATCTCCTTGATGGTCTCCCCCTCGATCAAAACATCCGCTTTCCAAGCCCGATCCGCCGTGCAAACCGTCCCACCTTTGATGACTTTGGTTGTCATGTGTTTTCCTTCCAGACTTTATTGGATAAGCAGTTTTGAACCGAGCAAAACCGCATTTCTATGATCACCATTCGCTGCTACTCTGATCGACGCTCCAACAGTGCTTTTCAGATATTCTGCGGCGTCTTCAATCTTTTCAAATTTGATAGCTTTGGCGTCAGTTTTTACACCACAAGCAGGCGGAAAACACTCAAAAACAGGACGTGGGTCGTTTCCCTTATTTTGGATTTTGCGAGCTTCACGCCCTTTTTCTTTACAATAAATCCTCACCCCACAACCTCCGCCGTTTCCAGCACCGCATGCATCAGCACATCCGCCCCCGCCGCTGCCCATTCCTTCGAAATCTCTTCCGCCTCATTGTGCGATAACCCATCCACACAGGGGCACATCACCATTGCCGTCGGTGCCATTCGGCTGATCCAACAGGCATCATGCCCCGCACCCGAAACCAAGTTCCGATGCGTATAGCCCAACCGCTCCGCCGCATTTCGCACAGCGGTCACAGAGCCCTCATCAAACTCCACGGGATCAAACCCACCGACCTTTTCAAACTCAACGCCCAGCCCCATGTCATCCGCAATCTTTTGCGCACCAACACGAAACCGCGCGACCATATCACTGATCACGCCCAACTGCGGTGATCTGAAATCAACCGTAAACACCACCTTACCAGGGATCACATTGCGCGAATTTGGCGACACGTCGATATGCCCCGCCGCGCCCACCGCATCGGGCGCATGGCTCCATGCAATTTCATCCACCAACTCCAACATCCGCGCCAATCCCAGACCCGCATTTTTACGCATTGGCATCGGCGTTGATCCCGTGTGCGCATCGCGCCCCGTGATCGTCACTTGGGTCCAGTTCAACCCCTGCCCATGCGTGACCACACCAACCTCGATGTTCTCAGCCTCCAGAATAGGTCCTTGCTCAATATGCAGCTCAAAAAACGCATGCATCTTTCGTTCACCAACGGGTTCATCCCCACGCCAACCAATCCGCGCCAGCTCATCGCCGAACGTCTTACCCTCGGCATCTTCGCGCGCATACGCCCATTCCTCTGTGTGCATCCCAGCAAATACGCCAGACGCCAACATCGCAGGGGCAAACCGTGTGCCTTCTTCGTTTGTCCAATTGGTCACTACGATGGGATGCTTGGTTTTGACACCAAGATCATTGAGGGAGCGCAAGATTTCAAGGCCGCCTAACACGCCAAGCACCCCATCGTATTTCCCGCCAGTCGGCTGCGTGTCCAGATGCGACCCCACATAAACTGGCAACGCGTCAGGGTCCGTACCCTCAAACCGCGCAAACATATTTCCCATCGTATCTAGGCCCATGGCACAGCCTGCCGCTTCGCACCATTCTTGGAATAGCGCGCGGCCCTTGGCATCATCATCCGTCAGCGTTTGTCGATTGTTACCGCCAGCAACACCGGGGCCAATCTTGGCCATCTCCATCAAACTGTCCCACAGCCGATCCGCGTTAATTCGCATATTGCTCGCTGGTGCCGCCATGATCTCTCTCCCCAAAGTCGTTGGCCAAAAATCTTGCCACAGTCAAACCCTGACCGTATGGTCAAGACTATGGAGCCTTCCTGACCAATCGGTCAAGAAATTTCTGAGGAGCTTTTGGTTGGAATCAAACGTCACCCCTATTCGCAAACAAAATAAGCGTCGTGAAAACGAATTGATTATTTTGCAGGCAGCAGAAAAAGTCTTTGCCGAGGCAGGGTTTGGCGGCGCAACCATGCAAATTATCGCCGATGTTGCGGGTCTGCCAAAAGCCAACGTTCACTACTACTTCTCCACCAAAGAAGAACTCTATCGCCAAGTCGTTTCCAACATATTCGAGGTTTGGTTAGAAGCCGCAGGCACATTCGAGGCCGCCTCAGGCCCAGCCGAGGGAATCGGAGCCTACATCAATGCCAAAATGGAGATCAGCCGCACACATCCCGCAGGCAGTAAAGTTTGGGCATCCGAAGTCATGCACGGCGCGCCAATCATCCAAGATTACCTAGAAACAAAACTGGTCGCATGGACCAACGGGCGCATCGACGTCATCAACACATGGATCGCGGCTGGCCTGATGGATCCCGTCAGCCCGCGCCACCTCTTGTACCTAATCTGGTCATCCACCCAGCACTACGCCGACTTTGGCCACCAAATCCAAACATTAAACACAGGCGCACCCTTAACGGACGATGATTGGCAGGCCGCAAAAACTGCTGTAAAACAAATCATACTGAAAGGGATCGGTGTCAAAACCTGATCCACATGTAATGGATTAAGTATGGCACGCGCAGCAGGCACCAAAGGTCAAACCCGCATACAACGCGAAAAAACCGAGCAAATCCTCAATGCCGCGCTTAACGTTTTTTCCACCTACGGATTTCGCGGTTCCACCATAGACCAAATCGCGATCGAAGCGGGCCTCTCAAAACCCAACATCCTGTATTATTTTGACGGCAAAGATACAATGCACGGCGTCCTTTTGGCCCGCCTATTGAAATCTTGGCTTGAACCGCTTGAACACATGCAAGACAGCGACGATCCAATTTCCGAAATCTGCGCATACGTGACCCGCAAGCTAGAAATGGCCCGCGATTTTCCACGCGAAAGCCGCCTTTTTGCCAATGAAGTCCTGCAAGGCGCGCCCCACATTATCGACGATCTAACTGGCCCACTACGCGCGTTAACACAGCGCAAAGCGGACCTCATTCAATCGTGGGTCACTGCGGGTAAAATCGCCCCGCTTGACCCGCACCACCTAATCTTTTCGATCTGGTCCACAACGCAGCACTACGCGGATTTTGACGTACAGGTGAATGCAGTTCTTGGTCCGCAATCCAGCGACAGGTTTGAAAAAGCTGCCGCACACTTAGATCACATGTTCCGCGCCACGTTAAAACCTTGATTACAAAACTCATCAACGTCCTGAAAAACCACTGGCAATTGCTGATCCTCATCGCGATCATTTTCACGTTTTGGCGCACCGCACCCTTGCAACCACTCCGTGTCCTGATTGTCTTCCTACACGAATTTTCTCACGCCGCCGCCACTATCCTTACAGGCGGCGAAGTCGTGTCTTTTACCATCACACCAGACGAGGGCGGCCAAGTCATATCACGCGGTGGCAGTTGGTTTCTCGGCCTTACCGCAGGCTATCTTGGCTCCTTGCTCATCGGCGTACTATTCCTGCTAATCACCATCCGCAGCACGTGGGACCGTGTCGTACTCGCCCTATTCGGTGCAACCCTTTTGGCCACCGCTGCCCTTTATATCCGCGATCTTTACGCAATAACCTTCACGATCATCGCAGGCGTAGCAATGCTCGCCACAGCCCGCTTTTTACCTGATGAAGTAAGTGATCTCATCCTGCGCACCGTCGGGCTGTCCAGCATGATCTATGTCCCATTTGATATCTTTAGCGACACAATTGCACGCTCATCCCTGCTTTCCGATGCCCGAATGCTATGTGAGGAATATGGCGGCACAACAATCGTGTGGGGCATCCTCTGTTTGCTCATCAGCTTACTGGTAATCGCCGCCAGCCTGCGAAAGGGGTTAGGCGCAAACAGGAACATCAAATTCAAAAAAGTCACATCCAAACCCACACTACTCTAGTGCGGATTAGGCGCCCCACTATGCATCAGAACCGCAGCCCCCAGCATCCAAACCCCAACCACTGTATTCGTAATTTGCAAAAACAACGGGTCCGCAACCTGCCCGCTTTCAACCGCTTGCCATAACTCCACGACCCCTATCGCGCCACCAAACCCAACAGCCACATGCCCTACGATCAACAAAACCAATGGCAAGACACCCGCTAACAATCCAACGGCTCCAACTTTACGAACGGCTCCACCGCGATGCAGGAACGCTGCTGACCAGAAGAATAGCGCCAAAAACGCACCAAAATCATACAATAGAACGTAATTGTTTTGCGTAACTTGCGGCCCAACCTGCGCATTCAGAAACCCGAAAACCGCAAACCCAAACGCCACTGTGCCCATTTTGTTAAGCGGATTTTCTAAACCCATCTCGTCCAGAAACGCCCAAACACCAAAGGTCATGATACCAAAAAACAGAATAAGCATCGATACCAACTGCGGCGCGATCCAGCCCAGACCAGCAAAACCAACCGGACCAATTATCAGCGCAATCGATCCATAATTCGCATTCTTCGAAAGCGTATCCGCCATGTCACGTCTCCTATCAATCACAGGAAACATACACCGACACGATCAACGCACACCGCGCGGATTGCCGCGCTGATTACTCCGCTGCACACGTTCCAGGGTTATTCGGATGTGTCGTCCAATCTGCGAAATCCGCCTGAACAACCTTGCCAGTCCGCTCGTCCAGTTGGCCCGGTTCAATCCGTTCCATCGTGATACAATTTTCCACAGGGCACACATTCACACACAAATTACACGCGACACATTCATCGTCGATCACCTCAAACGTGCGATCTGCCGACATCGTAATCGCTTGGTGGCTGGTATCTTCACAGGCCGCAAAACAGCGCCCACATTTGATACAATCATCCTGATTGATCCGCGCCTTGGCAACGTAATTCAGGTTCAAATTCTGCCAATCAGAACAATTGGGAACCGCACGGCCAACAACACTCGCCACACTTTCATGCCCCTTCTCATCCATCCACTGACCCAGCCCAGAAATCATCTCTTCTACGACTTTAAACCCATAGGTCATTGCCGCCGTACAGACCTGCACATTGCCAGCCCCAAGCGCGATAAACTCCGCCGCATCACGCCACGTGGTAACACCACCAATTCCCGAAATCGGCAGGTTCGCCGTCACTGGATTACGCGCAATTTCCGACACCATCGAAAGGGCGATAGGCTTCACCGCTGGCCCACAATAACCACCATGCGCGCCCTTAGTGTCGATCATCGGCTCTGGCGCAAACAGGTCCAGATTGACCGATGTGATTGAATTGATTGTGTTGATCAAACTCACCGCATCTGCGCCACCGGCATGGGCCGCTTCGGCGGGCTTACGAATATCCGAGATATTAGGCGTCAACTTCACGATCACAGGCATACGCGTGTACTGTTTGCACCACCGCGTCACCATTTCGATGTACTCTGGCACCTGCCCAACAGCCGATCCCATACCGCGCTCCGACATCCCGTGCGGACACCCAAAGTTCAACTCGACACCATCCGCGCCCGTGGCTTCAACCAGCGGAAGGATCGCCTTCCACGCGTCTTCCTCGCAAGGAACCATCAAGGACACAACGACCGCACGATCAGGATAATCCCGTTTCACAGCCTTAATTTCGTGCAGGTTCTTTTGCAACGGACGATCGGTAATCAACTCAATATTGTTCAACCCCAACAATCGTCGATCCGCCCCATAAATCGCGCCGTATCGTGGCCCGTTTACGTTCACCACAGGCGGGCCTTCTTCGCCAAGCGTTTTCCAAACAACACCGCCCCAGCCTGCTTCAAACGCACGCCGCACATTGTATTCTTTGTCCGTTGGTGGCGCAGAGGCCAGCCAGAACGGGTTCGGGGATTTAATACCAATAAATTCGCTTCTCAAATCAGCCATTGTTACGCTCCTTTACCCGTTAATTTTGCATGAATATCCATCGCCGCGTCACGGCCCTCGGCCACAGCTGTCACGGTCAAATCATCACCACCCAACGCGCAATCGCCACCTGCCCAAACACCATCCTCAGATGTACGCCCGTCGCTGGTCACAACAATCTTTCCGCGTTCAATTTCTAAACCAGCATCAGTCGTCAAAGTCTGCCCAATCGCTTTGAACACTTGATCCGCTTCAATCACAAACGTCTCACCCGTTGGCTTCAACTCACCACCAGAACTGTCTGTGCGCTCAAACTCCACGCCCGTTACTTTACCATTACCCAGGACCCGAACAGGCTGCGCATTAAACGCAATCCGCACCCCGTGACTAGTTGCTAAAACCTGTTCAAACTCCGACGCACCCATCGCGGACTTATCACGCCGATAGGCCACCGTCACATCCTGCGCGCCCAGCAGTTTGGATTGCACCGCCGCATCAATCGCGGTCATCCCACCACCGATCACAACCACACGACGCCCAACAGGCAGCGCCGCCAAATCATCGGCTTGTCGCAATTCAGCAATGAAATCCACTGCATCGCGAACACCATCTTTGTCTTCGCCGTCTGCTCGCAGCGCATTTACACCGCCCAAACCAACGCCAAGAAATACCGCGTCATATTCGGCCTTCAAGCCAGCAACCGAAATCTCATCGCCCAACGCCTGATCGTAGCGCACATCAATACCACCGATTTTCAACAACCATTCGACTTCTTCCTGTGCAAATCCATCCACGGATTTATACTCCGCAATGCCAAACTCGTTCAGCCCACCGCCTTTGGGCCGTGCATCATAAATCACAACACTATGACCCAACAATGCCAACCGGTGCGCCGCCGCCAATCCCGCAGGCCCAGCCCCAACAACCGCGACCGCCTTGTCCGTCACGACAGCCCGCGTGAAAGGATGCACGCCAGCATCCATCACTTTATCCGTCGCATACCGCTGCAACTGTCCAATCAACACAGGCTTTCCCTCAGCCACTTCGCGCACACACACCTCTTCACACAGGGTTTCAGTCGGGCAAACCCGCGCGCACATACCACCCAAAATGTTCTGATCGAAAATAGTCTTGGCGGCGGATTCCGCCGTGCCTGTCACGATCTGTCGGATGAACAACGGAATATCAATCGACGTCGGGCAGGCTGTCATGCACGGCGCGTCATGGCAGAAATAGCACCGATCCGCAGCGACCAACGCCTCGTGATCATCAAGCGGTGGATGCAAATCGCTAAAGTTATCTGCCAGCGCATCGGCGTCTAAACGCCCCGCAACTACACCACTGGTATTTACTGAATTCGTCATGCCTAGTCCTCTCCCAACATCGGTAGTCTATAACCGTTGCACAAGTTTAAAAGTTTATCAAATGGTAAATTTATCAAACAAGCAAAAAAATGGGGCCTTTAAAAGACCCCACTCTCAAATATCAGTACAGGATTACTCGCTGTCCATATCCCAACCCAGGTGCTTGGCGACAGTAAAGATGTCTTTATCCCCGCGCCCACACATGTTCATCACTAGGATATGATCCTCTGGCAATGTCGGCGCCAATTTACGCACATGCGCCAGCGCGTGGGATGGCTCCAACGCAGGAATAATACCCTCTGTGCGACAGCTATATTGAAACGCCTCCAGCGCCTCTGCATCCGTCACGCTCACGTATTCTGCACGACCAGAATCATGTAACCATGAATGCTCAGGCCCGATTCCGGGATAATCCAAACCCGCCGAAATCGAATACCCTTCCAGGATTTGCCCTGCATCATCTTGCAACAAATACGTGCGGTTCCCGTGCAACACACCCGGTTTCCCACCAGTCAGCGATGCGCAGTGTTCCATCTTATCATTCACGCCCTTACCACCAGCTTCGACACCGATAATCCGCACGTCTTTGTCGTCAAGGAACGGGTAAAACAGCCCCATCGCGTTTGACCCGCCACCGATGCAGGCCACCAATGAGTCGGGTAAACGGCCCTCGGCTTCCATCATCTGTTCGCGTACTTCTTTGCCGATAATGCTTTGGAAATCGCGCACCATCGCAGGATACGGATGCGGCCCCGCGACCGTACCGATGCAATAGAACGTGTCATCCACATAAGTTACCCAATCGCGCAACGCATCGTTCATCGCGTCTTTCAGCGTGCCCCGACCAGATGTCACAGGCACAACTTCCGCGCCCAGCAATTTCATGCGAAACACGTTCGGCGCTTGGCGCTCAACATCATGTGCGCCCATGTAAACAATGCACTTTAGCCCGAATTTCGCACAAACCGTCGCCGTAGCCACACCATGTTGCCCCGCGCCCGTTTCCGCAATAATCCGCGTTTTACCCATGCGCCGCGCCAGCAAAATTTGCCCCAGCACATTGTTAATTTTATGCGCACCAGTGTGGTTCAGCTCGTCGCGTTTGTAATATACCTTCGCGCCGCCCAATTCCTCGGTCACGCGAGATGCAAAATACAGCGGGCTTGGCCGCCCAACATAGTGCTTCCACAAATGGTCCATCTCGGCCCAAAAATCGGGGTCAACTTTGGCCTTCTCGTACTCTGCTTCCAGATCGAGGATCAGCGGCATCAGCGTCTCAGAAACAAACCGTCCCCCAAAATCGCCAAACCGCCCGCTTTCATCGGGTCCAGACATAAAAGAATTGAGCATATCGTTCATAAGAAGGCCTCCAAGGGTGCAGTTCATAATCTAACCTGCCGTCCGTAGCGGGTAAAGACCCCAACACGCCCCAAAATGTTAACAATTACCCAGTGAGCTGGCCAACGGTACCTTTTCCGCCTCGTGCATCCATCATTGTATGCCAAATCGCAACAGTTTGCGCGCGTGTGGGCACCTCATCAAACTCATGTGTGTGATTGTAAAACAGCGCCATGTTATCCATCGTCATATCGGTAAGTTTCCCATGCAACCCACCTTGCGCAAAGGCGCACATCTGCTCCACGCTCTCCCACACCGAAACTGCGAAATACACCTGCCCTGATCGAAACATTTCGGCCTTCACGCAGCCATCCGTTTTTTTTCGCAGCGTTGAGAACACGAAAGGTCGGTCCAATGATTTTAAAGTAGGCATTCCAATGCTTTAACTGCATTCCATCAATTGCCGCATAGACCATATCGAAAACTTTCAAAACGCCTCGCGTGCGACAACCTGCCGCAGGGATAAAGCATTCAAAATTGGTCGTCAATTCAAACTGTATTTGAACCCATTATGGCTGACGCTAAAGCCAACACTGCGATAAAATCGCTCCGTCGCCTCGCGATCTATATGCGCTACCAATTGAACCGCACGACACCCCAAACCACGCGCCCGTTCAAAGGCATCTTCATCAACAATTTAACCGATACCTTGCCCCCGCAGATCACTTGCAACGCGCACATCCTCAACCTGCCCACGCCGCAAACCGTTCAGCGACATCCCCTCAATTGCGTTTAATTGATACCCTGCCACAACGCGGCCCAATGTTTCACCGACTACAATCAACGCCATCGGATCCGCAGCAACTCGGCGAAATACATCCCTATAGACCTCAGGAGCCGCCGTTTCCCGCGCCGTGCCAATTTCGTCATCTTTAAGCAATTCGACAATGGCTTCCACATCCGCCTCGCGGGCTTCGCGGAAGGTAATGCTCACAATTGAACAGCCTGCATAAAAACTGCAATCTTTGCCGCATCTTTCACACCCGGCGCACTTTCAACCGCGCTCGATAAATCCAACTGTTGCGCGCCCGTAATTCGCACAGCCTCGGCAGCATTCTCGACTGTCAAACCACCTGCCAACATCCACGGAACCGCCCACCGACGCCCACCAATCAGCCGCCAGTCAAACGCCACGCCATTGCCACCTGGTAAATTCGCGCCTTTGGGCGCTTTTGTATCCACCAAAATCTGATCCGCCACCCGCGCGTATTCTGCTAATTTCGGCAAATCGCTTTCATCCGCAACGCCAACTGCCTTCATAATAGGCAACCCGAAACGATCTTTGACCTGCGCCACACGCTCAGGCGTCTCGGCCCCGTGAAGCTGCAACATATCCAGCGGCACATCCGCCAAAATCGCATCCAATTCAGCGTCGCTCGCGTTCACCGTAAGCGCAACTTTGCACACGCCATCTGCCACGCCCACCGCCAATTCCCGCGCTAACGATAAGCCAACATTGCGTGGTGATTTTTCAAAGAAAACAAACCCAACATAGGCCGCACCTGCCCCAACAGCTGCATCAATCGTTGCCGCGGTGGACAGGCCACAAATCTTAACTTTCATGTACAAGCCTTTCTCGAAAGGCTAATGAAATGTAAATTTCGAACGGCATCTTACGTTCAAAGTGCAGCATTCATTAGCAGAAGTACTCCAAGGATTATTTAATCAACGCCAGCACATCATCTTTCGACTCGCCAGATTTCGCCTTCAGAACCTTCACTTCGCGTTCCAAACGGTGCACTTCTTTGCCCTTTTTGGATCGGTCATGGCGGTACTTAAACTCCCGCATCCATTCCCAGAAAAAGCCAATCAAAAGCCCAGCAATGATCCCTAAAAAGATCACTAAAAATAAAGGCAACGTCAAGCTGCCCGTCAGGCCAAAAGGCACGGCCAATTCATCAGGCATCAAACGCAGGGTCACCATTTCGCGGTTCGCCAACGCAACAATAATCAGCGCAAGGCCGATCAATGCTAAAAACAAATATCGTATGTAACGCATCATCAGCCTCGTCCTATCTGCATCTTGCATGTAACGCCAAATTGCGCGGATGCAAGACGCACGCTGCTTTAGCCGCCGTTTAAGCGGTCACGTAACAATTTGCCTGTCTTAAAGAACGGCACATGCTTTTCGTCCACCTGCACAGATTCACCCGTACGTGGGTTGCGGCCGACCCTTGCATCGCGCTTTTTGACCGAAAATGCGCCGAACCCGCGCAATTCAACACGGTCGCCATCAGCAAGTGCTTCGATAATTTCATTAAATACTGTAGAAACAATGCGCTCTACGTCGCGTTGATACAAATGTGGATTTGCTTCGGCAATTTTCTCCACGAGTTCTGAACGTATCATAAACTAATATCCTCCCAAGGTGCGGCCTTATACTGGCTCAGTTATCACAGGAGTTTACAGAAATTACTTTGCGATGGAATAGAGCCGTGGCCCTGATTTACCTGAAATACGCCCTAAGCTGACGTTTTTGAGCAGAAATTTTCCAACGGGTCCTAAAAACCCATCCTCTTCATACTCTAACGCATAGGTATCGACCGGAAGACCCTCCTCGACCGAATCGTGCGAATCGAGGAATTGTGTCGCCACATCAAAGCCGCCAATCGCATCGATCAGCCCCAACTTCAGCGCCATTCGACCCGTGAAAACGCCGCCATTTGCGACCTCGTCCAGCTTCACATCACTCAATCCACGACGTTCCTTAACCAGATCGCGGAACCAGGTATAACTCTCGTCGATCAGGGCTTGTTCAGCAGCGCGTGCTTCTGGCGATGTCTTGCGAAATGGCGATGGGCCGCCTTTGATATCGGATGATCGGATCGTCTGCATGGTGATCCCCAAACGGGTCAACAGATCGCTCACGTCTGGGTATTCCATGATCACACCGATGGAACCCGTGATCGTATTGCCACGTGCAATAATATGATCCGTCCCAATCGCTGCGATATATCCACCCGATGCGGCCACTTCGCCCAGCACCGAAACCACAGATTTTTTCTCTGCGATTTTACGCAGGCGCTCATAAACCGCTTCTGATCCAACAGTTGTCCCACCGGGGCTGCTAATGGTCAGAATTAGGGCTTTGGCATTGTCGTTTTCCTCGACCCGCTTCAGGGTCGCGTCCAACACAGGATCGTCATAAATGACGCCCGTTAAATCCACTCGCGCAATGTGGTCTCCGGATCTTGGGCCGCCGCCAAACCACGCGCCAATAACGCCCAGTAAAACGAACACACCCAGCGTTACAAACACACCGCGCCAAAAAGCAGAGCGGCGCCATTTCCGGCGCCGCTCTTCATAGAAATCGCGCTCAAGAGCTTCCATTGTTAAACCCTTCCCGCAAATTCAATTTTACTCGTCGTCTTGGCCTTTAAGGGCCGCGCCGAGGATATCACCCAAAGACGCACCGGAGTCAGATGAACCGTACTGTTGTACCGCTTCTTTCTCTTCTGCAATCTCACGTGCTTTGATCGACAGACCAAGACGACGTGTGGATTTATCAATGTTGGTTACGCGCGCATCAATGCTGTCACCAACCGAGAAACGCTCTGGGCGCTGCTCGGCACGGTCACGAGACAAGTCAGAACGACGGATGAATGATTTCATGCCTTCGTGCTCAACTTCGATGCCACCTTCTTCGATGGACGTCACTGTTACAGTCACAACCGCACCGCGCTTAACGCCGGCAGTTGCATCTGCAAACGGATCACCGTCCAACGCTTTGATGGACAAGGAGATACGCTCTTTTTCAGCATCAATGTCAGTCACAACCGCTTTGACGATGTCGCCTTTGGCATAGTCAGCCATAGCTTCTTCGCCAGAACGATTCCAGTCCAGATCGGACAAGTGAACCATACCATCGATATCGCCTTCCAAACCAACGAACAGACCGAATTCAGTGATGTTCTTAACTTCACCTTCAACTTCTGTGCCGATTGGGAATGCAGTTTCGAAGTTCTGCCAAGGGTTGCCCTGCGTTTGTTTCAGGCCAAGGGACACACGACGCTTAACGCTGTCGATTTCCAGAACCATAACTTCAACTTCTTGCGAAGTAGAAACGATTTTGCCTGGGTGTACGTTCTTCTTGGTCCAAGACATTTCAGACACGTGAACCAAACCTTCAACACCAGCTTCCAGCTCAACAAATGCGCCGTAATCAGTGATGTTCGTAACGCGGCCCATGTGAACGGATTCAAGTGGGTAACGCGCTTCAACATCGCCCCAAGGATCGTCCTGCAGCTGTTTCATGCCAAGGCTGATACGGTGGGTTTCTTTGTTGATCTTGATAACCTGAACTTTGATCGTTTCACCGATTGTCAGGATTTCAGATGGGTGGTTCACACGACGCCATGCCATGTCAGTCACGTGCAACAGGCCGTCTACACCGCCCAAGTCAACGAACGCACCGTATTCAGTGATGTTCTTAACAACACCGTCAACTGTTTCGCCTTCAGACAAGTTGCCAACGATTTCTGCGCGCTGTTCTGCACGAGATTCTTCAAGGATAGCACGACGAGAAACAACGATGTTGCCCCGACGACGGTCCATTTTCAGAACTTGGAACGGCTGTGCCATTCCCATCAATGGGCCCGCATCGCGTACAGGGCGTACATCCACTTGTGAGCCTGGCAAGAACGCAACCGCGCCGCCCAGATCGACAGTGAAACCACCTTTAACACGACCAAAGATTGCGCCTTCAACGCGCTCTTCTGCTTCGTATGCTTTTTCAAGACGATCCCAAGCTTCTTCACGACGTGCTTTGTCGCGTGAAATAACCGCTTCACCTTTCGCGTTTTCAACACGTTCGAGGTAAACCTCTACGTTGTCGCCAACTTCGATTTCTGGTGGCTGGCCTGGGGCCGCAAATTCTTTAAGGTCAACACGGCCTTCCATTTTGTAGCCGATGTCGATGATCGCTTGGCCGGCTTCAATCGCCAGTACCAAACCTTTTACAACCGAACCTTCGTCCGGTGTGTCAATTTCAAAGCTCTCAGCTAAGAGGGCTTCAAAGTCTTCCATTGTCGCGTTAGCACTCATATTTTGTATCCTTACGGTCGTTTTTTTCTGGCCGCGCGGTTGGTCCCACGGGTCTTTGGGTTTCATTACCCGTGACAATCAAAATGAGTTTCGCTCAAACACACAAAGGGCCGGAAATTTCCAGCCCTGCTCAACTCATCGGCGTTATACCCGCCACCGCTTGTCACGGATATCGCGCGTATAAGCGGAGTCGGGGTGGAGGGCAAGAGAAATGAGATTTATCCCTTATCCGTCTCGCCCTTTTTCATTTGGGTCGGACGAAAACAACGCGATCTTGTTTCCCGGCGGATCGCGAAGGTAACTCACATAAAAATGTGGCCCGTAAGACGCGCGAAAACCTGGCTGGCCTTCGTCAACTCCACCAGCGACAATCGCTGCGGCATGAAGCGTGCGAAAATGGCTTTGACTGGTCGCCTCAAATACGACCATCGCGCCGTTCCCTGCTGACACTGGCCCACCATCAAAAGTTGGTTTAACATA
The DNA here is from genome assembly GCA_037625035.1 of Amylibacter sp. Taxonomy (GTDB): domain Bacteria; phylum Pseudomonadota; class Alphaproteobacteria; order Rhodobacterales; family Rhodobacteraceae; genus Amylibacter. Next base: position 21,518 of record JASJIO010000163.1, read on the forward strand.
GAAATCGGGTGAAACAGGAGCCTGCCCGTCCGGCACAGGCAGCACGTAACTCAGACCCTCAGGGCCCTCCGTCAGCCCATAACCGAGCGCTGGCAAGAACGCAGAATAAAACCGTTTCGCGCGCACGATGTCATCAGCACCAACCGTGACGTAAGTAATCATTCTGGACGTTCCTCTCTCAGAGCTTGGCACATGTTTACTACGTTTTTGACAGGCAACTAACGATTACCCACAAAAAAGCACCCCCAACCAGTGGGAATGCTCCATTTCATATTCCGACGCGTTTAGTGCTCGTAGCGTTTAATCTCGCCACTCGCCAAACGCGCTTTATAACTCAGCATTTCGCGACGCACGATTGGGGCCAAGAAATACAATCCCAAGATGTTTGGCACACAGATCAAGAACACCAGCGCATCCGAAATATCCAAGATTGGCCCAAGTTGCATCATGCAACCAAGCGCCACAAACGCACAGAAGATCAGTTTATAAATCGTTTGTCCCAACTGTGCTTCGCCGAACAAATAGGTCCAACCCTTCAGCCCGTAATAGGACCACGAGATCATGGTCGAGAGCGCAAACAACAGCGCCCCAAAGGCCAACGGGATCGGGACCCAGCTGATTTGGCGTTCAAACGCCGCAGAGGTCATCGCAACACCTGTCGCATCACCAGCAAAGTTTGGATCAGCAACTTGGCTTGTTCCGATCACCAACGCCGTAATCGTACAGATCACGATTGTATCGATGAATGGCTCCAGCAAAGAAACATAACCTTCTGTTACAGGTTCAGGCGTGCGAACCGCCGCGTGCGCGATTGATGCCGAACCGATGCCCACTTCATTCGAGAACACCGCCCGTTGAAAGCCGATAATCAAGGCGCCAATTGCACCACCTTGAACACCAGCACCCGTGAACGCCCACGAAAAGATATTGCCAATCGCAGCAGGGATCGACGCATAGTTCATCAAGATCACGATGATCACAAACAGGCAGTAGAAAATCGCCATGAACGGAACAACCTTTTCGGTCACACGCGCAATGGATTTAATCCCACCGATAATCACCGCAAAAACCACAATCGCAAGAATCAAACCAACCAGCCAACGTCATTTCAATCGCATTTTGCGAAGCGCGCGCCTCGGGATCGATTGTTAACAAAATTTCGCCCATCCGCGCCATGGTCATCGGCGGCTCTACGTTTTGGGCTTGGACAGCGCTCACACTGGCATACACCGCCAATATAATTAGGAAAATGCGCATAATTGTGCCTTTCAGATAAAGAAGTTTCCCAACCTTACCTCAGCACTGCCAAATCCATATTGAAGTTTAGGTGATTGGGCGTGACCCTACGCGCGCACTCTGTCCACTGCCTCAATTGCAGCTGCGATTGCAGCCTCAATCGACAGTTCCGAGGTGTCCAAAATAACCGCATCTGCCGCTGCTGCCAAAGGTGCCACATCGCGCTCACTGTCGCGCGCATCGCGTGCTTTTACGTCTTCCAGAACTGTCTCGAAATCCGTTTCTTCGCCCTGCGCCGCCAATTCTTTGAACCGCCGCTCAGCCCGAATTTCCGCACTTGCCGTCACAAATAGTTTCACATCCGCGTTCGGACAAATCACGGTGCCAATATCGCGCCCATCCAGCACCGCACCACCAGAACGCTCTGCAAAATTCCGTTGAAAAACAACCAAGGTTTCACGAACTTCAGGAATAACCGCAACTTTGCTCGCGGCTTGCGCCACTGCTGCTGTGCGCAAATCGCCCCGCGCCAAATCTACAACATCCACTTGCGTCGCCAAAGAAATCACTTCGGCTTCATCCAACGCAGGTCCAATTTTTTCAAGCGCCACACGGCCAACAACGCGGTACAACAAACCCGTGTCCAAATGGGCAAACCCAAACCGTTCCGCCACAGCCTTGGCAACAGTACCCTTGCCCGCCGCCGCTGGCCCATCAATTGCTACTATAAAACTCATTGGTCAAACTTTCGGCAAAATGTGAACCCCTGCGCAGACCTTACCCAAGCCAGCACAAAATGGGAATCCGTAATCTGATTAAGAATTGTCGCGACTGATTTGCGCACCCAAACCACCCATTAAATCATTAAAGATCGGAAAGCTGGTCACAATCGCGCCACCATCATCCACAGACACAGGTTTTTTCGTCGCCATCCCCATGCACAGAAATGACATGGCAATACGGTGATCCAAATGCGTTTTCGCAGCTCCACCGCCTTCAACATCGCCCTCGCGTCCATGCACGATCATGTAATCTGGCCCGTCTTCAACCGTAACACCCATCGCACGTAACCCGACAACCATCGCATCAATGCGGTCGCATTCTTTCACGCGCAATTCAGCCACACCGCGCATCACAGTTTTACCTTTGGCGAATGACGCGACAACCGACAGGATCGGGTATTCGTCAATCATGCTTGGCGCACGACTTGGCGGAACTTCAACACCGTTCAAGCTGCTGGCTTTCACCCGCAAATCCGCGACAGGTTCGCCGCCTTCTTCACGGCGGTTTTCAAACGCGATATCCGCACCCATTTCTACCAACGTATCAAACAACCCTGCCCGCGTCGGGTTCAACCCGATATTGGGCAACAAAACTTCGGACCCTTCAACAATCAGCGCCGCACACACAGGAAACGCTGCTGATGACGGATCGCGCGGCACTGCAATTGTCTGGGCAATCAACTCTGGCTGCCCCTGCAATGTAATTTCATACCCTTGGGCGGTTTTCACCGTTTCAACTTGCGCCCCAAACCCACGCAACATGCGCTCTGAATGGTCCCGCGTCGCCTCTTTCTCGATCAAAACCGTTTCACCCGGTGCATTCAGACCCGCCAGTAAAACCGCTGATTTAATCTGCGCCGACGCATGTGGACTGGTATACCGAACAGGCACAGGATCAACCGCCCCCACCATCGTCAACGGCAACATACCCTTTGCACGACCAACAGATTTCGCCCCAAACAACGCCAACGGCTCGGTAATCCGCCCCATTGGGCGCGACCGCAAGCTGGCATCCCCGGTAAACGTCGCAGTGATCGGCGAGGTCGCCATCGCACCCATAATCAGACGCACACCCGTACCCGCATTCCCGCAGTCAATCACGTCTTCTGGCTCTGCAAATCCGCCAACACCGACACCATGAACAGACCAAGCCTGATCCCCCGTGCGCGTGACCTCGGCCCCAAAAGCCGCCATCGCTTTGCCGGTATCCAGAACGTCCTGCCCCTCCAGCAATCCCGTGATCTTCGTCTCTCCAACGGACAACGCCCCTAGAATAAACGAGCGGTGCGAGACCGATTTATCACCGGGAATAACAGCCGTCCCCTTCAAGGGTCCGCACTTACAAGACGTCATTGGAATGGGATCACCGTGACCAGACATGGCACATACCTTTTCTTTGCTTAAAACAGTCTATAGCCAACCGCTCAAAGGAACGCCACGGCCCGCTTCAATGTTCATCAAATACCTAAAATCGGCGCTATCAAACTTTGCGAAACGTCATGTAATGCGGGGTCCGCCCTTCACGCAACGCCTTTTGCTCATAGCGCGTGGAAATCCAATCCCCCCACGGCTCGCGCCAATCACTTGGTCGTTCCGCCAACCACTCAAACCCGTGATTGGGAACCTGCTCCATTGTCTGACGCACATAATCTGGAATATCCGTTGCCACCCGAAATTCTGCTCCGACTTTCAAACATTTCGCCAACGGCACTAAATGTTCACGTGTCACAAATCGCCGCCGATGGTGGCGCGATTTCGGCCATGGATCAGGATACAGCAAAAACGCCTTATCAATCGAACCCGCTGGCAACACATCCATCATGTCGCGCGCATCACCTGGATGCACGGCCATGTTTGTTACGCCTGCCTTGCGGATTTTCCCCAGCAACGTCGCCACACCATTGATATACGGTTCACAGCCAATAATGCCCACGTCTGGATTTTCGGTTGCTTGATGAACGATATGTTCGCCACCACCAAACCCGACTTCTAGCCAAACAGGTTTATCGCCAAACAAATTCGACAAATCCAACGGCGCGCGATCGGGGTTATCATCCCACGTCACACCCTTTGGCGCCAACCCGTCCAGATCTTCCGCCAAATAGCGCTCATGGGATTGATGCAAACCCTTGCCCTTGATCCGCCCATAAAAATTGCGCCAAGGCGCACCCGATGTGTGTTTGTCTCTCATGGCACGGCCCCTAATTGAAAAAGGCCCCAGATACAATCCAGAGCCTTTAAATTTCACAGCGCGGGTTTCAGCCCGCCATCATGCTCAAACCGCTTTTTTCAGCGTTTCAACCAGATCGGTCTTTTCCCAGCTAAACCCACCATCCGCAGTCGCTTCACGACCAAAGTGGCCATAGGCCGCCGTGCGCGCATAAACTGGGCGACGCAATTTCAGGTGTTCGATAATACCGCGCGGCGTCAAATCCATCACCTCTGCAACGGCCTTTTCAATCGCGCTTTCGTGTACTTCGCCCGTGCCATGCGTGTCGCAATAAATCGACAGTGGCTTGGCCACGCCAATCGCATAAGACAACTGAATCGTGCACCGTTTTGCCAAACCAGCCGCAACAACATTCTTGGCCAAATACCGCGCCGCATAGGCCGCAGAACGGTCCACTTTGGTTGGATCTTTGCCCGAAAACGCACCGCCACCGTGTGGCGCCGCGCCGCCGTATGTATCAACGATAATTTTACGACCGGTCAAACCAGCATCCCCATCAGGGCCACCAATCACAAACTTACCTGTCGGGTTCACGTGCCATTCTGTTTCGCCAGAAATCCAGCCATCAGGCAGTGTTTTGCGAATATAGGGTTCCACAACGTCCTTCACATCTTGGGACGACATGTTTTCATCCAAATGTTGCGTGGACAAAACAATCGAGGTCACGCCAACAGGTTTGCCATTCTCGTATTTCACAGAAAGCTGCGATTTCGCATCTGGGCCAAGTTGTGGCAAATCACCCGCATGACGGGCTTCTGCCAAATTGCGCAGGATCGCGTGGGAATACTGGATCGGCGCTGGCATCAATTCTGGTGTTTCCGTACAGGCATAACCGAACATGATGCCCTGATCGCCCGCACCGTCATTATCAACGCCCTGCGCAATATGTGCAGATTGCGGGTGTAGGTGGTTTTCCACAGACATATATTTCCAGTGAAAGCCTTCTTGCTCATAGCCAATATCTTTTACGCAATCGCGCACGATATCTTCGACGCCTTCCATAAACGTGCCCAGCTTTTCTTGGGTAGAAAGCCCAACTTCGCCACCAATCACAACACGGCTGGTCGTGGCAAAAGTTTCACACGCAACACGCGCCATTTCTTCTTCGGTCAGAAAGGCATCAAGAATTGCATCTGAAATACGGTCACAAATTTTATCTGGATGGCCTTCAGAAACGGATTCCGAAGTAAAAAGGTAGTTTTGGCGAGACATGAAAACGCTCCAATTATGTTAAATCGCCGCGTCAGGAAGCCGTTGGGGCGAAGGTTCAATTTTGTCTAGTCGTGCGGCCCATTTGGGTCAATCATTTAATCCGTCGATCGTTGAATGCTGTTCCTCTTTTGTCGCATGTCGGTGCCCCTGCATAATAACGATCCCAATAAGGAATAACGCGCCGTACCACCACGCCAGCTCCCCCCATTTGGAATAAAGCGTAGGCGGCAAAGGTTCGGGCAACGCCACATCCAAAAATCCATCCGTGTTCAAAGGCACCGATGCAATCACGCGCCCATAAGGATCAATCATGCCCGACACACCCGTATTTGCGGCCCGTGCCACAGGTAGCCCTTGTTCAATCGCCCGCGCCCGCGCCTGAACTAAATGCTGATAAGGTCCTGAAAATTCACCGTACCACGCGTCATTTGTTAGGTGTAGCAACCAGTCTGGCCGCGCGCCTTTAACCTGCGCCAACCCAGGAAAAATCGCCTCATAGCAAATCATCGCTAAGTACGCAGGCAATCCATCCACTTTGATAATTCTTGGGCCAGTCCCTGCTGCAAACCCCATTTGGTTCACATCCGCAAAACCAAAAATGCCAAATCGCGCGGCAATATTTGCAAACGGAATGTATTCGCCAAACGGAACCAAATGCGATTTATCATAAATCGCAACTTCGGCCCCAGACGCATCCAGATGCACCATCGAATTGTACATCGCTCCATCAACAGATCGCTGAACCCCACCAATGAACTGCACATCGCCAAGCGCGTCACGCAACAATTCCAGCCCATGCTCATTTGTGCCCCATCGAAACGGCAGCGCGGTTTCTGGCCAAATCACCGCATCCACGTCAGCACCATCGCCTTTGGATAACGCCAATCCACGCTGGAAAAACGTCGCCATATGATCGGGATGCCATTTTAGATGCTGTGGCGCATTCGGCTGAATCAATCGCACCGTCACCTCAGTTAAAGGCGCATCGCTTGTGGGTGTAAAGTTTTGCCCGATCAGCCAAATACCAACAATGCCAACAGCCATCACACCGCCACGCACAACGCGCCAAGGAAACATCATCGGCAAAACGCCCAGCGCAACCGTGATCATGCCTAAACCATGCTGCCCGACCCAAGCGAGCAGCTGAAACACTGGGGTTTCAGACCAAACATAGGCCAGTAATCCCCAAGGAAATCCTGTGAAAATATGCGCCCGTGCGAACTCTGCCAACGTGAGCGCGACCACCAGCGAAACCAACCGCGCACCACCTTGTGCGCGCGCCGCAAAACCAAATGCCACCGCCCAAAACAACGCCAATCCAGCTGACAGGAAAATCAACGCAAACGGGGCCATCCAGCCAAACACCTCTGGTTCGACGAAAAACGGTTCAACGATCCAAAACATCGACCCAGCAAAATAGGCCAATCCCGCTAGCCAACCCAGCCGAAACCCGGCCCAAGAGGTTGGCGCACGCAACAACAGCGCCGCCAAAACAGGCAGCCCCAGAACGACGCCCACAGGAATAGATACAGGCGCATGGCCCAGCGCCAACAACAACCCAGCCACGACGGTCAAAAACCGCCCAAACCATTTGCGGCGTGAACTAGCCACTGACGGGCTCACGCGTCACACGCAGACGTTTGATCCGCCTAGGATCAGCATCCACAATTTCAAATTCGATGCCGCTTGGATGTGGAATGATTTCACCTTTGGCAGGCACTCGGCCTGTCAGCATAAACACCAAACCACCCAGCGTATCGACCTCTTCGTCGTCCGTATCCGCCAGTGATCCCATGCCAAATGCGGCCTCGAACTCTGTCAACGACGCGCGCGATTGCGCCAAGAACACACCGGGCTTTTCCTCAACCCACATCGCGTCTTCTTCGGTGTCGTGCTCGTCTACAATTTCGCCCAACACGGTTTCGACCAAATCCTCGATCGTCAACAATCCATCCACGCCACCATATTCGTCAATCACCAACGCCATATGAATGTGATCCGCCTGCATCTTTTGCAGCAAAACCCCAATCGTCATGCTTGGCGGCGCATACAACAACGGGCGCATCATGCGTTTCATCGAGAACTTAGAATTGGTCCCGTTAAACCCGTATTTCAGCGCTAAATCTTTCAGGTGAATGAACCCAACAGGGTTATCCAACTGGTCCGAAAAGACCGGCAAACGCGAATATCCACTTTCTTTGAACACGTCCACAAGCGCCTCAAGGCTGATGCCTTGCGCCACAGCCGTAATATCGGCACGCGGAATCGCGGCATCTTCCAAACGCATACTGTTTAGATTGCCAAGATCGCCCGTCGGCAAATTCGACGGTTCCATAATTTCTGGCGTCTCAATAGGTACCGGTGGTTTTGTGCCAGCAAACACGCGTTTAAAAAACCCGTCTGTCTGGGTGCGGTCTTCAAGCTGCGCGCTTTGCGCCGCTCCAGAAGATCCTTCAATTGTGTCGCCCATGGGTCCTATCCAAAAAAATGCGCCGTAATTCGTCGCGTTGCTAGTATGGGTCTGCAATGCCCAAAGATTCAAGTAGCTTTGTCTCCAAACCCTCCATCCGTGCCGCATCTGCATCGGTTTCATGGTCAAAACCAAGCAAATGTAGGCATGAATGTATTAACAAATGCGTGAGATGATCCTCAAACGCGATTTGCCCAGCATTCGCTTCGCGTTTGCAGGTGTCATAGGAAATCGCGATATCGCCCAACTCACTGTCCATCGGGTTCGATGTAATATCGGGCAGCGGTGCTGGCGTGTCACCTGCATTCAACGGAGCCAATTCATGTACAGGCCAAGACAAAACATTTGTCGGAACCGCTCTCCCCCGAAACTCCTCGTTTAACTCGGCAATACGGTCATCATCACAGGCCAAAACAGACACTTCATAACCCTGCCCGCTGATCCCTTGGGCCACAAACACTGCGCCCAACGCGCGATTACACAGCGGCGTCAACTTTACAGCGTCCCACCGTTCATCCTCGATCAATACATCAATGGAGGCTGGCATTAACCAGTCTTCTTTGCGTGTTTGTCATAGGCTTTGATGATCTTGGCGACCATCGGATGACGCACCACATCTTCTGCCGTGAACTTGGTCATACCAACGCCCGGCACACCCGCCAAAACCCGTTCGGCCTCGTTCAGTCCGCTCGGTACACCACGGGGCAAATCGCACTGTGTCGTATCCCCTGTAATCGCCATTTGGCTGCCTTCGCCCATACGCGTAAGGAACATTTTCATCTGCATCGTCGTGGCATTCTGCGCTTCGTCCAGCACCACAAACGCATTCGACAACGTACGCCCACGCATAAACGCCAGCGGTGCAATCTCGATCCGCTTTTCCTCGATCAGCTTTTCTACCTGTTTGGAAGGCAGGAAATCGTTCAACGCATCATACAACGGCTGCATGTACGGATCGACCTTGTCTTTCATGTCACCAGGCAAAAAACCCAACCGTTCGCCCGCCTCCACCGCAGGGCGCGACAACAAAATTCGATCTACGTAGCCCTCGATAAACATCGAAACACCCGCCGCCACCGCAAGATAGGTTTTACCTGTACCCGCTGGCCCCAACCCAAACACCAATTCGTTTTTGAACAGGCTTTTGACATAAGCCTTTTGCATGATCGTGCGTGGTTCAACGGTCTTTTTGCGCGTGCGAATTTCATACCCGCCACCTGGAAACATCTCGCTCTGGTCGCCCTTCAGACGTTCCGCATCTTGTGCAGGCTTGCCCATCCGAATGGCCGCATCCACATCCGCAGCTTCAACATCGCGTCCTTGTTCAAGGCGCTGATACAACCCTTGCAATGCGTCTACCGTGCGCGCAGTGCCTTCTTCGTCACCCAGAATATCAACCTCGTTGCCACGGCGCACAATTTGCACGCCAAGCGCAGATTCAATGTGGGTAAGGTTCTTGTCAAACTCGCCACACAGACCAATCAACAGGCGGTTGTCAGGAAAATTCAAACTGGTTTCGGGGGCCGTAGCCGTTGGGGCGGATGTCGCCAATGAACGCTCCTATAAGTTAAAAATGCGTCGTTTGATGAATGGTGCAAAAAGCCACTCAAACGCGCAAGGGGCAATTGGTTCCAATTTGTATAAAATCGGCGTGACTTTGGGTCACTTGACTATTTCAGCCGCCAAAGAGTTGCGTTCCGAATGTAGAACTTTGGCGTGAACAATTGTGCCCACTTGCTCTGGTTTTGCATCCATATGAACGGCGTGTAAAAACTCTGACTTACCAATCATTTGACCGTCAATTCGGCCCGGCTTTTCCAAAAGAACAGGCAAGATTTTCCCAATCATCGACTTTTGGAAATCCATTTGATGCTCGCTAAGTAACGCCTGCAAACGGGCCAAGCGATCCACTTTTTCCGCCTCATTTACGTCTTCACGGTCCGCCGCTGGTGTGCCGGGGCGTGGTGAATATTTAAACGAATAGGCTTGGCCATACCGCACCGTGCGACACAACTCTAAGGTATCTTGAAAGTCTTCTTCGGTCTCTCCGGGGAAGCCAACAATGAAATCTCCTGACAATGCAATATCTGGACGAACCGCGCGAATCTTCTCTATTAGTGCCAAATAATCGGCCGCTGTGTGCTTACGATTCATTGCTTTTAAAATCTTGTCGCTGCCCACTTGCACAGGCAAATGCAGGTACGGCATCAACTTTTCGCATTCACCGTGTGCTGCAATCAAATCCTGCGACATGTCGTTGGGATGGGACGTCGTGAACCGAATGCGTTTCAATTCGTCTATCTTAGACAGCTCTTGGATCAGCTGTGCCAATCCCCATTCCTTGCCATCGCGCATCCCGTGATAGGCATTCACATTCTGGCCCAGCAAATTGATCTCGACCACGCCACGTTCAACCAGATCATGTGCTTCCTCGATAATCTGATTAACAGGGCGTGAAACCTCTGCGCCGCGTGTGTAAGGCACCACACAGAAATGACAGAACTTATCGCAGCCCTCTTGCACCGTCAGAAACGCCGATGGCGCACGGCGTGCTTTGGGGCCACGCCCACCCGCTTTGGGCAGGTAATCGAACTTATCTTCCATCGGAAATTCTGTATCAACCAGTAATGCGCCCGTGCCAACCTTGGCTTCCATCTCTGGCAGGCGGTGATAGGCTTGTGGTCCGACAACCAAATCCACCATCGGCTGGCGTTTGATAATCTCTTCGCCCTCAGCCTGCGCCACACATCCCGCAACACCGATTTTCAAATTGGGGTTCTTGTCCTTTAACGGACGATACTGACCCAACTGCGAATAAATTTTCTCGGCGGCTTTTTCACGAATGTGACAGGTGTTCAGCAGGATCATATCCGCATCATCCGCAGTCTTCGTTTCCACGTACCCGCTTTCGCCAAGCGCTGTAACCATGCGTTCACTGTCATAGACATTCATCTGACAGCCATAGGTTTTCACAAACAATTTTTTGGGTTCAGTCATCAGTTCACACCGCTAAAACACGCAAAGCCTGCGTCACGCGCAGGACTTACACACATTCATCAAAAGGGGCAACGGCCCCAAACGTTAGCTATCGACTACGGCCCAAACCGCTGGCCTTGGCCAATTCCTGACTTTTGATCGTATAATTTGGCGCAACCATCGGGTAATTCGCAGGCAGGCTCCACTTGGAACGATACTGTTCAGGTGACAAATCGTATTTCGTTTTCAAATGTTTCTTCAACATCTTGAACGACTTGCCATCTTCTAAACAAATGATGTGATCGGGCGTTACACTGTCTTCTAAAGCTACCGCAGGCTTTGTTGCCAAGGCAAGTGAACCGCCAACACGACACAATTCCACGACCTTTGTGTGAACCGTATCCATGATGTCCGAAATTTCGGCTATATCAACTTTGTTTACTTTAAAATACGCTGACACGATGTCCGCCGTATATTTCATCACTTCCGAACCTGCACGTATATCTTCCATTTTCATCTTCGCCCCTACGCAAAAAATTACTACAAAGACCCTACATCCATGCTTGTTCTACTCAATTAAGGGGTGCGAAACTCCTTTCAAGTGCGATAATCAAAGAAAACTAACATGGGAAATAGTTTAAATTACTCCAATTCAGGATTTCACAAACGGGCAGCTTGCGATTTAATTGATTTTGCAGCATTTTAACCGAAAAATGATCTTGTGGCGGTATTCCGCCAGCACAGCAAAAAAACCGAGGCACCGATGACCGCTCCTTCTTTGGTAGCATTCCTAAAGGCACGAAAAGCCGATCTTCCCAAAGGTCCGATCGCAATTATCTTTGCGGAAGATGACGTTGAAATTGGCTCAAACATCCGCCATCACGCGCGCACTGGGTTCGCTAACATCTTGTTGCTAGCCCGTGAGGCTATGGTTCTGCCAACCGATTGTCAGGATATTTGCCACTAGATCGCCAACGACCCGTTCAACGAAATCTCTTTGAACGAAGCTATAAACAAAGTGAACGAAGCCTTTGCTGGCCGCTGGATTTACTACTGTTACAACGCATAATACCTGCACTTCCCCTTTTGAGAAGACCGCAGCATTGGCGAGTTGATCACCTTCATCTCCGAAGAACGTTGCGCCTCTGCCTTTACCTATGTTGTCGATCTTTACGCAGCTGACCTCGATAACAATCCTTATGGCTATTCCCTTGAAACCGCCCATCTGGATTCATCTGGTTATTACGCTTTAACACGCTGGAAAGGCGGCGATGTGATGGATCGCCAACTGTCGATTTACGACGGGCTAAAATGGCGTTTTGAAGAACACCTCCCTTGGACCAAACGACGGATTGACCGTGTCGCCTTGTTCGAAGCCCGCAAAGGGCTTGAAATAGACCGCGATCAATTGTTCAACAAAGAAGAATACAACACCTCTGAATGCCCGTGGCACCACTCTGTCACCATCGCAGTGTGTTCGTTTCGTACCGCCAAATACCTCAAATCAAATCCGGGCAGCACATTCGATGTAGACAGCTTTGCTTGGGCCAAATCTGAAAAATTCCACTGGAATTCTCAGCAATTGATGGTCCTAGGCCTTATGGAACCAAGCCAGTGGTTCTAACTTAGACGCCTCACAAAAAAACGGGCAGCACCACAATGGCCCGCCCGTTCCCGATCAAATCGATTGATTTAGTTTACCAGTTTCAGCTTCAAGATTGATGTCGCAATCGCACTGAATACTTCGGAAATCTGTGTGCCATTCGCATCGTAAAAGTGGCTGACAGAGCTTGCACAATCGCGCAGCGTGTCAACTGAACTTGCGTTCATCTCAAACCCAATTATGTAAACAGTTACACCTTCATTGGCCGCCGCCGCACATGAATACAACATCAGCGGATCCGCCTCTGCACCATTACGCGCAGTGCCACCCAGAAAGTCATTGCTTGGACCCGCGTCATTCATCACGTTGTTATAATACGTGGTGGACATGTTGCCCCACGCTTCTGGCCAATCCATCTGACGCGCACCAAGAAATGTTGGCAAAGTGCTTGAAAGCCCATTAAACGCAGCCGCAGAAATCCACACATCATCCGCAACGCTGTAGTATTGCGATTCATCCGTTGAAACCAGGTAATGCAGGAAGGACGCCGCACCCGTTGCAACTTCCATCATCAGTGATAGGCCTGTGCCGTATGTATCGCCAATGCGAAACTCAGTGGTGTTTGCACCATCACTCATCATCACGATAATTTTTCGTGTTTCCGTGTCTGAATAGGCAACATGCAAACGGGTCAAACCCGCATCCACGTCACCGCCCACAATCAGATCATCCACAACCGATTGAAACTTTGGGTCCAACAGCGCAAGGCCCCATTTGATCCCAACATGACCAGCCATATTGCCCGCCGCTTGCAATGAATCGATCTTTGTATGCAACACGTTCGCTTCGTTCGCATAAGGCATAATTTCAAAATACCCCTCATCATTACAAGAAGATGACGGCAAATGCGGGCTTTGGAAGCCACCGTAATAGCTGGTGAATTCTGCTTGTGCTTGGCTCTTCGAGGGATCAACAGCAGCGATTGCAAAGGATGCATTGGTGAAATCCAGACAGGTCGTTTTTGCATGTGTTTGTGCCACATTGATCGCATCAAACAGACTTTGGCTCGGTGCAGTATTACTGTTGAACGGAACGATCGAAATGGAAACACTGTCTTCTTCGATATCAGCCAATAGAATGTCGACAAATTCTTTTGCCGCAACTCTCAGATTGGCCAAACGGTTGTTCGAACCCATCGAACCAGACACGTCCAACACCAACGAGATTTCCAGATTTGTTTTCTGTTCTTGCACGACACTTTCCACTTTGGCGGGCAAAGACCTGACGCCTGCCATCGACAAAAACCACATATCAACATTTGCAACTGCAGTCGCGCTCACGGAACGTGAATAATCTTGAACGCTCGATGTAACCGTAACTTCAAATTCCTCGTTCATAACGATCCGCGACATGTAATGATTTACAACTGTCGTGGGTATTGCTGTTGCTTTAACGAAGCTGCGGCCAAAACGGCGCGGTCTAGGTTATACTGCAATGTGGAACGGGAAAACTCGTAGCGTGCCAGAACAACGCCAGCACCGCCGATCATCATCATGATCGAAAACACAACCATCACAAAAACGATAATCGACCCGTTTTTGTCACGCTTAAAACCAACACTTGTGAACTTATTGAATAGGGATGCCAACATTGGGCTTCCTCCTCACTCGTTACTCTACAAAAACATTACTCGGAAGAACTTGGACGAACACAATTTGCCCTTTTACCAGCCCTTTTTAGAACACAATGTGTCCAAAGATTATTAGTAAAATTAGGGTTCCAAATAGGAAATCAGCATTGAAATCAAGCAGATATTTACCCAAAAACCCAATTAATACATTGTTTTTAAGAAAATTTAATGATCTTTAAAAAACCACAAACTTGCAAAACTGTGCGCCACAATCTGCCTTAGTTGTGTCTAAAACCGCCAAAGCAGAGCAAATGGCAACCCAACAGCCAGCCAAAAGCCCCGCTTCAACAGCGCAATTTAGCCAATTTTCAGGATTTTGCTGCGCTTACGCGCGGCTGTCTTTTGCAACGCGGATCACCACATTAACACGCGATACAATTGCCCCAGCAGGCGCTTCAGGTTCTTTCGCGAATGCCACCGCAGATTTTGGTGCGTCCGTCAGCTCGCCCGTTGCTTCCCAGTAATAATGCGGATGCTCATCGACCCGCGTATCAAAATACGAACGGTGCCCATCGACAGTAACTTCGTTCATCAAACCAGCATCGCAAAACGCGCGCAGAGTATTATAAACAGTCGCCAACGAAACCTTCGCACCCGTGTCAGACGCCGATGCAAACAGGCTTTCAGCCGTCACATGGCGATTACGCCCATCCCCAACCAACAGATCAGCCAGCGCCAAGCGTTGCTTGGTTGGGCGCACTTCGGCACTGCTCAACCACGTGCGACCAAGGTCAGTGTTGGCAGAATTTTCTGGGTTTAGCGACATATCCACCTCTGGATGCTTTTCTAACACTGGGAATATGCCCCGAAACGCGGTTTTTCGCAAACGCAAAAATTGCGCACCCAAAACCAGCCTTATAAAACGCGCGTAAACTGCAATTTTCAACGTCTTTTCAATAGGTTTACGCACCTAAATTCCACCAAAAAAAGGTCATTTTGCCAAGTCCCCTATGCAACACCATACGTTGTCCACTTGCCAGCAACATTGCCGCAATGATAGTTAGACAAAAGAGCAATAAGCAGTAAGGATCAGGCCCCGATGTCAGATAGACCCTCAAGTTTTGGTTACGAAGACCTAATCAAATGCGCCCAAGGTGAATTGTTTGGGCCTGGAAACGCACAACTGCCCATGCCACCGATGTTGATGATGGACCGCATCACCGAAATTTCGGATGACGGCGGATCCGTTGGCAAAGGCCACGTTGTAGCTGAATTTGATATCAAACCAGACCTTTGGTTCTTTGATTGCCACTTCCCTGGCAACCCAATCATGCCTGGTTGTCTCGGTCTTGATGGTCTTTGGCAGCTGACAGGTTTCAACCTTGGTTGGCGCGGAATGCAAGGTCGCGGCATGGCACTGGGCGTCGGCGAAGTGAAACTGACAGGCATGGTCAAACCAGATCGCAAGATGCTGACCTACCACATTGATTTCACCCGCGTCATTGATCGCAAAATCAAAGTCGGTGTGGCCAATGGTCAGGTATTCGCCGACGGCGACCCAATCTATACTGTTACGGATATGAAAGTTGGCCTGTCAGACGCCTAACCCCAACATAATTTTCAAATGAGGAGAGCGCAATGCGTCGTGTAGTCGTCACAGGTCTTGGAATTGTATCATCCATCGGAACATCCGCACAGGAAGTCACCGCATCCCTTAAATCAGGCAAATCAGGCATCGTCGCCGCGCCCGAATACACGGAACGCGGCTTTCGCAGCCAAGTCCACGGCAAGGTCAACATTGACCCATCAGAACACATCGACAAACGCTCCTTGCGCTTCATGGGTCCGGGTTCCGCCTACGCCCACATCGCCATGCAACAAGCCGTTGCCGATGCTCGTTTGTCAGAAGATCAAGTCTCAAACATCCGCACAGGCCTCATCGCTGGCTCTGGCGGCCCATCCACATCCGCCATGTTTACCGCACACCAAACCGTGCTGGAAAAAGGCGCGCCAAAACGCATCGGCCCGTTTGCTGTGCCAAAATGTATGGGCTCCACAGTTTCCGCGAACCTTGCGACTGCTTTTAAAATAAAAGGCATCAACTACTCCATCACCTCGGCCTGTTCCACATCCTTGCATTGCATCGGCTCCGCATCCGAACAAATCATGATGGGCAAACAAGACATCATGTTTGCGGGCGGCGGCGAAGAACTCGACTGGACACTGTCCTGCCTGTTCGACGCGATGGGTGCGATGTCCTCTAAATACAACGACACACCAGAACTCGCATCCCGCGCGTTCGACGCGGATCGCGATGGTTTCGTCATCGGCGGCGGCGGCGGCATGTTGGTCCTCGAGGATCTAGAACACGCCCAAGCACGCGGCGCAAAAATCTACGCCGAGGTCACAGGCTTTGGTGCAACATCCGATGGTCACGACATGGTCGCCCCGTCAGGCGAAGGCGGCGAACGCGCCATGCGGTTGGCGATGTCCACCCTGCCAGAAGGGCGCAAAGTCACCTACATCAACGCCCACGGCACCTCCACACCCGTTGGCGATGTTGGCGAAGTCGAAGCCGTCCGCCGTGTGTTTGGCACAGGCAGCACACCACCGATCAGCTCGACCAAATCCATGACAGGCCACGCCCAAGGCGCAACTGGCGCGATGGAAGCAATCTTTTGCCTACTGATGCTAGAACATGATTTCATCACACCATCCATCAACGTTGTGAACCTCGATCCTGCCATCAATCCGGGCGAAATCGCTACGGAACTGGTGGAAAATGCAGGCCTCGATTCCGTGATGACCAACTCCTTCGGGTTTGGCGGCACAAACGGCTCGATGATCTTAAGCAAATTTGTCGAATAACACCTTAAGGGAACACCATGACAGGACAACTGGCAGGAAAACGCGGCCTCGTTATCGGCGTCGCCAACGAAAAATCCATCGCTTGGGGCATCGCAAAAGCAGCCGCCGAAGCAGGCGCAAAATTGGCCTTCACCTACCAAGCCGAAAACCTTGGCCGTCGCGTAATTCCACTGGCTGAATCTGTTGGCTCTGACATGGTCTTGCAAGCAGATATCTTGGACGAAGCATCCCTCGATCAACTGTTCGCAACACTGAAAGAAAAATGGGGAACCTTCGATTTCCTCATCCACGCCGTGGCCTTTTCCGACAAAGACGAACTGACGGGTCGTTTCATCAACACGACCCGCAAGAACTTCCTCAACTCGATGAATATCTCGTGCTATTCACTGATTGATCTGGCCAAACGCGCTGCCCCGTTGATGAACAAGGGCGGCACTATCCTGACCCTCACGTTCCAAGGCGCAACCAAAGTTATGCCGAACTACAACGTCATGGGCGTTGCCAAAGCCGCGCTCGAGTCCGCAGTACGCTACCTCGCCAATGACCTCGGCCCAGACGGCATCCGCGTCAACGCAATCAGCCCCGGCCCCATGCGCACCCTTGCAGGTGCAGCCATCGGCGGAGCGCGCAAAACCTACCGCGCCACCGAAGCAAACGCACCCCTTCGCAGTAACGCCACCCTAGAAGCAGTAGGCGGAACAGCCGTCTACCTCGCCTCTGACGCAGGCTGCTTCACAACAGGTGAAATCATCTTCGTGGACGGCGGCTACCACGCAATTGGTATGGCACAGCCCGAAAATTTGTAATGCTCCGCCCTCGATTCAATCGGGGGCAGCTAACATCCTAATCCCGTCACTCGCTCGGCTTCATCACCGCAACGACTGCCCCGGTCACATCCAGCGTCACAGCCATGCGGCCAACACCTGGAATATCAAATGCAGGCTTTGTAATCGTTCCCCCTGCCTCTTGCGCCGTTTTTACAAACCCATCCACATCTTCCACCGCGATATATTACAACCAATGGAATGGAATCTCCTCCATCCCAGGAAAATCCCCAGTATTCACAAAACCAGCAACCATCGTTTCACCTGCGCGCGCGATTACATATTCACCTGCGCCTTCTGGCATTGGCACCGCTTCAAACGACCAACCAGCCGTTTTTTCGTAAAAGGCCTGCGCCGCCTTTAGGTCGCGCGAATAATGCTCCATCCAGAAAAACGTACCTGTTTGCGTTTTCATGGTCACTTCCTCTGACTGTGTATCCCTGCCTAAAACCTAGCCGCTCGCGTTGATACGATCAATAAAACCCGTTTCCCTTCTTCCCACTCCATGCCAAACTCCCTTAAAAAGGAGCCACCTCCATGCCAATCACCACTGCCGTTTTCGATGCTTACGGAACCCTGTTCGACGTATCCGCCGCCGCCCGAACTGCTGCCGCTGAACCGAACCGCGCAGCCCTCGCCGCGTGCTGGCAGAAACTCGCTACCGATTGGCGCTTGAAACAACTGCAATACACTTGGCTGCGCGCCGTCGCCGATGCGCATTGTGATTTCTGGGATGTCACCCAAGACGGCCTCGATTGGGCGCTCGAAAACAACAATCTGCAAGGTGACAACGAGTTGCGCGAACGGCTCCTGCAACTCTACTGGGAACTCGCCACCTACGCCGAAGTGCCCGCCATGCTTGCGGCCCTCAAATCCGCTGGCGTAAACACCGCGATCCTCTCAAACGGCTCCCCCAAAATGCTCGACGGTGCTGTGCAATCCGCTGGCATCGGTGATCTGTTGGATGAAGTGCTGTCCGTTGAGGACGTCCAAGTCTTCAAACCCCATAAATCCGTCTACGATCTGGTCATCAATCGTTTCCAATGCGCACCCAGCGAGGTCTTGTTCGTGTCCTCCAACGGCTGGGACGCCGCCGCCGCATCAGGCTATGGATTTTACACAACATGGGTGAACTGCGCAGGCGAACCGATGGACCGCCTGCCATGGAAACCGCAACACGTTCTGTCAGACCTCACGACCATCCCAGATATCGCGGCGCAAAACTAACCGTTTCGTCCAACCGACAGAACCGTTAGAACACCCCTAACTCAGCACGGGAATCCAACGTCATGTCTACAATCGCAATGGTCAAAGCCGCCGAAAAACGCCTCAAAGGTAACATTCGCCGTACCCCAATGCTGACCTCGCCTTTCTTAGATGAAATCGCAGGCCGCAAAGTGCTGGTAAAGGCCGAATGCCTGCAGCACACGGGATCGTTCAAATTTCGCGGCGCATGGTCGGCCCTATCCGCCCTGCCAAAAGAAGACCGCGCCAAAGGCGTTATCGCGTTTTCCTCTGGAAACCACGCCCAAGGCGTCGCGCTCGCGGCATCCATGCACAAAACAAAAGCGGTCATCGTCATGCCCGCCGATGCACCAAAGGTTAAAATCGACAACACCAAAGCGCTGGGCGCGAAGCTTGTTTTGTACGATCGCGCAGGCGGCGAAGATCGCGGTGAAGTGGCTGCGAAAGTTAACGAGAGCGGCGAACTGTCCCTGATCAAACCTTTCGATGACCCAGAAGTCATCGCAGGCCAAGGCACTTGCGGCATCGAAATCGTGTTCCAAGCCAAAGACCTGCGGGTCAAAGATGCCGAAGTCCTCGTTCCGACAGGGGGCGGCGGTTTAGCATCAGGAATCGCAATCGCGTTGAAAGAATATGCCGATCTGCTTCGCGTTCGCACGGTTGAACCCCAAGATTTCGACGATTTCCACCATTCATTGAAAGCGGGCCGCCCCGTGATGAACCAACGCACATCTGGTTCAATCTGCGACGCAATCATCACCCCAACACCCGGCTTTTTAACCTTCCCGATCATCCGCCGCCTTGCGGGCGCGGGCATGGTCGTGACCGAAGACGAATGTCTGCACGCAATGGCGCTCGCCTATCACCGCCTAAAAATCGTGCTCGAACCGGGCGGTGCCGCTGGCCTTGCGGCGGCGCTGTTTCACGGTAATGAAATCGACGGAAACGCGGTTATCGCGGTCGCCACAGGTGGCAACGTCGACAAAGAGATTTTCCAACTCGCGCTCGATAAATTTGATGATTTCTAATGGGTTACCGCAACGAAGTTGAAAAAGATTTTACCATTTCCAGTTTTAACGTGAAAAACCTGATCAGTGCGCAGCAGGAATATTACACGTTCGAAGAATACACCGTTGAAGAACACGCATGAAAAGAAGATTGGCTCGCCGATCAACTGCTGACCATGAACGCCGACATCGTTGGGTTTCAGGAAATCTTTGAGCGCCCCGCGCTTGAAAGCGTTGTACGCGAAACCAATGAACGGGGCGCTGCATCCAACGCCGACGTGATCCCGAACAAATGCAAACGCTATCACCGCAAGGCGATTTTCAAGAAATTAAAATTCGAAGAATACGGCGACGATAACCTTTTCTTTGCGCCAAACATTTTTGACGGAACCGCAGGCAACCGCCGCCCAGGCCTTGCGATGTTGTCGCGTTTCGGTTTCGATGGCACACCCGAAATCATCCAAGAACTCCCAGAACCGCTGACCATCAAATTCCCAGAACTAGGGGACGGCGAAGCAGGTACATACACCCTTACGAAACTGTCACGCCCCATCATCAAGGCCCGCATTCCCGTGCACGGCCGCGTTGTCACCGTGTTCAACTGCCACCTCAAATCCAAACTTGGCGAATTCGTCAAACCCGAAGGCGCGGCCTTTGCACCCGGATCCAACCCGCTGGAATACGATCCAGTAGGGCGCGCGCTGGGCAAATTGCGTTCAATGCTACGGCGCACCGCCGAAGCCACCGTTCTGCGCAAACTCATCGTCGAAGAACTCGCGCTCGACAATCCTGTCCTCGTGCTCGGCGATATGAACGACGGCGATCAAGCTGTTTCATCGGCTGTCATCATAGGCGAGCGCCCGTTCAAAAACTATTCATGGATGCGCCGCCAATATGCAACCACCGCTATTCCAATGAGCAAAACACTCAAATCCAAAAGGCAATAAATTCTGTCCACCTCACCTCCGCTGAAAAACTCTTCGTGCAAAAATCCCTGCGCTATATGGTCTACACATCGGCCTTTGGCGGCGTCTATGAAAGCATCGATCAAATCCTAATGTCACGCCACTTCAACCCAGAAAACCCAGATGCCATCGGCTCAATGGAATACTTCTCGGTGCTGAACGACCACATCACAGACGGCTCCCACCCCGAAGCGCCCTACAACAAACTCGCGTCGGACCACGGCCAAATTATGGCCCACATGCGGTTGCACAAAGATGCCAGATGATCCGCGCAAACCAGACCGAACTGACGCAATTAAAAAGGCATGGGGCAAGTGGCTGCTCATATTTGTCCCCCTCTTTGCTGCCAGCATGGTGGCAATCTACTTCTTTGGTTTTTCCACGACCTTGCCGGTGATTTTGGCGATCCTCGTTGGTGTCATTCTCTATCAAAGATTCCTGAAAAAGCGTAATTAGCGATCAATTCTATGGGGCGTCTACAATTCAGATAATTGATCACAACGATCAAAACTCACATCAACGGCCTCCCCTCTTGAACCCAGCACCCTAAACCACCATCTACCCCTCAACGGCGGACACGCCGACCAACAGGAGAGAAAACAATGTCCCTAATGAACCTTTTGCAACAAGCCCAAGGCGGTAAAGGCCTCGCACAACTCGCTAGCCAATTCGGCATCGACGAAGCACAGGCAGGCAAACTCACAGAAATGCTCGCGCCAACAATCGGCCAAGCGGCCAAAAAAAGCCCAAAGCGGCGGCCTCGAAGGACTGCTCGGCTCCCTTACAGGCGAAGGCCAAGGCGCATTGTTTGACGACGTAGCCACAGCCGCAGCCCCCGAAGGCCAAGCCCAGGACATGGCATTCCTCGAACAACTGATGGGCGGCCAAGACGCACCAAAAGAACTCACAGCAGAAGCCGCGAACCAAACAGGCATCGACATGTCCACAGTCATGCTATTACTGCCAGCCATCGCAGGCATGTTGCAGGGCGGCATGCAAAAACAAATGCCAGACGACAGCATCAGCGGCATTCTCGGCCAACTCACAGGCGGCGGCGCAACACAAGCCAGCGGTGGCTTGATGGGCATGGTCGCTGGCCTTATGGGCGGCGGTAAATCCGCAGCAGGTGGCGGCATGGATCTCGGCGGGCTCACCCAAATGCTCGATGCAGATGGTGACGGCTCCCCGCTTAACGACATCCTCGGCAAATTTATTAAATAAGCATTCTGAAAGGCCTCGACCACAGGGTTGGGGCCTTTTTTGTCTTTCGCTGCACCACGCAGCCCGCTACCAATTCTCCATGACATTTGATTTCACAATCATCGGCGGCGGCATCGCTGGCATTTCCGCCGCAGCCCGCCTCGCCCCTTTCGGCAAAACCCTCGTGGTTGAGTCCGAATCCGCGCTCGCCTATCACGCCTCTGGCCGCTCTGCTGCCTTGTTCGAACCGTTCTACGGCGCACCTTCCGTCAACGATCTGTCCCTCGCTGGCGAAGACTATTTCCGCACAGCACATGGCGGTGTTCTGTCCAAACGCGGCATCATGATTGTGGCCCGCGCAGGCGAAGAGGCCCAACTTAAAACCGAAGCCGCGTCTTTCTACATGGACCACATCACAGTGGCCAAGGCCGCAGCAATCATCCCAATCCTCGATCAATCAAAACTCACGCAAGCCGCACTGAGCTACAACGCCGAAGACATCGACACCGATCTACTGATCCAAAATTTCGGCCGCGACGCCCGCGCATCCAGCGCAGAAATTCGCACCAACGCACCCGTAACAGCCATTTCAAAAACCGCGACAGGCTGGGCAATCACCAGCGGTGCGGATCAAATTGAAACCAAAATCATCATCAACGCCGCTGGCGCATGGGCCGATGAAATCGCCAAACTTGCAGGCATCGCCCCCGTCGGCCTCACACCATATCGCCGATCAATGGCCCGCATTCCCGCCCCAAATGGCCTCGACGTTTCCAAATGGCCGATGCTGTTTGGCGTGGGCGAAAACTGGTACGCGAAACCCGACGCAGGGCAACTCCTCGTCTCCCCCGCAGATGAGGACGCAACCACCCCGCACGACGCCTACGCCGACGATCTCACCCTCGCGATGGGCATCGATCGCTATTCCCAAGTTGTCACAACCGAGGTCACCCGCATCACCTCAAACTGGGCAGGCCTGCGCACATTCGCCCCAGATCGCACCCTCGTCATTGGCCCAGACGCAGCGGATCCCACCTTTTTCTGGTCCGCAGGCCAAGGCGGCTACGGCTTTCAAACTGCCCCCGGTGCCAGCCAGCTTTTGGCCGATCTGGTATCAGGAAACGGATCAAACCTTTCACAAGCAACAGTAGATGCGCTTGCTCCTAACAGATTTACAAAATCTGCGGGAACGTCACTAATCTGGCCCAGATAAAATATCATTATTTATTTCCAAGAAGGGTCTCAAAGTGATCATCAAGAATATTTTGCCTGTCATATTTTTTGTGGCCCTAACCCCGCTACCAAGTTTTGCAGGCGAGCCTTGTGATGATCTCTGGTTTTCGCGAAATTTAATTTTCGATGCAGCTGGGTACTGCTTTGGCTCTGCACTGGGCAAAGCCGTTTTCGACAATTCAGATTGCACGACTAAATCACCAAAACTCAGCAGCGCAGACAAAGCAAAGATAGCCGAGGCCAAAGACATGGAAGCACGCTGGTCTTGCAACATGAACACAAACCGAACGCGCCTAGACATTCACAGTTTTGCGCGCAGACAAACCTTGGTGGAGCAACCGTTGCGCGACGACACTGAATCTGGTTGTGGAAAATATGTCGGCGCAGATATTTCACTTTACGCAAGCCAATCTACAAATGCGCGTGTGGTTGGAACCGTTTCCAGTGGCGACGATTTCATAAACGCCCACATGTCGTTTTCGCCACGCCCACGGTCGATTGACAGTAGAATGACGCGCTGAAATTTGGCTATCTACCCCAAACTACCATTTTCGAAAGAGTCGCATCATGAAAACCAACGTAAAAGCCTGTGTCGTCGGCGGCGGTGCCGTAGGCGCATCCATCGCGTATCACCTTGCCAAAGCAGGCTGGAAAGACGTGGTTCTTTTGGAACGCGACGAACTGACCTCGGGTTCCACCTGGCACGCGGCTGGCCTGTTGCCACTGTTCAACATGTCCTACGCGACCACGCACATCCACGATTATTCCGTGAAATTCTACAAAGAGCTGGAAGCCGAAACAGGACTGAACGCGGGCTTTTCCATCGTCGGCAACCTGCGCATGGCCCAAACCGCTGAACGCATGGACGAATACATGCTGTATGGCACAACAGCCGAATCCGTCGGCGTTCCCTTCGAAGAATTAACGCCAGCCCAGATCAAAGAACGCTGGCCCCTGATCCGCACAGACGATCTGAAAGGCGCGATTTACCACCCAACAGATGGCTACATCAACCCAGCCGACGTCACGATGGCAATGGCCAAAGGCGCGCGCCAACACGGCGTTGAAATCATCCGCAAACGCCAAGTCGACAGCTACGAATGGACCGGCTCTGAATGGATCGTGCGCGGCACCGTGATGATCGAAGTGGGCGGCAACCTAATTCCGTCCGAAGAAACCTTTGAAATCCACGCCGAACACGTTGTCACCGCAACGGGCAACCACGCCCAACGCACCGCGCAATTGCTGAACATCAAAATGCCAGCAATCCCTGTGGAACATCAATTCATCGTCACCGATGTGGACCCAGAATTGAAAGCATGGCGCGACGCGGGCAACCCAGAACATCCCGTCATCCGCGACGCCGACGCGCAATCCTACGTGCGCGAAGAACGCGGCGGTTGGATTCTTGGCGTATACGAACAAAACGCGCCAGCCCGCTTTGAACACGGCGTCCCAGAAAGCTTTCGCGCCGACTTGTTCCAATTGGATTTGGAACGCATCGAAGACCAATACATGGCGATGATCCACCGCATGCCGTCGTGCGAAAACTCTGGCCTGAAAGACGATTTCAACGGCCCGATCTGCTACACCCCTGACGGCAATCCGCTGGTCGGCCCCGCACCCGGTCTGCGCAACATGTGGCTCGCCGAAGGTTTCTCATTTGGCATCACCGCCGCTGGTGGCACAGGCTACTACATGGCCCAAATGATGGTGAACGGCGAAGCAGAAATCGACATGGCGAGCCTTGATCCAAAACGCTACGGCGACTGGATGACCTCAGAATTTGCCGCCCGCAAAAACGAAGAGTGCTACGATCACGTCTACACGCTGCATCACCCAGATGAGGAACGCCCAGCGGCCCGCCCGCTGCGCACAGCCCCCGCTTATGATCGCCAAAAAGCACTCGGCGCGCAGTTCGGTTTCGTCAACGGCTGGGAACGCCCAAACTATTATGGCCCACTCGACGCGCCCACAAACTTCGATCTCAAAGGCCGCTCTTTCCGCCGTGGCACATGGTGGCAACATTCCGTGTCCGAGGCGAAAGCCATCCGCGAAGGCGTCGGCCTTATCGACGCCACAGCATTCACAAAACACGTTGTCAAAGGACCGGGCGCGACCCAATTCCTCGATTGGTTCACCTGTAACAAACTGCCAAAAATTGGCCGCATCAACCTGACCTACGCCCTGACAGATCACGGCACAACCCGCACCGAATACACCATCGTGCGCAATGGCGAAGATAACTATTACCTCGTCTCCGCTGGCGCGTGGACAGATTACGACGGTGATTTCCTGCGCAAAGCCGCAGCCGATAAAGTCGCCGAATTTGGCTATATCGAAATCCAAAACGTCACCACACAATGGGGTGTCTTCGCGCTTGCAGGGCCAAAATCCCGCGACCTGATGAAGAAAGTCATCAACGACGCCGATCCAGAAACAGCCCTTACCAACAAACGTTTCCCGTGGCTATCAGCCAAGAAAATCGAACTTGGCATGTGCCCCGTCAACGCCATTCGCGTCGCCTACACCGGCGAACTTGGCTGGGAATTGCACCACCCAATGGAAATGCAAAACTACCTCTGGGATTTGCTACTGAACGCAGGCGAAGAATTCGATCTCAAACTCGTTGGCGCACGCGCGCAAAACTGGTTGCGCCAAGAAAAATCCTACCGCGCATTCGGCAACGAACTTGGCCGCGACGCCACCCCAGCCGAGGCAGACCTGCCCCGTTTCATCGACCTATCCAAAGACTTCAACGGCAAGGCCGCGATGGAAGCAAAAGGCATCCACTCTAAATGTGTGACAGTGTTGATCGACGGCCCAACCGATGCCGATCCGTGGGGTCGCGAAGCGATCCTGCTCGATGGTAAAAAAGTTGGTCGCCTCACATCTGGTGGCTATTCCGTGCATTTTGAAAAGCAAATCGGCATGGGCTACATCCCTGCCGACCTCGCCAATGTGGGTCAAAAACTCAAGGTCCGCATGTTAGGCGATCTGTGGGATGCAGAAGTCGTCGAAGACAGCCCCTACGATCCCAAAAACACAACCATCCGCGTGGATGGTTAACCCTTCAAAAAGCCACCTTCGGGTGGCTTTTTATTTGTGAAAGGCCGAGCAATGACTGACTTTCCTAAAGGCTACCTTGCGATCACGCCCTACTTTACCACGCCCGATGCCGACGCGTTTATCGCATTTGTTAAAACGGTTTTTGGCGCAACACTCGTTAAAGAAAATCGTTACGAAACAGGCCGCATCCAACACGCCCACCTTTCGATCAATGGCGCGGCCATCATGCTGAACGAGGCAACCAAAGCCTACCCCTCAAACGTCTCTCAGATGCATTTGTATGTGGACGATGTGCCAAAAATGCTCGAACTCGCGCTCGCAAATAATGCCACTACAATAATGGACGTAAACACCCGTCCCCACGGTGATCAAATGGCAGGCTTTACAGATCCCAGTGGCAATATTTGGTGGATCGCCTCAAAAATCGGCTAACACAAAAACTGCCGCGTTATTGCGACAACGCGCCTATTGCACAATCCCACGCCACAGCCCCCGCACCAACAACCACACCAACAGCACAATCGTCAGCGTCACCAGCCCATGCTTGGCATAACTCAGATAATTACCAATCTGCGCAATCTCATATTCTACGGGCAGCGGCTCCGAAACCATCCGCCAGATCATTGCGTTTTTCACCCAATCAAACAACACCGCAAACAGCGGAATTATCGCAATCCATTGCCGTTCATTCCGCCCGATCATTGCCCAAATAACCCCACCAAGCAGGCTGCTGTAAACCGCTGGATGGATCAGATCGGCCAACATGATATTTTAGTATCGCGTTCGTTCAACAACACCGTAGCCACCCAAAACTTCGTTCACACGCGCCGCTGAATAGCCGACTTCCATATCCAAAATCGGCAAACCAGTCGCCAAATCAATGTAGTAAACATTCGTGTAAATGATGTTCGCTAGACCAATTTCCAGCAATACCAACAGCGAAAACACCCGCCGTAAAAGAACAGTTTCAAAAACTCTGTAGCAAAAAACTCGATCCCAATTGAATGGAACCGAGTTTTCACCAAATTTCTAGAAATCGAAAGTAAGCTTACTCACCAACGCGGCACTTCTTTGCACCGCCGCCCGATTTACAACGAGAAGTAAAGTTGCCAACCTTTGTGAACGCGCTGCCCGACTTCGCTTTTTTCTTTTTGTCACGCCGTGGAATTATCGACCCACCGTCATCCCCACCACCCAAAAAACTGCTCAACAAATTCTTCCACTTCTTCTTGGGTTTTTCCTCAGCCGCAGTTTCGACCTCGCTGTCGTCGTCCCCGATCATTCCAAAAAAAAGTTCCCAGAAGGCGAAGGTTTTGGGTCACTTTTTTAACGCAGGCTCATCGTCACCCGTTTGAACATCTGCTTGCATCGTTTGCATGCCTTGGCCCGTCGAAGACGTCAAAAACGGCAGCGCAGCGCCCCCACTTTTGTCTATAAGGTTCAAATCAAGTTTGTAATTGACGGTGAAATCCACGATTTCGTCATGGTTTGTTTTCTTAAAACCCAACCTTCAGGCGTTGGCGGGAAAAATTCGCCAAGGTACACATTGCGTGATGTTTCCAACGATGTGGTCGCTTTGTCCCACAAGACCGCCAGCAAACCAGGCCCCTTGCTGTCGTCCGTTTCCAAACGCTCAACACGCGCTGCATCCGTCTTGATGTCTTTGTCTAAATCAAACTCGCCCATGTTGGACACCATCAAATATCCGCCAAATTCCAGCGCCAGCGTTGCACCCGCCAAGATCAATGCAATCTGTTTATCCATAACTCTACTCGCCCGTCTTTTTTGCTTTTCCTTTGCCTACACGTCAAAGTTGACGAAACTGTGACACGCACTGTGATAAATAGGTCAAACTGTACGAACTGCTTCACCCCCAATATTTGGGCAAATCCGCCTCTGGTAGTTCCGTCAACCCGCGCCTAAACTGCCGCCAAACTCAACTCGGAGCCGTTCAAAATGTCTGCACAAAACCCCTTCCTCATCGATTGGTCTGGCCCCTTCGCATTGCCGCCATTTGATCAGATCAAAGACGAACATTTCGCCCCTGCATTCGATGCCGCATTCAAACAATCACGCGCCGCAATCAACGCCATTGCTGACAATTCCACTCCGCCAACCTTTGCCAACACAATCGACGCATTGGAAACCGCAGATGAATTGATGGACAAGGTCGCTGGCGTGTTTTTCAACGTCTCTGGCTCCGACAGCAACGCCGCTCGCCAAGCCCTACAACGCGACCTCGCGCCGCGTTTCGCGGCGTTCAGTTCACAAACGATGATGAACACCGCACTGTTCGCCCGCATCAAAACCCTGAACGAAAACCGCTCAGGAAACTCTGCAGAACAAAACCGCGTGCTCGACCTGTACCACCGCAGTTTTGTGCGCGCTGGCGCAAACCTTAAAGGCGACGCAAAAACACGCCTGCCACAGGTCACCTCGCGCCTCGCCGAACTCGGAACCACTTTCACGCAAAATCTGCTCAAAGACGAAGCAGATTGGTTCATGGAACTTGGATCAAACGACCTAGACGGCCTGCCCGATTTCCTGCTCTCTGCCGCTGCCGAAGCCGCCGTTGAACGTAATCTAACGGGCCATATCATCACCCTGTCGCGCTCCCTCATCGTCCCTTTCCTACAATTTTCCACCCGCCGTGATCTGCGCGAAACAGCCTACATCGCATGGGGCAAACGCGGTGAAAATGGCGGCGACACAGACAACACAGCCATCGCCAAAGAAACCCTCGATCTGCGCTTTGAACGTGCAAATCTTTTGGGCTATAAATCCTTCGCGGATTTCAAACTCGAACCCGAAATGGCCAAAAACCCCGCCAACGTGCGCGACCTGCTGATGGCTGTCTGGGAACCCGCTAAGGTGGCCGCAAACGCCGACGCCGATCGCCTCACACTAATGCTCAACGCCGATGGTATCAACGGCGATCTGGAACCGTGGGATTGGCGCTACTACGCTGAAAAACGTCGCACTGCTGAATACGATCTGGACGAGGCCGAACTCAAACCTTACTTCCAGCTCGACCAAATGATCGAGGCCGCTTTTGATTGCGCAAACCGCCTCTTCGGCCTGACGTTCCGTGAACTCGATGTCCCCCTCTATCACCCCGACGCCCGCGCCTGGGAGGTTCTGAAAGGCGACCGCCACATGGCCGTTTTCGTCGGCGATTATTTCGCCCGCTCCTCCAAACGCTCTGGCGCATGGTGCTCTCGTTTTCGCGGCCAACAAAACTTGGGCGAAGACATCCGCCCCATCACCGTCAACATCTGCAATTTCGCCAAAGCGCCCGCAGGACAACCGTCCCTGCTTACCTTTGACGACGCGCGCACCCTGTTCCACGAATTCGGCCACGCACTGCACTCCATGCTGTCCAACGTGCACTACGCCATGATCAGCGGCACCTCCGTCGCCCGCGATTTCGTCGAACTCCCCAGCCAACTTTACGAACACTGGCTCTCCGTCCCCTCCGTGCTCGAAAAATACGCCCGCCAAGCGGACACAGGCGAACCAATGCCACAGGAACTCCTCGACAAACTCCTCGCCGCCGAAAACTACGACATGGGCTTTTCCACCGTCGAATACACCGCCAGCGCGCTCGTTGATCTCGGCTTCCACGAAGGGGAACCACCCGCCGATCCAATGGCCCGCCAAGCCGAAATCCTCGCCGCCCTAGACATGCCACACGCCATAAAAATGCGCCACGCCACGCCCCATTTCGCCCACGTCTTCTCAGGCGATGGCTACTCCTCTGGCTACTACTCCTACATGTGGTCCGAAGTCATGGACGCCGACGCCTACCAAGCGTTTGAAGAAACAGGCGATCCATTCAACGCAGAGATGGCGAAAAAACTCCACAACAACATTTATTCAGCTGGCGGGAGTGAAGAGGGCGAGGCGTTGTACAAAGCGTTCCGTGGGAGCCTACCGAAAGTGGATGCTTTGTTGAAGGGGCGAGGGTTGGATTAAGTGGTTAAAGCAAGCACAAATCAGCAGGGTATGGGAGCCACTATACGCCCCAGCAGCACTGGCTTTGATTTATCAAAACAAGATAACTGACCAAGTCCATCCCTCCAAAAAAGTTGGGATCCAAATGACATTTCAACCAGTTGTTACAGCGTCTTACGGCAAAATGCACATGAGGTGTATTTCCGATGCTCGGACGGTCGGCTCTCTGTACATGCCCGACTACCTGTCCTGCCTTCACTCTCTGCCCCTTTCAGAGACCCTCTAGCGGCACAATGTGAACCATTTCTACAAAAATTCGCTGCTTAGCCTTTTTGGGTCTCGCTCGGACAGAAAACTGAGTGGAAATCCCGACCACACCGCTATAGAGTTTGTTATCGCTTTCAACAAATCGGATTTTCCAATCAACTGGTGAAATCACAGGTGAACAGGCGCGTTCGCAAAAGTCCGTTCCCTCATGGCTAGTAATTGTACGGCTAGGCTCGACCACGTGGTAAGGAGCACCATTCCTCAGCGTCGATTTACCATAATCCAAACACAATCCAGCCCGGTTGTGGGCCATTCTCGATACGTCGTGAACTATTGGTTTATCATCCGAGGAGATCAGTACAACTTCCTGCGAAACGGCAGTTGAAGGCCCCATAGTCACCACGACCCCGAAGACCAAAACGCACCAATTCTATAAAATTCGTTTGCAATGCAAAATTATTTAAAGATCATCTAACAGTAGCCTTGTTGTCAAGCTTTCGCCAAATAACTTTAAGCGACTCTCAATTAGATAATAGCCATCAAGGGTATGACAGGTTGATTCTGTAAAATGCGACAATTACCTACTTCCAAATATTGACGCGGTTCACTACTGTTTCTTCACCCACACGGACTTAATGTGAAAACAGATCACTTTCAGTTTGAGTCCTAGAACAAATAAAAAAGAGCACTCCCCCATGAAAGCCGCCTTCTACACCACCCAAGGTTGCGCCGCTGACGTTCTCCAAATCGGCGAACAACCCACCCCAACACCGCAAGCAGGCGAAGTCCTTGTGCGCGTCAAAACCTCTGGCGCGAACCCATCCGATGTGAAGTCCCGCGCGGGCGCACGCGGCATGCCCTTCCCCACAATCATCCCCCATTCCGATGGTGGTGGCGTGGTTGAGGCCGTCGGCGAAGGCGTCTCAAAATCGCGCATCGGCCAAAACGTCTGGCTCTGGAACGCACAATGGCAACGCCCGCTTGGCTCCTGCACTGAATACATCGCGCTCCCCTCAGAACAAGCCGTCGATCTCCCCGACACCACGTCCTTTAATGACGCAGCCTGCCTCGGCATCCCCGCCATGACAGCCTACCGCTGCGTCTTTGCTGACGGGCCAGTCACGGGTCAAAAAATCCTCGTTTCTGGCGGCGCAGGCTCCGTGTCCCGCTACGCCATCCAAATGGCCAAAGCAGGCGGCGCAGAGGTTATCACTACAATCTCATCCGATGAAAAAGCCGCCTACGCCAGCGCCGCAGGGGCCGATCACACAGTCAACTACCGCGATGCAAATGCCGCAGAACAAATCCTCGAGCTAACGGGTGGCGGAACAGATCGCGCGATTGAACTCGAATTCGGTGCAAACATCGACCTGCTTACACAAGTCATGCGCCCCAGCAGCACCATCGCCGCCTACGGATCACACCTCGATCCAACACCGCAAATCCCGTTCATGCCGATGATGTTCAAAGACCTGACCCTGCGCACAATCCTCGTTTACATCCTCACACCACAAGCCCGCGCAGAAACCCTCACAGGCCTCAATAAAATGCTTGCGGACGGGTCGCTCACCCACGCAGTCGGCGCAACGTTCACATTGGACGAAACCGTCAAAGCCCACGAATTGGTGGAATCCGCAAATAAACTCGGAACCGTCGTCATCACGCTCTGACCATCGGTTTCAACGTTCCTAAAATACCTAAATCCGTTGCCTCTTCAATCACACGGCAACGGATAGGTGATCGTCCCGTTCGGGTAACTCTGCCCCTTACGAAAACACGTCACCTGTCCGACACCATCCACCCAATACTGATGCGGATTCACACCCCGATTGCCGTCGTCCAGATACCGCAAATGCCCCCAGGCGTTGCCCCGACTGCGAGTTCGTACTTTGCGCCCGATTTGCAGATGCAAATGGCGCACCTTCGCGATGCAATTGAACTTTTTGTGGTTGTTGCCAAGCCGCCCAACCAAATGGCCTCGCTTTACCGTTTGGCCCTTCTTCACGACAATATCGCCCATATGTCCGTACAGCACAAAAAGACGTTTCCCATCAACGCCCTTACCGTGATCCACCAGCAACGTCGGCCCCCGACAGGTGTCCACCTCAACGTCAAAACCTTGCCCCGCGCGATCGCAATAATCAGCTGCCGATTTGGCGCGGAATATCAATCCCCTGATGTCGCGCAGACCTGCGCAACACGTTCACACCCTTCATGCTGTGAAAATGCGATGTAATTTCTGGCGCCCCCTTGGGCATAACAATTTTGATAGATTTGGCGTGCCCAATCAACGGCACTGAGAAACACAAAACAAATGCTAAAACGCGACCAAACATTCTGATCCTCCGGTAAATGAATAAATAATTAAATCGACGCAACACCACACGTTAACACATTTCACGAACAGGTGAGCCATACGCTTTGCATACGTTTTGCATACGCTTTGCGGACAATATCTTACCGCAAAAACGGCTCAAATTAAATATGGTTAACGCGCCGAACCCGCGTCAATCGTCAATCGCGCAGCTCGCTTGTTGCCACGCCCCAAATGTCTGATTTTTTGGCCCAGCCATCCGCGCCTTGCGCCGACAATTCACAGTATTCTTGCATACAAGATCCAAGCCGCAAAAGCGCTCCGCGCTGTGCAAAAGCTTGGGTGGCAGCCGCATCATTTGGCGCTAGGTAAAGGCGAATTTTCTTTTCTTGAACAAGGACATAGCGCGCACCGGACAACAGCGAATAATGCATCCAGCCCCCTTGCCCCTCGGCGTCTTGAACCCGCCGCCAGTGACCATATTCCGCAATAATTTGCAGCGGCGTGTTCTCATGTTTGAACACCCAATCCACGCGATGCGTCAACGATGGCCCACGTCGAACGTTGCCCTCGGACGTTTTCATTGAAACAAATCGTGGCATTGGCAAATTGGTAACAGGCCCGCGCTTCGTTTCAGACGCAGCTACATCAGTTAACCCCTTGAAAATTATTAATAAAACTGCTATCATACAAATGGAAATCGCCCGTATCATGCTGACCCGCCCGCCTAGTTTTTTGCCTCGGATGGGGTCTTTGATCTTGCCCCTTTGGCACAATTCTTGTCAGAATGGGAAAAACAAATCCAGCATTGGTTATCCTGAATGCCCCTAAGAAAACTAAGTGTTGTTGTTACGCGACGGTTGCCAGCCACGGTCGAATCCCGTTTGGCCGAACTGTTCAACGTGACGCTCAACGAAACAGACGCCCCAATGACGCGCGAACAGCTGATCGCGGCGATGCGAACAGCCGATGTTTTGGTCCCGACATTGACCGATACAATTGACGCGGGAATGATCAGTTCTGCTGGTGAAAACATGCGCCTTATCGCCAATTACGGCGCAGGCGTTGACCACATCGACGTCACCACTGCACGCCAACTTGGCATCCATGTTTGCAACACTCCAGGCGTGCTGGCCGAAGACACCGCCGACATGACGATGGCCCTCATTCTCGCCGCCATGCGTCGCCTCAAAGAAGGCGCGACACACATGCAATCGGGCGACTGGCAAGGTTGGTCCCCCGCCGCGTTTTTAGGCACACGTTTGGGCGGTAAAAAGCTCGGCATTTTGGGCATGGGTCAGGTCGGCTCTGGCGTGGCAAAACGGGCCGCCGCTTTTGGCATGCAGATCAACTATCACAATCGCAATCAGGTTCACCCCGACACAGAAAAGTCCTTGAACGCAACCTATTGGCCAAGCTTTGATCAGATGCTCGCCAACATGGATGTGGTTTCCATCAACTGCCCACACACCCCTAACACCTTTCATTTGTTGAACGCGCGGCGTCTAAAATTGATGAAACCGACGGCAATTGTTATCAACACCTCACGCGGCGAGGTGGTCGATGAAAACGCGCTGACACGCATGCTGCGCGCGGGTGAATTGGCGGGTGCTGGCCTCGATGTTTTTGAACACGGAACCAAGATTAATCCACGTCTTCGCAACCTCGATAACGTCATCCTGTTGCCCCACATGGCCTCTGCCACATCCGAAGCACGGATCGAAATGGGCGAGAAGGTGATCCTAAATATCAAGACATTCGAGGACGGCCATCGCCCCCCAGATCGCATCGTCCCAAGCATGTTGTAAAGCCGGGTGCGTACCGCAATTTCAACTACCATTTTGCCGCTGCTAATCCTAAGCACACTCCCCTTCGCCTACCATGCCAGCCAACTCAGCATTCGTGGCCTCGGCAGCGCAGCAGAAACATCGCGCGTCTTCACTCCGAACGCGCCTTTAACCAATTTCAGCATTTTTTTACATATGTTGGTCGGTGCAACGATAACAGTGCTCGCACCGCTTCAACTCTCACTTTGGCTCCGCATCAAAAAACCGAAAATCCACCGCACTATCGGAAAAACCTTGGTTTTTCTGGCAATTCCCACCGCCCTCGGCGGATTCGATTACATTTTGTTAAGGGGTACAATCAGCGGTCCAGCAATGAACGCCGCTTTCGCACTCTACGGCGCGCTTCTCCTTGTTGCCACACTGCAAACGATTCGGTTCGCACGGGCGCGAAATTTCACCCACCATAACCGCTGGGCGTTGCGGTTTTTCTTCCTGATTATCGGGTCGTGGATTTACCGCGTCCATTATGGTTTGTGGTTCGCAATCATCGGTCAAACGGGCCACACAGCCACCTTTGATGACCGTTTTGACCAGCTGCAAAACTGGATATTTTTCATACCGTACCTGTTGATTTTAGAACTGGTTTTCACCCGTCGCGATGGTCCATTTTGGGCATGAAACGCCTAGCCCAAAACCCGCTTGGCCGCATCGACACTCACATCGCCCAGCGCAACAATTTCGGCGGCAACCAGTTCAATATCGCCCCCTTCAGCCCCCGCAACAATCGCAATATTTCTCGCGTGCAGTGCCATGTGACCCTTCTGGATTCCCTCAGTCGCCAGCGCCCGAAGAGCGGCCATATTTTGCGCCAAACCGACACAAGCAACAACCATCGCCAACTCGCTCGCGCTTTCAACATTTAACATTTTCAGCGCCACTTGCGCAGCAGGATGGGTCTTCGTCGCACCCCCAACAAGGCCCAGCGCCATCGGCAATTCAATCGTGCCAACCAGTTTATTTTCTGCGTCAATTCCCCAATTTGTCAACGACGTGTACCGCCCCGTTTGCGCGGCAAACGCATGGGCACCAGCCTCGATCGCGCGCCAATCATTCCCAGTAGCAAGGACCACAGGATCGATCCCGTTCATGATCCCTTTGTTGTGGGTCGCCGCGCGATACGGATCAATCAGCGCCAGCGCACAGGCCTCCACAATCCCTTGCGCAACCTCTGCACCATCCAACGTATCCGTGCTCAAAGTTCCAATAGAAACCTCAACCCGCGCCCGAACCAATCGGCGATCCGCAAGGTTCGACAATATCCGCAATCGGCTTTGCCCACTCGCCAAATCAGCAACGCGCGGCGCCAGTAATTCCGCCATCGTATTCACTGTATTTGCACCCATCGCGTCGCGCACATCCACCAGCAAATGCGCCACCACCATCGGCCCAACACTCGAGGCTTCAAACACATGAACCTCGATATCTTTGCACCCACCACCAAGGCCAATAAGCACCGCATCTTTGGAATTCGCCAATTCCATCAGCGATTTTTTTTCAGCCAGAATAGCAACCCGCGCGGCCTCTACATCGCTCACACCCAGCACCTGAATTTGCGCCCGCATGATTGGATCATCGGCATCCGCAGTGAACCCACCGCCAACCCGCGCCAGCTTTGCCATATAGCTTGCAGCAGCAATAACGGACGGCTCCTCCACCGCCATCGGAATCAAATAATCCTTTCCGTTCACACAGAAATTTGTCGCCACACCCATCGGGATTTCAAACTTCCCGATGACATTCTCGATCATCCCATTTGCCAGTTCTAACGTTAAAATATCGCGTCCTGAAAACACCGCGCCATCGCCCTGCGTCAGCCCTGTTGCATCAACCACAACACCGCGCCGCGCGTCTGGCGACAGGTTACGAAACCCTGAAATATCCGACTTAACCATTGCCGTCTCCGCACACATTACATTCCACTCGCCGCTCAATTTTTATCTTTCGGCTTTCACCATAAAGTGCATCAAAAATCAGCATTTCACCACGCAAGGATTTCCCCGCACCGACGATTTCCTTGATCGCCTCAGACGCCATCATTGATCCGATAATCCCGGGCAACGCACCAACGACACCCGCCTCAGAACAGCTCGGCGCTAATCCGTCCGCAGGTTCGGTTGGGAACAAACACGCATAACAAGGATCACCACGCGCCGGATCAAACACTGTCACCTGCCCCTCCCACTGCCCAATCGCACCTGAAATCAACGGCTTACCCGCCGCCACACAGGCTTTGTTCACCTCGGCACGGGTTGCAAACGTGTCTGTTCCATCCAAAATAAGATCAAACTCTGCCGCTAAACCTCTGCCATTTTCAGCTGTGAATTTTCGGTTATAGGGCAACACATCTACAAACGGATTCAATGCTTTCAACTTGGTAACTGCCGCAAAAACCTTGGCCGACCCAACATCATTTTCATCAAACAAAACTTGCCGTTGCAGGTTCGACGCTGACACGATGTCATCATCAATAACACCCGCCGTACCCACACCCGCCGCTACCAAATACTGCAACACCGGTGATCCTAAACCGCCCGCACCAACAACCAAAACCCGCGCATTTCGCAGCTTCTTTTGGCCTTGCCCGCCGACCTCTCGCAACACGATATGACGCGCATATCGTTCCAGTTCTGCATCCAACATTTTATCAGATTCAACCACGTCGCGCGTTGCATTTCCCGACTTACTACGGAGCATTTTTAACAGCCTAAAATACGCAAAAAAAATCATCGTAACGACGATCAGTGTTACCCAACTCCAAACCGATCCACCCGTCGCAACTCGCAAAGGGTTTCCGTCAGGCAAGGCCAGTTGCACGAGCATAACAAAGATCAATCCGATCCCAAAAATCGCCCCCTGTGCACTAAGCGATCCACCCATTTTTCGCACCGCAAATGCCGCGCCGCCGATCAATAACAACGTCAAAAACATCAGCCGCGCCCAGTGGAGCCAAAGCCCCACTCACCGCGATCTGTTGCCCCTAGCGGATGGTCCAAATCCCAACCAACCTGCATCACGGATGCAAACACGATCTGCGCAATTCGATCCCCATGTGCCACAGTAAAATTCGCATTACCGAGGTTGATCAAAATCACCCCCAACGGCCCACGATAATCACTATCAATTGTCCCTGGCGAATTGGCCAATGTAATCCCGTATTTCAACGCAAGCCCCGAACGAGGCCGCACCTGCGCCTCAAATCCCTTTGGGATTTCTAACGCCAACCCCGTCGGGATCAACGCACGCGCACCAGCGGCAACCTCAACCGATCCACGGTCATCAAAATTGGCCCGCAAATCCATCCCAGCCGCGCCATCCGTCGCATAACTTGGCAACGCAATCCCGCGATCCGCGCCCTCCAGATACATCACTTTAACCGCAAGATCAGCCACCGATCACCTCTGCAATCTTCGCTGCTAAACGATCTGCTACGGCCTGTTTTCCCATGCGTGGCCAATCCTGCGACCCGTCTTTATCGATCAATGTCACATCATTTTCCGAACCGCCCATGATCCCCGTTTCAGGCGAGACATCATTGGCGACAATCCAATCACAGCCCTTGCGCAACCGCTTGGCTGTGGCGTTTTCAATCACATCATTTGTCTCAGCTGCGAACCCCACAACCAACGTTGGGCGACCCTTTTTCATCTTTGAAACAGTCGCCAAAATATCTGGGTTTTCGGCAAACTTCAGCACTGGTAATGCCCCGCTTCCATCCTTTTTAATCTTGCGATCAGACGCGACTTCAACACGCCAATCAGCAACCGCAGCCGCAAACACCGCCCCGTCCGCAGGAAGCCCACGCTCAACCTCCGCCAACATTTCTGCCGCCGTCTCAACGCGCACAATCTCAGCCCCTTCAGGCATCGCAGCCCTCGCTGGACCCGTCACAAACGTCACCCGCGCACCCAAACCAACCAACGCCTGTGCAATCGCACCGCCCTGCGCCCCACTCGATCTGTTCGCGATGTAGCGCACAGGGTCAATCGGCTCGTGGGTTGGTCCGCTTGTCACCAAGACATGCTTGCCCTTCAACGGCCCATTCAACAGCGCGTCTTCCACCGCCGAGACAATCTCAGGAACCTCCGCCATTCGGCCAGGCCCATATTCGCCGCACGCCATATTTCCGCTGTCCGGTCCCACAACCAAAACTCCATCACCAGTCAGTGTTTCCAAATTGCGCTGCGTCGCTGCGTGCTCCCACATTCGCACATTCATAGCAGGGGCAATCAGCACGCGCTTATCTGTGGCCATCAACAACGTGCTCGCCAAATCACCCGCAACACCCTGTGCCATTTTCGCCATCAAATCCGCCGTCGCAGGGGCAACCACAACCAAATCGGCAGCACGCGACAACTGAATGTGACCCATCTCGGCCTCATCCGTCAGATCGAACAACGCGCGGTAAACCTTGGATCCAGACAACGCCGCCACAGACAAAGGCGTCACAAACTCCTCTGCCGCGCGTGTCATTACGGGAACTACTTTCGCCCCCCGATCCTGCAACCGTCGGATCAAATCGAGGCTCTTGTACGCCGCAATCCCGCCCCCAATAACCAACAAAACTCTGCGACCATTCAGCATAGCATTCTCCACTCTTACAGCAGACTTAATCACCTTACCAAAGCAAAGCAAAGGGCGGCTCACAAAAAATGCGAACCGCCCCAGCTTCAATGTTCTTCAAATACCTAAAACGAGCTACATCAACGTCGCCATAATCTCGGCGGTTTTTCCCGTGTTCTTTTCCAGCAGCTTTTTCAATTTAATCAACGCCGCTGCTTCAACTTGACGAATACGTTCTTTCGACAAACCCAGCTCCTCACCAATCGATCCAAGCGTGCGTGTGTCTTCGATCAACAAACGCTGTGACAGGATATATTGTTCGCGTTCACTCAACCCTTCCATCGCCTCGTTCAACCAATTGCGCAACTGCCCCAGATCGTGATTTCGCTCCACAACCTCTGCCGCTTGCGGACCATCATCCGCCAACGTGTCCTGCCATTCGCGGCCCTCATCCTCGGATGATTGCTGCGCGTTCAATGAAAAATCAGACCCGGATAAACGCCCCCGCATCATTTCTACATCGCGTAACGGAACCCCGATTTCTTGGGCAATCATTTCCGACAATTGATGCCCGTCTAATACCTCACCCTGCACATTTGAGTCGCGCTCCAACGTCGCCTGCACCCGTTTCAAATTAAAAAACAACGCCTTCTGGCTGCTGGTAGAACCGGTGCGCACCATCGACCAATTTCGCATCACATAATCCTGGATCGCCGCCTTGATCCACCACTGCGCATAGGTCGAAAACCGAACGCCGCGATCTGGATCAAACTTTTCAGCGGCCTTCATCAGCCCAACACCCGCTTCTTGGATCAAGTCCTGCGTATTGCCGCCGTAGCGTTTGAACTTCGACGCCATCGAAATCGCCAAGCGCATGTAGGCATTTATCAATCGATGTAACGCCTTCACATCACGATCATCACGCCAAGCTCGGGCCAGCGCAGTTTCCGTTTCCGCGTCCAGTAATTCGGCAGACATCGCAGTGCGACGAAAGTTATGAACAGGAATATCGTCGAGTGGCATAGTTCAACTCCCAAATTAATAATGAAGAGCCATCTTTAAGCTCTCTTCACAATGTACTACGGATGAGCAGGCAATTTGGTTCACAATGGAGTGCGTAAATCGTGCAATTAC
>JASJIO010000164.1:0-19141 GCA_037625035.1 Amylibacter sp.
ACAGGCTTGCACTGGGCAAACTTGTCCTTCAACATTGGTGAATCCGCATGGCAACTTAATTCCTACTCTTCACGCGGCAACACAGGCGAGGTAGTTCGCTTGGACTTCAATGCTGGTGGTTTAGGTCTTTCTGTGTCAACAGACACAACTGGCACGTACAACGCATCAGGTACACCAACTGAAGATGCAATCGCTGTATCCTACAACTTCGGCGACTGGACAGTAGCTGCTGGTTACGCTGCTAACGCAGAAATCGCTGTCGCTGCAGACGGTTCAGTTGTTGCTGGTACAGCTGTAGTTGGCGAAGGCTTGGACTTGATGTCCCTGTCCGTAGTTGGATCAATCGGCGACATTGGTGTTGGCCTTGGCTATACCGACAAAGAAAAAATCGGTTCCAAATTAACTCTGTCCGGTTCTTACGGTTTCGGCGACACGACAGTAACTGGCTTCGTTGCTAACACTTCCGAAGATGTTGCTGGTAGTGCTGCTATCTCAGCAACTCAAGGTTCCGACACAGAATACGGTGTTGGTTTCAGTCACAATTTGGGTGGTGCTACTTTGTCTGGTGGTGTCTCTAAGAACTACCAGAAAAACACACAGGCTGACCTTGGTGTTAGCTTCTCATTCTAAGTTAACTTAGAATTTGATTTGGGAAGAGCAGGCCTTGTGCCTGCTCTTTCTTTTTGTGGGGTCCAATTTTTAGGGTTGCCCAAATCCCAAAGCAGAGCCATCTAGGGTTATATGTCTTTATCTCAAATCACATCCCGTATTCATGCAGCTGAAACAGCAGCAGGCCGCGCAATCGGCAGCACCAAACTGATCGCCGTTTCCAAAGTACAACCAAATGAACGTGTTCAAACCGTTCTGGAATCGGGCCATCGCCTGTTTGGTGAAAACAAAGTGCAAGAAGCCCAAGGTAAATGGCCAGAGTTTCGCGAGGCTTTTGGCCCAATCGAAGTTCACCTCATCGGCCCCTTGCAGACAAACAAGGTCAAATCCGCAGTGGAGCTGTTCGACGCAATCCACGCCGTAGATCGCGCCAAACTTGCCCGCAAAATTGCATCCGAAATTCAGGCACGGGGGAAATCCCCAGAACTGTTCATCCAAGTCAACTCAGGCGAAGAAGACCAAAAAGCAGGCGTTCACCCCGCCGATGCAGATGCTTTCATCGCTGAATGCCGTGACATGGATCTCACAATTTCTGGCCTTATGGTTATCCCACCGGTCAACGAAGAACCGAGCCTGCACTTTTCCCTTTTGCGTAAAATCGCAGAACGAAACGGCCTAACTGGCCTTTCAATGGGAATGAGCAGCGATTTTGAGCGCGCCATCGCCCTTGGCGCAACCCATATTCGTGTGGGTTCCGCCATCTTTGGCGAACGCACCTACAGTTAACGAATAACTACCCGCGATTTTGGCGCCCACTGGGATAAAACCCGAACCAAATCATCTTGTGCAAACGCAACGCACCCTTCCGTCGGGTGGCGTGGTTTGCGCCATTTATGCAGAAAAATCGCACTGCCTTTCCCCGCCTCGGCATCGGGAAAGTTATAATCCAAAATCACAAAGATATCGTACAGCGGATCAGCACGGCGCAACCGCTCATGACTAAACTGATGGGTTCGCACGTCCGCACTGTGGTTGTAATCTGGGTCTTTGGGATCGTCAGACCACACATCTGTCAATGAAATTGGCTGGCAATGCACGTTTGGCGCGTCAAAGCCGATCCGCTCAGGCCGATAGCCACACCCCATAATCTGAAACGTGCCACGCGGGGTGATTCCATCGCCTTCACCACCCTTTTTACCTATGCCACCACGCCCAATCGCACAGGGAAATTCAACACCTTGAAACCGCGCGCCCCAACGATTGATTACCAAATCATCGAACCCCGTCACAGCAAATGTCCGCTCTTTTTGGCCTTCGTATCCAGATAATTGGTGTTTTGTGGCGTCCGCCCAACTTGCAATGGCACGCGCTCACTCACCTGCACGCCGGCCTCTTCCATCTTTGCAATCTTCGCAGGGTTGTTCGTCATCAACCGCGTAGATTTAAAACCAAGCCCACGCAAAATCTCTGCACCCAGTCGAAAATCCCGCTCATCATCCTCAAATCCCAGACGATGGTTGGCCTCAACGGTATCAAATCCCTGATCCTGCAATGAATAGGCCCGCATTTTATTGGCCAAGCCAATTCCGCGCCCTTCTTGGTTCAAATACAACAAAACACCCGAACCCTCGGCCCCAATCTGTTGTAACGCCGCCTGCAATTGCGCACCGCAATCACACTTTAACGAGCCAATCAAATCACCAGTAAAACACGCCGAATGTAATCGCGACAAAACGGGTTTGCCCCGCGCAGGCTGACCAACTTCGATCGCGTAATGCTCTTCGCCACCATCCCGTTTTCGATACACATGCACCCGCGCACTTTCCGAAACAGCCAGCGGAACACGCGCCCCCGATATCAAATCCAACGGAATGCGCGTGCCCGCCGCATCCGTTACATCAGCGACATTCAGCAGCACTAAATCCGCAGGCAACTCAGTCAACAGTGCAAATATCACCCCAGGCAACAACCCCGCCCCCTTACAAATTGTAATCGCCGCCCGATCCGCCGTTGCCGACCCTTCGCGCACAAATTGAAACGGCCCCTTCATCGGAACCTGCAAATCCAACGACGGGTCCCCCATCGCATGAACCCACGTCGCTGGCGCATCAAAAGGCACAGCAATCCGCACCAAATCCCCATCATAGGCAGGGGCCGCCAGCGTTTCCGCACGCCGATTCGTAATTCCGATATGCAAATCGCCAGACATATCGCGCATTTGCGCCAAACGTTCCGAACTCAGCGTTTCAATCGCGCACGCCACCCACAGGTTTTCACCGTCCTGCAAAACCACAGGTACGCCCATACGTAAATCCGCACGCGCACGTGCAATTTTTTCGGCCAATGTTACGGAAAACGGCATCATGCCCCTACATTTTGAAACATTTCGTACGCTTTCTATATCTATGAACGGCAGGAAGTGAAACATTTGTTCGTTTTTCGACACGACCGTGTGAGGCGGATTGCCCGAAAGCCCATTTAGGCGCACCTTCCACCCAAAGGAGTTGACTGATGAGCAACGTTAAAAAAATTCTGATGGTAGACGATGATGCGGATCTGCGCGAAGCCCTTACAGATCAACTAGTCCTTACTGAAGATTTCGATGTGTTTGAGGCAGAAGACGGCGCCTCTGGTTTGGAAAAAGCCAAAGAAGCACTTTACGATCTAGTCCTGCTAGACGTCGGATTGCCCGACATGGATGGCCGCGAGCTGTGCCGCCTGATGCGCAAACAAGGCATAAAATCCCCGATTGTTATGCTGACTGGCCACGATACAGACGCCGATACAATCCTCGGCCTTGATGCAGGCGCGAACGATTACGTTTCTAAACCGTTCAAATTCCCTGTCCTTTTGGCACGTATTCGCGCGCAACTTCGTCAGCACGAACAATCCGAAGACGCAGTTTTCAACCTTGGTCCATATACCTTTAAACCCGCCGCCAAAATGCTGCTTACCGAAGACAAAAAGAAAGTTCGCCTTACAGAAAAAGAGACGAACATCCTCAAATTCCTGTACCGCGCTCAAGACGGTGTTGTCGCGCGTGATGTGCTGTTGCTCAAAGTGTGGGGCTATAACGCGGGTGTCACCACGCACACGCTGGAAACACACATCTATCGACTACGCCAAAAGATCGAGCCTGATCCAAGAAATGCAAGG
Organism: Amylibacter sp.; assembly: GCA_037625035.1. Classification (GTDB taxonomy): domain Bacteria; phylum Pseudomonadota; class Alphaproteobacteria; order Rhodobacterales; family Rhodobacteraceae; genus Amylibacter. The sequence goes on from JASJIO010000164.1 coordinate 3,766, forward strand.
CTTTTAGTCACTGAATCAGGTGGTTACCGCCTGAACGTCCAGCACTAATATCTTTTCTCCCCTGACCGTCCAGTCATTTTTGGCGGGCCCTTTTTTTGGTTGCGACGGTGTTGCACCGCGTTACCTTAAGCCATGAAAAAATTTATTCTCTAAGACATTTATTCCATTCTGCTTATCCTCTTTGTCTGTTGTCTTGCACTTTGGGCCAACGTTCAAAACCGCGAAACAGAACAGCTTGCGGGTATTTTGCCCGAAAACAGAATGCGGGTTGCAACCGCACTTGGCACAGTCCAAGTCACGCCCACAAGTGAACAAACCGCGACACCTGTTTTACTGATCCACGGCACAGGAAGCTGGGGTGGGTACTGGTAAGAAACCGCAGATATTCTATTCAAAAACAACTACTACTCCCGCGCGCTGGATGTTCCGCCCTTCTGTTATTCCGATCATGCACCAGACCGCGATTATGGGCAGGTAAAACAAGCGGACCGCATTCTAACCACTGACAAAGCGATGAAAACCAATCCCATCGTGGTCGCTCATTCCTTAGGCGCATCCCTCACACTGGAAACCGTAATGCGCGCGCCTGATCAGTTTGCAGGGCTTGTCATCGACTCTGGCGCTGTAGGCCTGAACGCACATGAAACTGGCCCCGATAAACTCCCATTTTTCGCGACCAGCCAATACGTTCGTCGCGCCGGTGTGGCGCTAACATCAACAAATCCTCTGATGACCAAAAGCCTGATACGCTCCTTTATTTACGACAAAACGCTCGACGTTTCAAAATACGCTGCGGTCCTGCAGCAACCCACCAATCGCAAAGGCACAACAACCGCCCACGCCGAGTGGGTTGTCGATCTGCTCGTCCCACCAAATGACGCTCTCAGCACACGTGAACCCGAAATTGCGAAGTTCACCCTTCCCACCGCCCTTATCTGGGGCGCCAAAGACGAGATCGCGCCCTTCGAGGTTGGCCAAACCCTCAACCAACTCATCGCTGGATCAACGTTCGACGTGATGCCAAATATCGGCCACATCCCCCAAATCGAACATTCCGGGCTGTTCCACAAACATCTGTCAAGGCGTTATCGCAGATTTCGGGTGGCGCGGATTAAGCCCATCCACTATCTTTACGAAAAACACAGGGGCCGAGCACATGCCAACCACAGTCTGCACATGGAATATTAACTCTGTCCGCTTGCGTGAACCCATTGTTTTGAAACTTTTAAAAGACGAACAACCCGATGTTCTGTGTCTGCAAGAATGCAAAAGCCCGACCGAGCTGATCCCAACAGAAAACTTTGCCACCATTGGCTATTCGCACATGGTTGCGCGGGGTCAAAAGGGCTATAATGGCGTTGCGATCCTCTCTAAACACCCGCTCAAAGACATGGGTCACCGCGATTTTTGCAAAAAAGGCGACGCACGTCACGTAGCTGCCCAGCTCCCGAATGGCATGACAATTCAAAACTTTTACGTACCAGCCGGAGGCGATGTTGCAGACCGCGACGTAAACGAGAAATTTGGCCATAAAATGGATTTCTTGGCCGAAATGCGCGATTGGTTCACTTCCGAAGCGCCCCAAAAATCTGTGCTTGTCGGCGATCTAAACATTGCCCCCCGCGAAGATGATGTCTGGGATCACAAAAAACTGCTCAAAGTTGTCTCACACACTCCAATGGAGGTAGAAGCCTTGGCAGAAACGCAAAACGCGGGAAAATGGGTCGATATCACACGCCAAGATATCGCGACAGGCAAACTATTCACATGGTGGTCTTACCGCGCCCGCGATTGGGTCACCGCCGACAAGGGTCGCCGCCTCGATCACATTTGGGCCACGCCCGATATTTCTGGGACAGCCCATTCATCCCGCGTTTTGCGCGATGCTCGTGGTTGGGAAAAACCTAGCGATCACGCACCTTTATTCGCGACATTTGATGTAGATTAATACAAAGGGGATTTTTATGAACCTCATTACAAAACGCGCACTTCTGCTTGGGTCAGGTGCCCTTATTGGCGGCTATTTCAGTGCAAAACTCGGCCCAAAAAACCCCGTTCTTGATGGCACGACATCGCTGCAACCCACGGCGGCGGCCAAAACCTTAAACGATGCCAGTGGCCTGTCTGAAATGCCCATCCACAAACACATCATCATCAAACAAGACCCCGATCAGGGGCTTATCAGCATCCTACGCGATGAATTAAAAGCGGCCAAATCTGAAGGTCGCCCAGCCAGCTTATCCGCCGCACGCCACTCAATGGGCGGGCAGTCCATCCCTCGTGCAGGCCATGCGAGAAACTGATTTCTTCGAACCTGACACCGCAAACAGCACATTTCGCTGCTCATCTGGCCTACGCTGGAACAGCGCGTTAAAACAAATGGACGCTATAGGGTTCGGCCCTAAGGTCATGCAATCTAACAATGATTGTGGAATTGGGTTCACCTTTTGCGTCAACGGACACGGCTGGCCCGTTCCCTATTCAGCAATGGGCAGCACCACGCGCAGTTTTAAAATGTTGATGCACGACGGGGAACACGTCACTTGTTCACGCGATGAAAACACTGACTTGTTCAATCTTACAATGGGTGGTTACGGGCTCACGGGCCTCATCACCGAAATGGACGTCGAAATGGTCCCCAACGCGCGCCTTTTTCCAAAATTTGTGGAAATTCCAGGTCGTAATTTTGGGCTAAAATTTGTCGAAGCCCTCAAAGATTCAACCGTTCGGATGGGTTATGGTCGGATGAACGTCGACAAACGTAATTTTTTCGACAATGTGCTGATGATCACCTATCACCCAACTGAAAACCAAGACGATCTTCCGCCCGCCAGTGGGTCTGGTTTTGTGTACAAAGTTGCGCGTAACCTTTTCCGCGCTCAGCTTGGTCATGAAAGCGTAAAACGTCGTCGCTGGTGGGTTGAAACCGATCTACAAGCCAAGCTGACCACGGGCGAAGTGACCCGCAACAGCCTGATCAACGAACCCGTCGTCACGCTAGATGATTGCGACCCAACTCGTACCAAAATCTTGCACGAATATTTCATCGAACCCAGCCGTTTTGCCGACTGGGTTGATCTGTGTAAGCGTATGATTCTAGGTTCTTATCAAGAACTCTTCAACATTACTTTGCGCTACGTGGCCCCCCTGAAATCCTCCAAGATTTACCCATGCTGGCCTCGTTGGAGCGGCAGGGTTATGATGATCTACGCTGGTTGGTGAACGTGCAACTGTCCAATTTATCGACCGTAATCTGCGCTTTGGAAGGATCCGATGCAACGCTGGAACATATTTTCGACTATTAGCCTAATCGCCTGCGCATGGTTGGCCCTTTTGGCATCGGTTATGTGGGTCAGCGATGCCGCACCAGGAGCGCTGGTTTTTTCTTTCCAACTAATACCCTAATGTCAAACCTCCCAACCGATACCGCCGTCACGGGTGGTTCAGCCATTTCCGTCACTTTATCCAGCACCAAACCCCACGTCACACGCAAACTCTATGCGGCGGGAGCATGGTTTGTGTTACCCGCAGGCCTAACGTGTTGCCTAAAACCGCCCAGCGCCTTTCGCTGAACCCTTGTCGCAACGTGTTTAATCCCCTAAATCAGCATCAACGCCAGTTTTATGAAACGAAAAAACAATGCTCGAACTTAATGCAAACTCTGCTCCCGCTGATGACCTGATCAAAGACGTGTCCGAGGACACATTTATGGAAGACGTAGTCGAGGTTTCAAAAACCATCCCCGTCATCGTAGACTTCTGGGCGCCGTGGTGCGGCCCCTGCAAAACGCTCGGCCCCGCTCTCGAAGCGGCGGTTTTGGCAGCTGGTGGCAAGATTAAAATGGTCAAAATCAACGTCGACGAGAACCAAGGGATCGCGGGCCAATTGCGCGTGCAATCCATCCCAACTGTTTTTGCATTCCACGACGGTCAACCTGTTGATGGCTTTCAAGGCGCAGTACCCCCATCCGAAATCGAAACGTTCATTCAAAAAGCAATCGATCTTGCACCTGAAGAAGACAACGGTCTTGCCGATGCAATCATCGCCGCTCAAGAAATGCTTACCGAAGGCTCCGCCGATGACGCGGCCCAAACTTTCGCAGCTGTTTTGGAAGAAGAACCAAACAATCCAGCCGCATTTTCTGGCCTTGTGAAATCTCATATGGTGTTGGGTGAATTGGAAAAAGCCAAAACCATGATCGCCAATATCCCTGCTGAAATCGAAAACGAAACAGCCGTACAATCGGTTAAAGCCCAGGTTGAATTGGCCGTCAGCGCGGCTGATGCAGGCGAAGCGAGCGACCTTCTGGCCAAGCTAGAAGCCAATCCCGATGATCACGAAGTCCGCCAAGAACTTGCCACCGTTTTTGTGGGCGAAGGCAAAATCGAAGAAGCCATCGACGAGTTGCTTGAACTGTTCCGCCGCGATCGCGATTGGAAAGACGGCGCCACCAAAGAACAACTGTTCAAAATCTTCGACAGCCTCGGCCCGATGGATGAAATGGCCAAAACAGGTCGCCGAAAATTGTCTTCATTGATTTTTGCCTAATCGGATCAAAGAGCTATGTTAGAGTAATGATTAATTTTTCTGACCTTCCCAAAACCATCCCCGTGTTCCCGCTTCAGGGTGTGCTGCTGTTGCCCCACACAAAACTGCCGCTGAACATATTTGAGCCGCTTTATATCACAATGATTGATGATGCGTTGAAAACCGAAGATCGGTTGATTGGCATGGTGCAACCGCGCGAAATGCCAGACGGAAATGATGATCTCTGCCTTCAGCACATCGGTTGCGCAGGCCGCATCACATCGTTTTCCGAAACCGAAGACGGCCGTTACATGATCACCCTATCGGGCCTCAGCCGTTTTCGCGTTTCCCAATCTCATGATGGCTTCACGCCCTACCTCACCGCAGACGTGGATTGGACCAGCTTCAAAGCAGATCGCGGCGGCAAAGACATCGACACAAAATTTGATCGGCCCAAATTCCTCAAAACCCTGTCGCGGTTCTTTGATGCCACGTCCTTATCGACAGATTGGGACAGCTTGAAAGACGCCGACGAAGAATTGTTGGTAAATTCACTCTCGATGCTGTGCCCGTTCGAACCCCAAGAAAAACAAGCCTTGCTCGAAGCACCAAATTTGACCAATCGTCGTGAAACCCTGGTGACATTGATGGAAATAGCCGTGGCAGGCGACCCAAGTGAGAATTTAATGCAATGAGCACACCCCCCACAAAATCCGAGCCGAAAATGCTCGAAGCCCTGAACTGCCCTGAAACCCACGGCACGTTAAGTTACGACAGAGAGGCCCAAGAGCTGATCTCGAAGAAGGCAAAACTCGCTTTCCCGATCCGCAACGGCATACCGATTTTACTAATAGACGAGGCCCGCCCGCTCGACTAAATTACGCGGCCTTGCATCAATTTAGGTAAATCACCCGTCAAACCCGCCGCCTGTCGGATCATCGAACGCCGCACTGCAGGGGCCGCATTTACCGCACCCAGCCCAAAATCTCGTGCCGCTCTCAAAAGTGGATTATCATTAGAAAACAATCGGTTAATTCCATCCGTCGCCACCGCCAGCGCCGCGGTATCAAACCGCCGCCACTGCTCATACGGCTGCAGCGTATTTGTCGATCCAATATCCTGCCCACGCCGCGCCGCATCGGCCAACACTTCGGCCAATGCCGCAACATCGCGCAAGCCAAGGTTCAATCCTTGCCCTGCCAGCGGGTGAATTCCATGGGCGGCATCCCCAACCAAGGCCACACGATCCGCGACAAAAGATTGCGCCAGTGACAGGCCAAGCGGATATTTAAACCGCTCTCCTACCAATTGAACATCACCCAAAAATTCACCGAAACACGGGCGCAAACATGCCAGATATTCCGCATCCGAAAGGTCGTGAATGGCATCCGCACGTTCACTACTTTCAGTCCAAACAATCGAAGATCTGTTCCCAGGCAACGGTAAAATCGCCAGCGGCCCAGCAGGCATAAACAATTGATGCGCACAGCCAGAATGGGGCAATTCATGTTCCACAGCACAGACCAGCGATGATTGCGAATACTGCCATCCCGTACGGCGAATACCACTGCGCTGCGCAACTGCACTTTGGCGCCCATCACACCCCACCAACATACGCCCGCGCAATTCACGCCCATTGTCTAACGATACGGTCACACCACCCGTTTCAACGCTGTGCGTGGTAACTTTCACACCCGACAAATGCGTCACACGATCCGTATTCGCCACACGATCCAACAGGGCGCGGCGCAAAAAACGATCCTCGACCATGTGCCCCATCGGGCCTTCTTCAATCTCGTGGTGATCAAAATGCAGGAAATACGGCGATGCCCCTTCAACGGGCCGCCCATCCGAAACCTTAATATCCAGAATGGGTTGGCTATCGCCTTTGATCCCATCCCACACACCCAGCACGTTCAACATCCGCTGTGACGTCAACGCCAGCGCATAGCCCCGCCCATCAAACGCCACGTCCTTGCGCGTATCAACCGGCAGCGCATCCACAACAATACTGTCAAACCCGACCTGCGCAAATGCCAGCGCCAGCGCAGTGCCATTTAGACCGCCACCAACGATCACGATATTTGTATCAAAACTCATTCTCCAGATATGCGCCAAACGCTGGGATTGTCCATTGGGCATTCCGCCGCTACGGTTTCGAAAATTGAACCGAAGGGATACCTCATGTCAGTCACTTGGCTTACCGCAACCGCATCCAACCTTGGCCGTGGCATTACCGCTGGTGATATCGACCCAGTCGCGCTGGCAGAAACCTATCTTGATGCTGCCGCGACCCATGAATTTAGCACGCGTATCTACACCCACGTCACCTATGACCGCGCAATGTCCGAAGCAAAGTCCGCCAGAAGCCGCGCCGATAATGGTCTGCGTCACTCTCTGCTCGATGGCGTTCCAATTTCTTGGAAAGACCTGGTCGATACCGCTGGCATCGAAACCAAGGCAGGCACCAATTTGCTGTCGGGGCGCATCCCTACCCATGATGGTGAATGTCTGCAAAACGCCACCCGCGCCGGCCTTGTTTGTGTCGGCAAAACCCACATGTCCGAGCTGGCATTTTCCGGTCTTGGCGTTAACCCAATCACCGCCACACCGCCCTGTGTAAACGATCACGATGCAGCACCCGGTGGTTCCTCCTCTGGCGCTGGTACATCCGTTGCGTTCAACACCGCCGCCGCTGGCATCGGGTCTGATACAGGCGGATCCGTCCGCATCCCTGCAGCATGGAACGACCTTGTCGGCCTCAAAACCACCGCAACGCTCGTCTCGCTCAAAGGCGTTGTCCCGCTTGCTGAATCCTTTGACACAATCGGCCCGCTTTGCCGCTCGGTAGAGGACGCTGCGCACCTTCTTGGCGCACTTACAGGCGGCACAATTCCCAATCTAACAAACGCATCTCTTGCTGGCCGCCACTTTGCCATCTGCAAAACCTCCGCGCTCGATGATCTGGAACCGAGCGTCGCCCAAGGCTTTGTCACCGCTGTCGCCAAGCTCGTAAATGCGGGTGCAAAAATCACCGAACTCGACATTCCCTTCATGCCCGAGGCCCTCAGCCTGTCCAGCGTGCTGTTCACCGCCGAAGCCTACGCAGAATGGAAAACCGAACTCGAGGCCACACCCGAAGTGATGTTCCCAGAAATTCTCGAACGGTTCCGCATTGGCCTGTCCCATTCCGCCGTCGATTACGTGCGAAACCAAAAACGCATGATGCAATTGCGCACAGAATACAACGCACTCACCGCCCCCTTTGATGCAGTCCTCATGCCAACAGCACCCGTCATGCCGCCAAACGTCAAACGCCTCGAAACCGACAGCGAGTTTTACCAACGCATCAACCTCCTCGCGTTGCGTAACACCCGTATCGGTAACTTGATGGGCCTTTGCGCACTCACATTGCCAACGGATGAGAAAAGCGTCGGCATTATGGCCCTGTCTGCCCCCTTCAGCGAAGCAAAGCTGTTGCGCGTCGGTACCGCAATGGAATCCGCCCTGCGCAAATAACGCACTGCCCCCCCTTTAGGACAAAAAAGCCACAGATCGCCCACCTTCGCCAAAAGACGTTTGGCGTAACTCCCTCTTTTGGCTAATGTACTGGGAAACGGGGCGCTTAGACCCCAGACCCTGAGGCAGATATGCAATTTCCAGAGCGGTTTTCGGACCTGCCAGAATACGCTTTCCCGCGTTTGCGCGCGCTGTTGGATGTTCATCCAGCAGGTGGTGACGTTTTGTCCATGTCCTTGGGCGAACCCAAACACGCATTCCCAGCTTTCGTAACAGAAGAAATTGTTAAAAATGCTGCGGGTTTTGGCAAATATCCACCCAACGATGGCGCGCCAGAACTGCTGAGCGCGATTTCCGATTGGGTAAACCGTCGCTACAGCGTGTGCATCGACGCTGCCAAACAAATTATCACGCTCAACGGCACCCGCGAAGGGCTGTTTAACGCCTGCATCGCCACCTGCCCTGAGCAGAAAAAAGGCAAGCGCCCGAACGTGCTGATGCCAAACCCGTTTTACCAAGTTTACGCCGTCGCCACGATGACCGCAGGTGCGACCCCTGTGTACGTAAATGCCACCGCAGAAAATGGGTTCTTGCCAGATTTCGCTACCGTTTCGGCTGAAACGCTCGACAACACATCCATCGTTTATCTGTGTTCGCCGTCTAACCCACAAGGTGCAGTTGCCACTCCACAATATTGGCGCAACCTACTGGAATTGGCTGAAAAACACGATTTTCGTGTCTTCGCTGATGAATGCTACTCCGAGATTTATCGCGGCACCGCCCCCACAGGTGCAATCGAAGTTGCACAGGAAATGGACGCAGATCCAGAACGCTTGATTATCTTCCATTCACTGTCCAAACGCTCTAATCTTCCGGGTCTTCGGTCTGGCTTTGCGGCCAGTGGTCCAAAGAACATCACTGCTATGAAACAGCTTCGCAATTACGCAGGAACACCCCTGCCAACGCCTTTGCAACACGCTGCGATCAGGTGCTGGAATGACGAAGACCACGTCATCGAAAATCGCGCCCTGTACGGTGCGAAATTCACCGTAGCAGACGAAGTTTTCGGCGACGTAGAGGGCTACGTTCCACCACAAGCAGGCTTCTTTTTATGGCTTCCTGTAAAAGATAGCGAAGCAGCCGCGTTAAAACTTTGGAAAGATTCCGGAGTCAGAGTCCTTCCTGGGGATTACTTGGGCAGAGACGTGAACGGCCAAAACCCGGGAGACGGCTACATCCGTGTCGCGATGGTCGCACCAATTGATGACATGACGCGCGGATTGAAAGAAATCCACCGTCATTTGTACGAGGGATAGGGATATGGCTTATCATGCGCGATCACGCGATCCATTGTTGGAAACGCACATGCAAGAGGCGATCCGCAAACGCGGCCACGAATTGATCGGATTGGCCATGGTCGGCATGACGATCCTGTTCGGCGCAATGTTGTGGAGCTATTCGCCAACCGATCCTAGCTGGTCTTCTGCCACATCCGCCCCTGCCCAAAACATGCTCGGCGCTTTTGGCGCTGGCATTGCGTCCAAACTGATCCTCACAATTGGCTGGGCCTCTTGGTGTATGCCGCTTTTGCTTTTCGTTTGGGGCACCCGTTTCGTTTTACACATCGGCGACAATCGCCTTCTCAGCCGCGCCGTTGTTATCCCCGTTTTCCTCGCATTCAGCGCCGTTTTCTTTGCCACGCACGTTCCCCCAGCTATCTGGCAGCACGGCTTTGGCCTTGGGGGTTTGTCTGGCGATGCCGCGCTCGGTATTCTGATGGATTTAGTTCCGTTGGGCCTAACTGTTCGCTTGATTGTTATTTCTTTGATCTTGGGTGCATTATTCCTTGTAACTGGTCTGTTTACACTCGGTTTTTCTAAAATTGAGCTGCGCTACATTGCGCATTATTCAATGATCGCGATCATTCTAACTTATGCGTCCATTGTCACGGTCCTTGGCTTCGTTGTACGCGGTGGTGCCAAAGGCGCGATCGCTGCGAAAGCAACCATTGATGCCCGCCGCGAAGCACAGGCCGAAGAAAAGACTGTCGAATCTTTGCGCAGCATGCCCCAAGAGGCATCCACAGGTGCAAAACCTGCTGAACAGTCCGCTACAGCAAAATCTTGGTCCGTACCCAAATTCAATATTGCTAGCTTCCGCAAACCTGCGCCTTTGCCCGATGAGGATGAAGTCGTTGATCTGATGGCTGACGATACCGGTGAACAAGATCGTGTGCGCAGTCGCATTAACGATGCAATCAAATCCAAAGTGCTACGCGCCAGAACACTTCGTGTTTCTGACGAGCCAGCAGTCACAGAAAACATCTTTCGTGAACTTCGCGATGACAATGATCCATCCGCACCTGCCCTTGGTGGCGCGTCACGCGAATACGATGATGGTCCTGCACCGACATTCGCATCTTCGCGCCGTCCTGCATCCTACGAAGAACAAAAATCTGTGGTAACACCACGTTCACAAGCACCTGTTAAGCAAAGCAAAAAAGCCAAAGCAGAGGCGCAACCAAGCCTGTTCACAGGTCCACAAGTTGATTATGAAACGCCGCCACTGGAATTGTTGGCCAGCCCAACAAATATCGTGCGTCATCAATTGTCTGACGAAGCATTAGAAGAAAATGCACGCATGCTTGAAAGCGTTTTGGATGACTATGGCGTCAAAGGCGATATTGTATCGGTTCGCCCAGGCCCGGTTGTAACAATGTACGAACTTGAACCTGCGCCCGGTCTAAAAGCCTCTCGTGTTATAGGCCTTGCTGATGATATCGCGCGCTCCATGTCCGCCCTTTCTGCTCGTGTTTCTACCGTTCCGGGTCGCTCGGTCATCGGTATCGAACTTCCGAATGAAAACCGCGAAACTGTTCTTTTGCGCGAATTGTTGGCATCCCAAGACTACGGCGATGGCGATCACAGCCTGCCCCTTGCGCTTGGCAAAGATATTGCTGGTAAATCGGAAATCGCAAACCTCGCCAAAATGCCTCACTTGCTGATCGCGGGTACGACGGGGTCTGGTAAATCAGTTGCGATCAACACGATGATCTTATCACTTCTGTACAAATTGTCGCCAGAAGAATGCCGCATGATAATGATCGATCCTAAGATGCTGGAACTGTCCGTTTATGACGGTATTCCCCACCTTCTGTCCCCTGTTGTGACCGACCCAAAAAAGGCCGTTGTCGCGTTGAAATGGGTCGTTGGTGAAATGGAAGAACGCTATCGCAAAATGTCCAAAATGGGCGTGCGAAACATCGGTGGCTACAATGCGCGCGTAGAAACGGCGCTTGCCAAAGGCGAAGATTTCACCCGCACCGTTCAAACTGGTTTTGACGAAGACACGGGCGAGCCAGTGTTTGAAACAGAAACAACAACGCCGGAAAAAATGCCATTCATCGTCGTTATTGTGGATGAAATGGCCGACCTGATGATGGTCGCTGGTAAAGAAATCGAAGCCTGCATTCAACGCCTTGCCCAAATGGCACGTGCGTCAGGCATCCACCTGATTATGGCCACACAACGCCCATCCGTCGACGTTATTACAGGCACAATCAAGGCGAACTTCCCGACACGGATTTCGTTTCAAGTGACCTCAAAAATTGACAGCCGCACGATCCTTGGTGAAATGGGCGCGGAACAACTGCTTGGTATGGGCGACATGCTTTATATGGAAGGCGGCGGAAAAATTACCCGCATCCACGCCCCATTTGCATCCGATGAAGAAGTCGAAGAAGTCGTCAACCACCTGAAAGCATTCGGTGAACCAAAATATGTATCTGGTGTAGTTGAGGGCCCAACCGACGACAAAGAAAGCGATATCGACGCGGTTCTTGGCCTTGGTGGCAACACAAACGGCGAAAACGCACTGTACGATCAGGCCGTTGGCATCGTGATTAAAGATCGCAAATGTTCCACCAGCTATATCCAACGCAAACTGTCGATTGGGTATAACAAAGCGGCAAAATTAGTTGAGGAAATGGAAGACCAAGGCATCGTGTCCCAAGCAAACCACGTAGGCAAACGCGAAATCCTCGTTCCCGAACAGCACTAGGTTTTGGGGCGGGAATCCGCCGCGACACATATTTCACGTTTCTTTGTTCGCCTTCGGGGTTTTTTCCACGCACGCGACACACTATGTTGTTCACATGAAACGTAGATTATTCCTCGTAGCCCTCGCGGCGCTCCCCCTTGCGGCACCAGCTTTGGCGGCTTCACAGCCGTTGTCGTTGAACGCAATTTCGAAATATCTGAACGAGCTTCTGAGTGCAAAAGGCGCGTTTACACAAGTGAACCCCGATGGCACACTGTCCAAAGGCACGTTTTACATTAAACGTCCGGGGCGCATGCGGTTTGAATACGAACCACCAAATGACGCGCTGGTTATCGCAGGCCAAAGCAAGCTCGCGATTTTTGACAATCGTTCCAATGCGGGCCCACAGCAATATCCACTGCACAAAACACCGCTGCATATCATTCTGAAAAAGAATGTGAACCTAAACACCAGCGGCATGATTACGGCGCACCAACATGATGGCACGTCCACGTCGATCACGGCCCAAGACCCCAAGCATCCTAATTACGGTAATGTAAAATTGGTGTTCACAGATCAGCCGACCGAATTGCGCCAGTGGATCATCACGGATGAAAGGGGGCAAAAAACTACGGTTATTCTTGGAAAACTGGATAAAAAAACCCGCCTTTCGGGCAGGTTATTTGATATTGATCACATCGTTAAAGAAGGCGACAACCGCTAACGCCAAAACGGCGGAGTTTACCTCCGCCGACAGGTTGCCAGTTGGTTGCCATACATTGCGGCCCGCTCGCGTACCTTTGACGCGACATTGACCAACCAAGTTTTGCCTTTATAGCTACCTCGGTTATATCCCGTATGTCCTTGATGATACGCCAAATATTGGTTGAACGCATCGGATTTCGCCACGCCAGTCTTTTTCTGCGTAACGGTCATGTACCAACCCATGAAATCAACTGCATCACCGAACCGATCACGCCGCGCCAACCGCTTGCCAGTTTCACGTTTGTACCAATCCCACGTTCCATCCAATGCCTGCGAATATCCATAAGCAGACGATTGCCGCCCCATCGGGATCACACCCAATGAGTACTTACGCGGTGTACGCGCTTTGGCCACAAAACGGCTTTCATGATAGATAGTTGCAAGGATAACCTCACGTGGAACGCCCCATTTACGCTCCATAGCTTTCAGGTCCTTAGACCAGCCTTTGCGCTCTTTTAACATCGAGCATGCATTATCAAGATTACGCGGGGGATCTGATCGCCCACCTGAACAGGCGGCTAGGATCAAGACCGCTAAAAGGATAGTGCTATATTTCATGTCTGCCTCATTTTCCGATCTAACGTCGGTATTTAGGTCCTTTTACAGCAAATTCATTTGAAAATAAAGACTTTGTCGCCACCATTAAACCAAAAACGCCAATGTGATCGGGATCGTCACAACCGACAGCAACGTCGACACCACAACGAGACCAGCAACCTCGCCCGACTCCACACCGTATTTCTCGGCTAACAAGTACGAGGTAACAGCGACTGGTGTAGAAATCTGCAAGACCAGAACCGCCAGTGCAATCGGTGCAAGCCCAAAGAATTGCCCAACGCCAAAGGCAATAATCGCACACAGCACCACTTTGATAATCGACAAAATCACTGCGCGGATAATGTTTTCAGGCGTCAATCGCGCCAATGCCACCCCGAGCGTGATCAACATCAACGGAATCGCCATTTGCCCGACCAATTCCAACGTGTTCGTCATCCAAATCGGTGTCTTCCACCCCTGAACCATGAACAATCCACCCAACAATGTGGCCCCGACCATCGGCTCTTTGATAACCTTAAGTGGAGAACCGCCGCCAGAAACCAGCCAAATCCCAAAGGTAAACGAATAGATGCCCATCACCGCAAAAACCACGACGGCATACCCCAACCCGACTTCGCCAAATGCGAACAGCGCCAGCGGCAATCCAAGGTTGCCCGTATTGCCAAATATCAGCGGTGCAAGGAAGGTCTGCAAGTTCAGTTTTCCCAGCTTCACCAACAGGAAAAAAACAGCGGTAACAGCAGCGTACGCGGCACAGGTCGCCCAAATCGTATCGAACAATGTTTCCCGTTCAATTTCGATTTTCATCAGCGAGGTAAAGATCAAGGCGGGCACGCCAATGGTCATTGCCAGCCGCGTAACAAACGCCACCCGATACTCGTATCCCAGCTTAACCCAGACCACGCCGATCAGCGCCAAAAGGAACACCGGCGCCACGATTTGCAAAACTGTTAAGAAAAGCGCCAACAACTGTTTCCAATAAATTACTTGCAATCAATCCCTTAATTTAAGACATATTGTCAATCGGATCTCTGGATTCGGTTCAGGGGAAATAAGCGAAGTAAGACTCGATATGCTGCACGCAGAAGCAAAATTCACAATTGGACAAGTCGTCCGCCACCGCAAACACCCGTTTCGCGGCGTGATTTTTGACGTCGATCCTACGTTTTCCAACAGCGATGAATGGTGGGAGAGCATCCCGGAAGAAGCCCGCCCCCAGAAAGAACAACCGTTCTATCATCTGTTGGCAGAAAACGATTCCTCTTACTACGTGGCTTATGTTTCCGAACAGAACCTTCAAAAGGATACCTCGGGGACGCCTGTAGATCATCCAGAAGTCATCGCAATGTTCGGAGAATTGAACGACGGCCAATATCGGCTTGACGTTCAAATGAACTAGCCCACCAAACCAAGATTTATGTGATCGAAGAAGCAGGCCAGTGGGCCAGTATTTCTGATTTTGTGTGAGGCGTTAAAGACCCGACGCAGCGATCAAGGGTGGGGGCTGTTATGATCGCCGTGTCGGGTACAAGCAATATTTCAGCTCTGAGTACGTGTTTGTCCCCCAATCAGGGCAAAGGCGGGGAAGGAATAAGGCAATTTTGTGAATTATTCTGTTTTTGGCAATTAAATCAAAGGAAAATACAGCTAAATCTAACCGGAAAACGCGAAAAGTGAGCCGAGAAAATGGCCCCGCCAGTGTCGCCAAAACACGGCAATCTGTACGGGGCCGTTACTCGTTACTCACTTTACGCTTAGCGCCTTCATGACGTTGGAACGCGACGATTCTGTGATCCAATTGGGGCAAGATGGAGGTTTTTTCGCGCCTTGAATCCGTCACTGAATTAACTTGCCATTAGCGAACCCACGCCCCAAACTGATTTTATGAACATGCACACAGTCACCCAAATGCCTGCTGGCAAGGCACCAGAGGCTATTCACTTCCACAGAACTGAGCTTGGTCCGATCA
>JASJIO010000165.1:0-4513 GCA_037625035.1 Amylibacter sp.
GCGGCCCTTCAACCAAAGCGCAGCGAACGGCAGAAATGAGCCCATACTGACTGATGCTGCAGAGTGCGTGAACGGCTGCAAATGGCAAGGAGCGGGCTTTCGTGGCGGTGCCGGGGTATGCGCTGATATGAACGCGCAGGGGGCTCGAAATTCAGCGCCTAACAGGTGCAAGTGTGTCTCGGAAAACGAGGCTTGCTTCCAGCTCGACGGCTTCGATTTGAGTTCCTTCAGTCACAAGTTTTGCTAGGGCCTCGCCTGCACGGCGCCCCATTTCACGGTGGGGGACGTGCACGGTTGTGAGCGCAGGGTAGGCGATTTCTGCCAATTCAATGTCGTCAAACCCAATGATGGACACGTCCTCGGGCACTTTGACCCCTAATTCTCGTGCGCTGCGCAAGGCTCCGGCACCCAAAACATCATTGCCGCAAAAAACAGCGGTCGTTTGGGGGGCGGACTTCATCACCTGCGCAAACGCGGTTGCGCCTTGCTCTATGCCATATGTCGTTTCGACAATGTGCAGATCGTCCAGGGACAGGTTCGAGGCGACCATAGCGTCCTCTATCCCCAATTGGCGCGCTTTAGCGCGGTCGTTCAGGGTGGTTCTCGCTGAGATAAACGCGAGATTTCTGTGGCCCAATTCGATGACTCTTAGCGCCATTTCGCGCATAGCTTTGCGGTTGTCAAAGCCGATTGAAGGGCGTGGCTGGCGGGTGTCGAAGGCCCACGTGACAAGTGCGGGCACGTTTTGAGTTTCCAGAAATCGGTAGACGTCGGGGCTGCGTTCATGCCCGATGAGCAGTAAGGCATCGGCCCCCCGCCCAACCAGCGCGCGAATTTGTTCTTCTTCGATGTCGGCACGGTAGGATGTGCTGGCCACAAGCATCGTGAAACCGTGCTCACGGAGCTCATCCTGAAAGGCTTGAAGACCACGTGCAAAAATCGCGTTTTCCATTGTCGGGATGATCGCGCCGATTGTATTTGTACGCCGCGAGGCCATAGCACGCGCGCCGAAATTTGGTGAATAGCTCAGCGCTTTGACGGCTTGAAGGACTTTAGTTCGGGTTCTTTCTGTGACCTGATCGGGGAAGTTCAGACATCGCGAGACAGTCGCCGTGGAGACCCCTGCCGCAGTTGCGACATCTTGCAAGGTAGGAGTTGGCTGGTCTCTTTCCACCGTGATTTACCTCAAATCCTTGATTTCAGGGCCTATTATCTTCAACGTGAGTTTGGCCAAAAAACGCAATGCTTGCAACACGGAAATGTAAGGGCTTGCATTTTGAATTTGTAAGCCCTTACATGGAGGGAGATTCGGATTTGCGACTGGGAGGAGACGCAACATGCCGCTGATCGGGGCGATACTATTGTTTGTGGTTTTTGGTGTGAATGTGGGCCTCGGTTCTGCATCCAATTCCGCATTTCTGAACGATGTAGGTGAGATGCTGGTTTTGTCCGGTGCCGCGGTGTTGTTCGTGATCGCCATTCTCAAAAAAGAAGCTGACGCCAAGAAATAGCGCAGCGCACAACCGTCCAGGGAGGACACTAAATTGGATAAAGACATCAAAAAATTGAAATCGGTCGAGCGCCGTAATTTCTTGAAACTGGCAGGGTCGGGTGCATTTACCGCCGCTATCGTCGCTGGTGCAGCTGGAACGCTTTGGTCAACCGAAGCCGCAGCGCAGACCGCGCAAGAAGAGAACGAGCGCGAAAACGCCGCTGATCATGTGATGACAATCGCCACCGCGTACGTGTTGGGTGCGACGCGCAGCTATCCGATTATGCAGCTGGACCTTAAAGAAAACATCCAGAACGCCACAAACGGCAAGGTTTATGTCAAGCTCGCCCCTGGTGGTCAGCTTGGTGCGGGTGGCGCATTGGCGCAATCTGTGCAGACCGGCACCATTCAGGCCGCGCAGCACTCGCTGTCCAACTTTGCCCCCTTTGCGAGCGTCGTTGACCTGATCAACATGCCGTATCTTTGCGGGTCTAACCAACGTTTCACCAATCTCGTACATTCCGATGTTTGGGCACAAGAAGTGAACCCGAAGGTCGAAGCTGCTGGTTTCAAGGCGCTGTTCTACGTGAACATTGACCCACGGGTTGTTGCCGTTCGCAAAGGCGGTGCAGGTGCTGTGATGACTCCAGGCGATCTGGATGGCGTTAAGTTCCGCGTTCCCGGCTCTGCAATGTTGCAGCAGTATTACCGCATGGTTGGCGCGAACCCGACACCGGTTGCATGGGGCGAAACACCGTCCGCGATTGCACAGGGTGTTGCAGACGCACTTGACCCATCCGTTGGTGCGCTGCTTGTGTTTGGTTTCAAGGACTTGCTGTCCCACGTAACGTTCACACAGGCCGTGCCGGATTCACAGGTTTATTCCTGTAACCTCGAATGGTTTAACTCCATGCCCGCCGACATTCAGGACGGCATCATGGAAGCAGCTGAAATCACCCGTCATCAGAACCTTGCCAAGGTTCCATCGGCGCGTAACTACGCAATGGCTGAACTGCGCAAAGCTGGCGTTGAATTCCACTCGCTGTCGAGCGATCAGTTGGGTGAGTGGCAGGCAGCTGGGGGTTACCAGTTGGCCGAATGGGACAGCTTCAAAACAGAGCTGGCAGGGTCCATGGACACGTTTGCCAAGATCGAAGAAGCGGCAAGCATCCAAGGCCGCTACTACGTCCACGACGCCTAAACAAACCAGTTGGCGCGCATCCAAATTGGTGCGCGCCATCTATACCTGACCAACCACTAGTTTAAATTCTGACGCGTTTGATATGGCCACGAGAGGCCGTGTCCGCGAGAGAGGACTGCAATGAGTTTGCTTCAGAAACTAGACAAGAATGCCGAACGATGGTTGCTCTTGGTTTTCTACGTGATGTTAGTGTTGACCATGGCGATCGAAGTTCTGCGCCGTGAGATTTTCGCCTATTCGTCGATTTGGGGCGAAGAAATTGTGCGATATTCCTTTATCTACCTTGCTTGGATTGGAGCCGCTGCGGCCGTCAAGGACCGCGCGCATATCCGCATTGATGTGTTGATGCACTACGTTGGCCCACGCGTGAAAGCGCTCCTCTATATATTTGGCGATCTGGTGATGTTCGGCGTTGCAGCAATCGCACTGTATTGGTCCTGGGAAACGGTCCACGTGTCTTGGAAGTTCGGGTCGGTCAGTCACGGTCTTCGAATTTCCATGGTGTGGTTCTTCATGGCTGTGCCCTTGGGCTTTGCGATTATGATCGTCCGCCTCACCCAATCCCTATTGCGCGACATGCGTTCCCTTCGTGATGGCACCCCCGTCTACGAAGGCGACAAGCTGTTCGATTGAGGATTTAGAGCATGCTGTTTGGCCCAATTGAAACAATCGTAATTCTAGGATGGGACTTCTATTTGCCTGTCATCGCTTTTGTCGTGATGTGCGCGTTGGCGGTGCCTGTCTGGGCGTCCATCGGAGTGGCCGCGACGATGATGCTGTTGATGGCAGGGGACTTGCCTTTGGCCCTGTTGGGCGAAAGCCTGTTTCACGGCATTGATGCCTTCGCATTGACGGCTGTGCCGCTGTTTATCCTAACAGGTGACGTGCTTGTGCGCACAGGCCTGTCGCGTAAGTTTTTGGACGTAGCCGAGGCGCTGACCCAGTTCGCCAAGGGTGGTTTCGGATCTGCAACTGTTCTCGTTTGCGGCATGTTCGCTGCGATTTCTGGTTCGGACGCAGCGGGTGCTGCTGCTGTTGGCCGTATGACCATCGACCGGTTGGTTGAAAGCGGCTACCCGCGCCCTTATGCGTGTGCGCTGGTCGCAGCGGGCGCTTGTACCGGCATTCTGATTCCACCGTCGATTGCCTATATCATCGTCGGGCTTATCCTTGGTATTTCCGCCTCAACCCTATTTTTGGCAGCGATTATTCCCGGCGTGTCGATCCTGCTGGCGATCCTGATTACCAACCTAATCGTCAACCGCATCTACAGCTACGAAGGGGGCGGTAATCTGTCCGCGTCAGAGTACTTTTCCCGATTGGGCAGCGCGCTGGCGTCAGGGTGGTATGCTTTCATTGTGCCAATAATCATCTTTTACGGCATCTTTTCAGGGCGACTTACTCCAACTGAGGCAGGCGCAACGGCGGTGATTGTCACGATCATCATTGGCTTCATCGTTGGCACACTTAAGCTATCTGACTTTCCGGCGATGCTCGTAAGTTCCGCCAAGGTCAACGGGATCATTCTGCCGATCATCGCTTTCTCGCTGCCGTTGGCGCAAGCTTTGGCTATCATGGGTGTTCCGCAGGGCTTTGTGTCCACAGCCACGGCGATGACCGACAATCCAACCATCCTGATCCTGATGATGATTGGTATCTTGATCGCGGCGGGTTGTGTGATGGAAACAACACCAAACATCGTGATCCTCGCGCCGATCTTGAAGCCACTATCTGACAGCATCGGCATGAACGAAATTCAGTTTTGCATCATGATGATTACGGCACTGGGCGTAGGTTTTATCACACCGCCCCTTGGTTTG
>JASJIO010000166.1:0-17757 GCA_037625035.1 Amylibacter sp.
CGCTGGTCCGGGCAATAACTCCAAAGGCGAAGATTTCTACGGCCCCTACGATGCACAGGATCTATTCCGCGAGCATCAAGACGAAATAGGCATCGAAATGGTGGACTTTAAGCACATGGTTTATGTGCAAGAACGTGCACAATACGAACCCGCAGATGAGATTGAGGATAAGGAAAACGTCACAATCTTGAACATTTCAGGCACAGAACTTCGCCGCCGCCTGTCCGAAGGTTTGGAAATCCCGGAATGGTTCTCGTTCCCAACCGTTGTCGAAGAGCTGCGTCGCACCAAACCGCCACGGACCCAACAAGGCTTTACCGTGTTCTTCACAGGTTTCTCTGGCTCTGGTAAATCCACAATCGCCAACGCATTGATGGTGAAACTGATGGAAATGGGCGGTCGTCCGACAACCCTTCTGGATGGTGATTTGGTTCGTAAAAACCTGTCCTCAGAACTCGGCTTCTCAAAAGAGCATCGCGATTTGAACATTCGTCGTATCGGGTATGTGGCCTCTGAAATCACCAAAAATGGCGGCATCGCAATTTGTGCGCCGATCGCGCCTTACGCCACAACCCGTCGTGCAGTTCGTGAAGAAATCGAACAATTCGGTGCCTTCCTAGAAGTACACGTCGCCACCTCAATCGAGGAATGTGAACGTCGCGATCGTAAGGGTCTCTATAAATTGGCCCGCGAAGGCAAGATCAAGGAATTCACGGGTATTTCTGATCCCTATGATGTTCCAGAACATCCCGAACTGCGGATCGAAACGGAAAACACCGATGTGGACAATTGTGCGCACCAAGTGTTGCTAAAACTCGAAAGCATGGGCCTTATCGCGGCTTAAGTTAAGCAACAAAATCTTAAGAAAACCCGGCGCTTTTGTTGGGTTTTTTATTGTATATTAGTTAAATTCTTACACTTTCACAATTTTGCCACATTTTTCACATAATCTGGACTTGTTTCGGGCATGTTCTGCCCAATTGTAACGAGTACCGAAGTAATAACGCATGTTGCGTCCAAATGAACGGGGTATCCCCCCACACATGCTGCATTTGTATGAAACCAAATCAGCACCTTCAA
Source organism: Amylibacter sp. (assembly GCA_037625035.1). Taxonomy (GTDB): domain Bacteria; phylum Pseudomonadota; class Alphaproteobacteria; order Rhodobacterales; family Rhodobacteraceae; genus Amylibacter. The sequence continues at coordinate 1,081 of JASJIO010000166.1, forward strand.
AAAAATCGACCGAATTTCACGATGATACCGCTCGGCTCCCTGCTGTGTTGTCTAGGTTGAGCAGTCACATATTGGGGGGTTAAATTCTTTGCGCTCAAATGTGCCCTCAGAATCTTTCATTTCAGACAGCGCAGAAAACGCGCCAAATTCGCTTCGTGAAACACAATATCTTGGTGAATTCACGCTGCGCGACACCCGCTGGAACGCATCCTAAAGCCGCAAGTGCCCTTGCATAACAATTTGGGCCGACCCGCCGACATTCACACCCGTGATATCCTTGGGCGGCCCAAGAACTTCGACTTCTGCACGTCCAGGGCGGCCCAGCCAATGGCCCTGCTCCGCCACAAAACGCGGGCTTTCAATCAATCCATGGTGCCATAGATACGCGGCCATACATCCCGTCGCAGACCCCGTGAACGGATCCTCAGGCAGGCTCGGCGGGGCCAGTAAGAGGCGTGAAAACACATCGCCAGCGTCCGTTTCACCGCCCAAAGTTACCAAAAACGGTTCCATCAAATCAGCCCGCGTCACACCACTTGCAGCACGAAACGCATCCAGCTTTGCATAGTCCATTTTTGCCGCCCGCAGCGCATCTTTGTTCTTTAAGACAGTGATACAAAACGGCGTTCCAGTCGAAACCGATTGCGGCGCACCAATAATATCATCATCAGATAATCCATAAATATCAGCTATTTGCGCAGGATCAAACACTTCGCCAAACACCGGGGCCGCTTGCGTCATTGTGATAAGCGCATGTTCGCCCGACACATCCACGTTTATCGGCATAACACCCGCGCCAACTTCCAGCGTCAACGTCGCTTTACCATCGTTCAACGGCACCATTGCGCGTTCCAACAACGAAGCAACCGTTGCAATCGTGGGATGCCCCGCCATCGGGATCTCTTTATCCGCCAGATAATACCGCACACCAAAATCGGCGACGTCACTCCCAATCAAATACGCACATTCCGCCAACGAGGTTTCGCGCACCAACGCTAACCGATCTGCAATTGAAATATCCGCCGCACCGTGCACAACAACGCACCCGTTGCCGCCAAATGTTTGCGACGTGAACGCATCCACCCAGTCAAAATCATATTTTAACATTAGTGAACGCTAACTGGTTCAAACTCATTGTTGCGCGCCAACGCAAACGCAATATCGCGGTTTTTGGCAATCGCCAGCCGCTCGCCATCCTCAGAATGGATCGCATAAACCAACCCATCCGCAGACACCTGCTCGCGTATATCATCAGGCAATTCAGAAACATTTACAGTGCGCACATACACAACACGTTCCATATTTTCATGGTCGAAACTGAACTTAACATTCATTGTAACTGCTCCTTAATTCATTGAAATTTCAATGGTTTGCACAACAGTATCGGGTAACGCTCGGCGCAAATCGACGTGCAGCAATCCATTTTCCATAGACGCGCCACCGACCTCTACACCCTCCGCCAAAACAAAAGATCGTTGAAACTGTCGCGCCGCAATACCGCGATGCAGGAACAAGCGCCCATCGCTGTCATCCACTTGTCGACCTCGGATCACCAGTTGCGCATTTTCCAGTGTAATCGACAAATCCTGCTCGCGAAATCCGGCAACCGCCAGTGTAATGCGGTACACATTCTCAGCACTTTGTTCTATATTATAGGGAGGATAGCCTTCATTGCCCGATTTTGCGGTGCGTTCGACCAAACGGTCCAACTGTTCAAATCCCAACAAAAATGGGTGAGAGGCAAAAGATATCTTCGTCATTATTAAGCCCTTTTCAGTTAAGCGACTTCGATGTCAGGCCCCTTTTAGGCGACCCATGACAGAATATGGGGGTTAACACCCAATTTCTCAAGAACTTATTCAATCAAACAGTTGTTATGACGCCATAATTGTCGTTATCCTGTTGAAACCATTGGTGCAAAGGATCACAGGCCCACCCATGACAGAATTTCCCCAAATGGATCACCATGAGGTTTTGAGCGTGAAATTGGCCATCAAACGGCAGGAACACCGCGATTTGGACGAAGCCGTCAGAGCCCTGCCGAAAAAGGCTGCGCCGACGCGCTCACGTTAAAACGTTTCAAGCGCCAAAAACTTGCCCTAAAAGACGAAATCACGCCAGATATTATTGCCTAACTTTTTCACACACCTATAGTATGAGCTTCTTTTACGAACGGGCGGAATTCAGATGTCTCAGATCAAAGTCGGAATAGTCATGGGCAGCCAATCAGATTGGCCCACCATGAAACACGCAGCCGACATCTTGGATGAGCTTGGCGTTCCTTACGAATCCAAAATCGTATCCGCCCACCGCACCCCCGATCGGCTTTGGACCTATGGCAAAACCGCTGTTGAACGCGGCCTTCAAGTGATTATCGCAGGCGCAGGCGGTGCGGCACATCTGCCAGGCATGTTATCGTCCAAAACCCGTGTCCCCGTGCTCGGCGTTCCCGTTCAAACCAAGGCACTTTCAGGCGTCGACAGCCTCTATTCCATCGTGCAAATGCCCAAAGGGTTTCCCGTTGGAACAATGGCAATCGGAGCGGCGGGTGCCGCCAATGCTGGCCTGATGGCCGTGGCAATCCTTGCCAATCAAGACGCCGATCTTGCCACCCACCTTGATGCATGGCGCAGCGCGCTAAGCGCCTCCATCCCAGACGAGCCAACCGATGAATAATCCTCTCCCGCCTAATTCCACAATCGGCATTCTTGGCGGCGGTCAACTTGGCCGCATGCTGTCTGTTGCCGCGTCGCGTTTGGGACTGAAAACCCACATCTTTGAACCCGGTGAAAACCCGCCAGCTGGTCAAGTCGCAGACAAAGTCACAACGGCCGCTTACGACGATCACTTCGCCCTCTCGGCCTTCGCGATGAGCGTCGATGTCATCACATTTGAATTTGAAAACATCCCGACCCAAGCTCTCGACGTGCTCGAAGCAATCAGCCCCGTAATGCCGAACCGCCGCGCCCTTGGCACGTCCCAAGACCGCGTCACTGAGAAAGAATTTCTCACCTCCCTTGGCCTGCAATGCGCGCCCTACACCAACGTGGAAACCGCCGAAGACCTGATCGCAGCTGTGGAAAAAATCGGCACGTCCAGCATTCTGAAAACCCGTCGTTTTGGCTATGATGGCAAAGGCCAGTCGCGTTTAAAATCTGACACAAATCCAACATCTGCATGGGCAGAACTAGGAAATACCCCTTGTGTTCTTGAAGGTTTCATTGATTTCACGCATGAAATCTCGGTCATCGGCGCACGTTCTCAATCAGGTGAAGTCGTGTGTTTTGATCCCGGCGAAAACGTCCACCACGACGGTATTTTGCACACAACCACCCTGCCCGCACGCATGTCGAAATCCCAACACATGGACGCGATCCTTGCCACAGGTAAAATCCTGAACGAACTCGATTACGTTGGCGTTCTGGGTGTTGAATTCTTCGTCACTCCGCAAAGCCTGATCATCAACGAAATCGCTCCGCGCGTGCACAATTCTGGCCATTGGACCCAAAACGGCTGCGTCATCGACCAGTTCGAACAACACATCCGCGCCGTCGCGGGTTGGCCGCTTGGCGATGGAAAACGCCATTCCAACGTCACCATGAAAAACCTGATCGGAGACGCCGTCAACGACGTCGCAACCCTATCAAAAGACGCGTCTGTCGGATTACATCTTTACGGAAAAGCCGACGCCAAAGCAGGGCGCAAAATGGGCCACGTCAACAAAATCACTGGGCCCGCTTAAACGATCCGTTTTTCAGAAACGCCAAAACCTGTTCGATCGCATTGGGATTGTTCATCATAAACGTGTGCGTCACAGGCATCACCATGTGATCGCTCATGCCTTCAACTTTGGTGCTTTCAACGCTGACTTTCCCGTCATTCGGCCCGTCAATAATCGACGACAACAACGGGTTCAGTGATTGCTCGCCCGCGATAATGCCCAACTCAAACGACACCGGCCCCAGCCGATTTGGCAGGCTCTCTGGCCCAGTCCCCAACTGCATTCCCGCAATCCCGTTCCAGTATTCAAATCCCGGAAGATCCGTCATCTGATCAATCACAGGCGTGCCGTGGTTCGGCGGTCCCATCATCACAGTTCGGCCCAATCGCACAGGCGGCCTTGCCACACGTTCCATGTAATAGCGCAGCAAAATACCGCCCATCGAATGGGTCACGAAATGCACAGTTTCGGATTTCCTGCAACTGAACAATGCTTCAGGAATGGCACGATCCGCCAAATCCTCGATGGTGGCTTCTTTGCTCGGGTAATCGACGTTTACCACGTCATATCCTGCCCGTTTCAGGCTCCATTCCATCAGCAAAAGCGAATTTGCACTGCGCGCCAGCCCATGCAGCAACACCACACATTCGCCCGCGCGCGCCGCTGGGGGAAAGAAGGTTGCCATGATCAAAATCCAAATTACTGTAAAATGTGGTCTCATTTTCTCAGGATAAACAAAACTGGTTAATAGATGTCAACACCAGCGTTTTACGAAACGTTTACCCGCGATTTGCCGCCCAAACCGAAATGGCGATCCCCCCCAGCACCAGCGCAGATGACACCGCAAAAGCAACCGTCACAGGTTCGCCCAACACAACAAACCCACCAAACGCTGCTATCAACGGAACCGTCAATTGCGCCACCGCCGCCGTTGCCGTCTGCAATTGGGGCAAAACTTGATACCACAGCGCATATCCCAACGCCGATGTGATGCCGCCAGACACAATCGCCAACGCTGCGCCCTTTGCCTCAATCGGCGCCGTTTCCATCATCAACCATGCGCCAATCATTACAGGCAACGCCGCCGAAAAATTCGTACACGTCGCAATTAGCGGGTGCTTCGCCTTCGCGCCTTGAAGCGAATAAATGCCCCAACCAACAGCCGCAATCCCCATCAACGCTATGCCTGAAATGCTCGGCGCGGCCCCACTCGGTGCCAATAATATCGCCAACCCAGAAAACGCCACGCCAGCCCCAACCCATTGCAACGCCAGCGGCTTTCGCCCGAACAAAACAGCCCCGAAGAACATTGTAATCTGAACGCCACCAAACAGGATCAACGCCCCAAGTCCTGTGTACAAGCTGTTGTAAGCAAATGAAAATCCCAGAATGTACGCCAACAAACCAACAGTCGCGCCAGGATCAAACGCGCCCTTAATCAACGCCGCCTCGCGCCGTGCAAACACCAGTATCAACAGAACCGCCACACCTGCCGCCACACGGATAAACGCAAAGCTGAGCGGATCAATCCCGCCACCTTCGAGTGCCGTGCGGTTGAGCACAGAATTTGCCGCAAAGGCAATCATGGTCAGGGTTGTCAGCAACAATAAACGCATAGGCCTTTGAACCAGTGAATGTGCAAACGCACAACGCCTAAAAGCACCTAGTTCATCACATCCACGTCGGTATAATAATCCCCGCAAACCCGGCAACAGGTGCTGCACGCTTTGGTTCCCGCTTCGCCAACGCCCCAAAACAGGTTCCGCTGGGCGTTAAATCCACCAAAGGAAATCTGCTCCCCGCGACGACAAGAAAGCGGCTGCGTATGGTTTTTCGCATCCCCAAAAACATAGCCATTTCCATTAGCGGGCCAGACATTATTGCGCGTTTTGCTGAAAAATTTAACGTAAACGGTCCCACCATGTTCATTACGCAAAGTCCATTCCAAAACCTCAGCGCGGGCTTGCGTCGGCAGAGCCGTTTGCAACATGCTGATCAGAAAAAGGCTCAAAATAATTCGAAAAAAAATAATGCTCCATTGCGGCTAGTCTAATACGGAATGTGGTATTTGGCCAAAAGTTACACTATGTTTGCACGTATTGCCAATGGTGTGAAAATCGCAGTTTAACCCTAGAAAACAAAACGGCCCCGCAGTTTCCCGCAGGGCCGTTCTTTTATCTAACAAACATCAGTTTGGCTTGATATCCCGCTCGAGGAAGTCGTTTGACCCCTTGCGGCCAAGTCGACTACCTTGTCTGGTGATGGCCTCGCGGCCAAAACCCTGTCAGGCATCATTTCGCTAATGCAAAGTGATTACATCATGCCGCCCATGCCGCCCATTCCGCCCATATCAGGCATGCCGCCGCCGCCGCCGCCATCTTTGGATGGTTTGTCAGCGATCATTGCTTCAGTCGTGATCAACAGACCCGCGATAGAAGCCGCATCTTCCAATGCAGTACGAACAACTTTGGCAGGATCAATCACGCCGAATTTGAACAGATCACCGTACTCTTCGGTTTGCGCGTTAAAGCCAAAGGTCGTGTCGTTGCTTTCGCGAACTTTGCCAGCAACAACTGCACCGTCAACACCAGCGTTTTCTGCGATTTGACGCAGAGGAGCTTCTAGCGCACGACGCACGATGGAAATACCAGCAGTTTGGTCAGCATTTTCGCCTTCCATGTCGATCAGATCTTTTGCAGCCTGAACCAGTGCAACACCACCACCAACAACAACACCTTCTTGAACCGCAGCGCGGGTCGCGTTCAGTGCATCGTCAACGCGGTCTTTACGTTCTTTAACTTCAACTTCTGTGTTACCACCAACGCGGATCACAGCAACACCACCAGCCAGTTTGGCCAGACGCTCTTGCAGTTTTTCTTTGTCGTAATCGGAAGTTGTTTCTTCAACTTGTGAGCGGATTTGTGCAACACGAGCTTCGATTTCAGCTTTTTCGCCAGCGCCATCGATGATTGTTGTTTCATCTTTGGTGATTTGGACTTTCTTACAAGTGCCCAACATTTCCATGCCAACGTTTTCCAACTTCATGCCGAGGTCTTCGGAAATCACTTGGCCGCCAGTCAGGATCGCGATGTCTTGCAACATGGCTTTACGACGATCGCCGAAACCAGGTGCTTTAACAGCTGCGATTTTCAGACCGCCGCGCAGTTTGTTCACTACCAATGTCGCAAGCTCTTCGCCTTCAACATCTTCTGCAATGATCATCAATGGTTTGCCGGACTGTATAACAGTCTCCAACAGTGGAACCATTGGCTGAAGAGAAGACAATTTCTTCTCGTGCAACAAGATCAGAACGTCTTCCAGCTCGGTTGTCATTTTTTCTGGGTTTGTCACGAAATACGGAGACAAGTAACCACGGTCAAACTGCATGCCTTCAACAACGGTAGTTTCTGTTTCCAGACCTTTGTTTTCTTCAACAGTGATAACGCCTTCGTTGCCAACACGCTGCATTGCGTCTGCGATTTGCTGACCAATTGCGGATTCGCCGTTCGCAGAAATTGTACCGACTTGGGCAACTTCAGCGGAGTCTGTCACGTCACGAGACATGTCTTTGATGGCTTGAACAACATTGGCCACAGCTTGGTCGATGCCACGCTTCAGGTCCATTGGGTTCATGCCAGCAGCAACTGACTTCATGCCTTCTTTAACGATGGCTTGGGCCAGAACAGTCGCGGTTGTTGTACCGTCGCCTGCTGTGTCGTTGGTCCGGGAAGCAACTTCCTTAACCATCTGTGCGCCCATGTTTTCAAACTTGCCTTCAAGTTCGATTTCTTTGGCAACGGATACACCATCTTTGGTGATGCGCGGTGCGCCAAAAGATTTGTCGATAACAACATTACGGCCTTTTGGACCCAATGTTACTTTTACAGCATCAGCCAAAACATTCACGCCTTCCAGCATGCGGTTCCGGGCGTCTGTGCCGAATTTTACGTCTTTTGCAGCCATTTTTATGTGCTCCTATTCGTATGTTTCAAAGTGTTTCGATTTTGTTACGAAACGCAATTCCCTGTCTGTGACCTTGGCCCCAACGGGATTTGCGTTACCGAATTTTCTCAAAAACGAAACGACTGGATTAAGAAAGAAGACCGAGGATGTCGGATTCTTTCATCATCAACAGGTCTTCACCGTCGACGGATACTTCTGTGCCGGACCATTTGCCGAACAGCACTTTGTCGCCGTTCTTGACAGCCATTGGGATCAGTTCGCCGCTGTCTTTGCGCGCGCCTTCACCACAAGCGATTACTTCGCCTTCGGCTGGTTTTTCTTTTGCTGAATCTGGAATGATCAGACCGCCAGCAGTTTTTTCGTCGCCTTCAAGGCGGCGAACCAGTACACGGTCGTGCAAAGGTGTAAGTGCCATGGAGAATGCTCCTAAATTTAATGTCATAGAGGCTTAGCAGAACATTAGCACTCGCCTCATCAGAGTGCTAATAAAGGTTTACTTAGGAAGTCACGCAAGCCGAGTCAAGCATTTGCCGCTCCAAAATCTTACGGATTTTACCCCGCTTTCGTTTTCATTCCAAAAAACGACCACCCCACACCCGTTTTCCTACGCATTTGCCCCTAAAAACCCCAAATCAACCGCCAAATAGGCATAGAGGTTCGCCCAAAAATGTGTCAAAATAACCCCATCAAAATAAGACAGCGGTCGGGAGACCCTCACTATGGCAAAGCAACTTGTTTCTGCGGCACTGCTCGCAACAACAACCGCCGTCCTTTCAACAGGCGCATCCGGCCAAACTTTAAACATGTATGGCAACAGCGGGTTGATCGACATGCCAACCGCGCAAGCCCAGCCAGACGCGCAAATCAGCGGCACTATTTCTGGGTCTGCCTCCGATCGCAAAATCACGTTGGCTTTCCAACTGACCAAACGTCTGTCCGCCTCTTTTCGCTATTCCGAACTCAACCACTGGACCATCGCGGGCAATGACAATGATCGCGGCTTTGACGTTCAATTCCAATTGTTCGAAGAAACGGACACCCTACCGGGTATTGCGCTTGGCCTGCGTGATTTCATGGGCCAAGGCGCGTATGGCGCAGAATACCTCGTTGCTACGAAAAAGGTGCATCCAAACCTGCGCCTCACAGGTGGATTGGGCTGGGGGCGTCTTAGTTCTTCAAACACCGTGCGCGTTGGCGCAAATCCACAGGGCGGCGTTCCAACGTCTAAACAGTGGTTCGATGGCCCTGTTGGTTTTTTCGGTGGCGCTGAATGGCAAACGCCAATCAAAGGTATGACGTTCAAGGCTGAATATTCATCCGACCAATACTCCCGCGAAGTGACCGCAGGCGCGATTAAACGCAAAAGCCCGTTTAACTTTGGCATTGAATATAAACGCCGCGACGCCATCAGTTTTGGCCTGTACTACCTACAAGGATCCGAGGTCGGATTGCGTTTTTCCACGGCCATCAATCCCAAACGTCCGCCGTCCGCAGGGTCTCTTGAACGTGCGCCCTTGGCTGTGATCGCACGTCCCGCCAATTATTCGACAAACACAGACTGGGCGAACCAGCCCAATTTTAATGCAACCACACGCACACAATTCGCAGCCATACTAAAAGAACAAGGTCTTGGTGTCGAAGCCCTGTCCATAACGGGGCGATCCGCAGAACTGCGCATTCGCAACAACACCTTCAATGCCTCGGCACAGGCCATTGGTCGCGCGGCCCGCTCAATGGCGCTCGTTCTGCCCCATTCAGTCGAAGAATTCATCATCACGCCCGTCGTAAACGGCGTTCCTGCTTCATCCGTTGCCATTCGCCGTTCCGATCTGGAACGCCTTGAAAATGATGCGATGGGCACAGAAAAAATACTCTCAGCCTCGCAAATTCGCAGCGCCTTTCCTCTGTCCGAAGGCGGCGAATACCAATCAGGATTATATCCGAACTTCAGCTGGATCATCGCTCCCTACGTGTCGATCTCGCTGTTTGACGGCTCTGGGCCGGTGCGCGCCAGTGGGGGCCTTCGCGCCAGTGCAGATTACTCCATTGCGCCGGGCTTTTCGCTTTCAGGCGCGGTAACACAGCGTGTGTTTGGCAACCAACAAAACGAAACACCGCCACCCTCAGGCCTGCCCCGCGTTCGCACGGATCGCGCCTTGTACAAACGCGAGGGCAAAACCTCACTGGAACGCCTCACGGCGGATTACATGTTCAAACCAGGTCCAGATTTCTATGGCCGCGTGTCGGTTGGTTACCTCGAGAGCATGTTTGGCGGCGTCTCAACCGAAATCTTATGGCAACCTGCCAACCAAAACTGGGGCCTTGGCGTTGATGTGAACTACGTCAAACAACGCGATTTTGATCAGCTGTTTGGCTTTCGCAATTACGATGTCGTCACAGGCCACGTGTCTGCCTACTGGACGGTAAAACGGGGCCTAACGGCACAACTTGATGTTGGCCGCTACCTTGCGGGCGATTGGGGCGCGACCCTATCGGTGGATCGTAACTTCGCAAACGGCTGGAAAATGGGCGCTTATGCAACTGTCACCGATGCCAGCACAGCCTCTTTTGGCGAAGGCAGCTTTACCAAAGGCCTGCGCCTGTCCGTCCCACTTAGCTGGGGTATCGGCACGCCAACGCGTAAAACCTATGCCATCGACATGAACACCGAAGCCCGCGATGGCGGCGCACGTTTGAATGTCGATAACCGTCTTTACGGCCTTGTCAGCGAATACCAACACCCAGGCCTTGAAGCCAACTGGGCACGGTTCTGGCGCTAATGTCACTGGCGCACAACACCTTGGCAACGGCCCTTTGCGTGGCCCTTGTCGCCTGTTCGTCGGAAAAGAACCCCCAACCGGGGCTTGGTAAAGTTGCACTGGCAATGGCAAAGGCGCGCCTGAAAAAGGGCGATGTTGAAACTGCGGACGCCACCAAAAAGCCCCCCCAAGTCACGCGCGAACAGATGCAGGCGCTTGGCCGTCACGTCGTGTTCGTTTCTATCCCACGCTTTGGCATAGGCGTCGCAACTGTTGAGCTCGCCAAAAACGGCCCCTTCCGCACCTTCATGGGCGCAAATCAAGCCACCGTCACCCTGCGCGGTGGCATTGTCACCGCAACCCGCGGCTTGCTTGTCGATCTAATCGCCCAAGAATTGTCAGTGAACCCCGAAACCCTTTTCCAAGGCACATTCCCCAAAACCTACACCAAAACCCAGCGTCACCTAACAGGTGAGAGCACGCTTGCGACCTATGAATACAGTTGTGCTATGGCCCCGCTAGAGCAAAATGAAACCCTGGAAATATTTGGCAAAACCCACACCGTGCACCAATTTGCAGAGCTGTGCCGCCGCGACGGGCGCGCGTTTCAAAACAACTATTGGGTCGAGCCTACCAGCAACGTCGTGTGGAAAAGCAACCAGTCGATTTCCAAAGAAGTCGGCCACCTAACCTTGCAACGTGTGGTTCGTTAACAACGCCCGCCTCATAGAAAAACAAAATTCTTGTTTCAAACAACTTCACAGATTAAAGCCGAGTAAAGTTGCTTGGAGTTTTGTTAATGTCTTTACTTGATCGTCTGTTCTACAAATCGCGCAAATTTTATGATGATGATTTTGATTGGGACACGTACACCGCGTCTTCTTATTCGCGTCAGCTCGATAAAATCGGCAAAGACCACCAGATGATCGCAGGTCAAGGCGAACTTGCCTTTGATGCCGCAACTGGCACGGTCACGACGGGCAATCCCCCCCTGCACGAAAATGCGCTGGCGATTTTTGAACTTATCGGCCAACTGAAACCCGCCTCTGTTCATGAAGCAGGATGTGGTGGCGGCGATCACCTTGGCAACGGCTCCGCACTGTTTCCTGAAATCGTATTCAGCGGCGGTGATCGCTCGGAAGGCCAGCTGGCCCTGCTAAAACAACGTCATCCACAACTGGCGGAACGCGCAATCCTTCAGGATTTGACGATGCCGTTTTCCAACAATTGGCCCAAAGTAGACCTCGTCTATTCGCAAGCAGTGTTGATGCACATCCACACCGCCGTCAGCCATTTCGTCGCCTTCGCCAACATGATTAACCAAAGCAGCAAGCACATAGTTTTGATGGAAAACTACCAGTGCCACAACTTCGTAGAAGAAGCCCAAGCCCTGTTTAATGGCGGCCACACCAACTGGCCAAAAATGAACATCTACCGCTTTGATGGCTCCCACGGCGCACGCATCATCTTGCTTAGCCAAGAAGACCTCGATTACCCAAAACTCACCTCAGACGCAGGCATTCGCGACGGCCTAAAAGTTTCAGATCGCCGTTTAAAACGCGGCCAAGAAGACTTTGATCGCGCCATCTTTGGCAATGCGCTGAAGGGCTGATTTTAGGGGATTAATATCTGCTGTACGAACGAAGCGACGTTTCCATGAGCCCGTTTTGGAGCTTGTTGAAACTGGCGCGCATGAAATTTCTATAAAAATAGCTAAGTCTGACAATAGGCTTTTGTGTCTTGCAAAATCTCGTAACCTATATTCTGGTTGTATTAAATTATTCCAATTTTGGCGTATAAAGATGAATACTAGAAATCCAAATTCACAAAAAAATGGGTGGAGGGTTTTCGCTCTTCTACTTGGGTATGTTGGCTCGTTCCTTTGCGTTTCTTTTTGGGTCGTCAGATTCGCTATAGGAATGGCATATAATCCTAACTTGCTTAGTGAGCTTTCACTGGATTTTTTCTGCCTTTGCTAGGTATAATTTTGGGTCTAGCTTTGGTTATCTATCATACAAAATATTTAGTTTTTTCGTTGATAATTTTGACATTCCAATTGGTGTTAGCGCTAGCGTTGGTGTTTTTTTTGGATTGTTAATTTGGTGATGGATTTTGGGGATGGCATTTTCCATGTTGGCCCTGTTGCCTTGGGCATCAGCTTGATTATTTTGGCGTTTATCGATAGTAAATAAAGGCCTTTCCAGTCATTCGCCGCGCCCCTGCGCGAACGCAATGCCCGAGCGTAGCGCAGCATTGATCACTTTGGGCTCAAAGTAGACACGCTCCCTGACACCCCCTTAACTCGCCAGTGACGGCAACCAAAGAACAATCGCAGGGAAGGCAACCAACATTGCGATCGTCAAACCATCCGCGATGAAGAACGGTGTCACACCTTTGAACACGTCTTGCACTGTCAAATCATCGCGCACGCCTGCAACCACAAAACAGTTCAGCCCAATGGGCGGTGTAATCAGACAGAACTCCGCCATTTTCACCACCAAAATCCCGAACCAAATGCCACACATCGCACCAGACATACCAAACGCGCTGTCGGCTGCCAGCACGCTCTCGCCGCCATTCAGCGCCATGACAGCGGGGTAGGTGATGGGCAACGTCAGCAGCAACATTCCGATGGCATCCATGAACATGCCCAGCACCGCATAGGCCAGCAGGATACAGATCAGAATCAGCATCGGCGATATATCCAGCGATGTAATCCAGTCGGAAAACGCATCGGGCAGTTTGGCAAACCCAAGGAAGCGCACGTAAATCAAAACGCCCCAAATGATCGTGAAAATCATCACCGTCAGCTTGGCCGTTTCCAGCAATGCTTCTTTCAGCTGCTTCCACTTCATCCCCTTGTACATCGCCATCAAGAACACGATCAGCGCGCCAATCGCGCCGCCCTCGGTGGGTGTGCCCCAAGCATCGCCAAATGGGTTGTAAACAAAGAAAATAAGGATCACGACCACGGCCACAATCGGCAGCGCAGGGGGCAGGCTTTCAAACCGTTGCTTCCAGCTGTACCCACCAACAGGCGGGCCAACGTTTTTAAACAGAACGGCGATACCGATAATAATACCCGCATAAACAAGCGCGGAAAATGCACCCGGAACAAACCCAGCCAGCAACAATGTGCCAACGTTTTGTTCCACTATAATCGCGTAAATCACCAAAATAGCAGAAGGCGGAATAAGCGAGGCCAACGTGCCACCCGCCGCCACAACACCGGCGGCGAACTGTTTGTTATACCCAACTTTTAACATTTCAGGAATCGCAATCCGCGCAAAAACCGCCGCCGTAGCAACGGATGCACCAGACACCGCTGCAAACCCAGCCGTCGCGAATACTGTAGAAACCGCGAGGCCACCTGGAACCCAACCAACCCAGCGTTTACACGCCTCAAATAACGCGGTGGTCATTTTGGCATGATACGCAAGATAACCGATCAAAATGAACACAGGGATAAGGCTCAGAACGTTCGCGCTGACCTTGGATTGCGGCACAGACCCCGCGATCTGCATGGCTCGGCCCAGCGCCCCATCCCAAACTTCACGCCGTTCATTCCAGTAAATAATTTTATCAGCGGCATAATCGAACTTATCCCAGAAGAACCAGAATATCCCAATGAACCCTGCCAAACCCGCCGCAAATGCTACACGCATTCCCAGCAAAACCATCGCGAGCATCCCTGCGGACACCCACAAACCAATTGTAATAGGTTCCATCAGTCGTCTCCCTGCACGGCGGCCGCTTCAATGGCGGCTTGTTCTGCCACGGTCAAATTTAACGGCACCGCAACGGGGTTTTCCAACCCGTAAATAAACGCGCGCCCGTATCCCGCAGCCTGCAACAGCAACCGCGCCACCAGCACGCCAAAGGCAATTGGAACAACCAATTTGCTCGGCCACCAAGGGATATAAATGTCGGTGGTACTGTCGCTAGAACAGAGCGGTCGCGCACAATCAAACGCCCGATCAAAATGCTCCCAAGCACCCCACGTCAGGAATGTCATCAATAGCAGCATCAGCAATACCGATACAAATTCGAACAGCCACAGCATCCGCCCGCGCAGTGCGGACACCAGCATATCCATGCGAATATGCGTCCCGTCGCGTTGCACGTATGAAATGCCCATGATGGCAATGATCGGCATCGCCACTTCGATGAAATCGACATAACCCGCCAGCGGGCTTGCAAAAAACTTGCGCCCAAACACAGATATAGCGGCCAGAAACATAAGCGAGAAAATGGCAGAGCCGCTGATCAACGCGCAGACCCGTTCAATCGGCAATAACATCCGATCCAGACGACTTAATAGACTGGAATCTTCCAGTACTGCTGCGGAACCTGCCATGCGATTTCCCCCCGGAAATTGAAAAGGGCCGCCCCCAAAGGCGACCCAATATTTGGTTTAGTTAGACGCTTTGGCCTCAGCCAACGTCTTTACAACCAGATCATACAGCTCTTGGCCTGGCAGGCCTTGGGCTTCCATGTCTTTGATCCACGCATCGCGAATTGGATCAGCAGCTTTGGCGCGGAATGCAGCGATTTCGCTTTCAGCCAGCTCAACCTTCGTAACGCCTTTTTCTTCCAAAACAGTGTCCCACTTTTTCAGCAACTCGCCATAGTTGGCAAGATAGTGATCCAGCGATTCATCAATGGAACTGTCAAACGCCGCGCGGTGCGCATCCGACAAACCTTCATAGGCGTCGATGTTCACAACCACTGGGCAATTCACTGTGCCTGGGTTCAAGTTAGCGGTCCACCAATCAGCGCGATTGATCGTGCCGTAGGCCAAATGCGCGTGCTGTGCGAACGCAACTGTATCAACCAAATTGCCTTCCATTGCTTGGTACGCCTCTGTCGCGGTCACGGATGTCGGAACACCACCAACTGCTGCAAATGCTTTGCCCAAACCGCCGGTTGCACGAACGCGCATACCTTCCATTTTCGCCAAAGTATCACGCGGCTCGCCTGTACCAACCAGATTGTACTGCGGCATTGGTGAAGTCATCACCAGCTTTGCATTCCACTGTGCCATTTCTTCTTCAGCCGCTGGATGCGCGTAAACCGCCCTCGAAACCGCAACTTCCTGCTCAAGGTTCTCAACACCCAAAAATGGCAATTCCAAAACCGTTACAACACGGTTTTTATCGCGGTGATAACCCGCACAAAATTGCGCCATTTCAAACGCGCCAATGGAAATACCATCCAAATTTTCTTTGTTCTTGGACAACCCACCATAGCTGATGTTCATCGTGAACTCGCCGTTGGTCTTTGCAGATACCAATTCAGCCAATTTCTCAACATGCTCCGTAAACGCGCGGCGTTTGCCCCACACGGATACATTCCACTCTTCTGCCATTGATTCCGTGGCAAAGCTGGCTGCCAATGCGGTCATAACAAAGGTTTTCATACCTAGTTTCATGATTTTCTCCCAGAAAATATGCCCCAACAGCGGGGCCTGAGCCCCAAGCCTACTCATTTCCACAGGGATTACCAATTAAGAAAAACCCGACGCTACGACCAAAGCCCCACAGATGATTTCAGCGCCCAAAAACGCCCGCTCAGCCAAAATCGTCAATTCTCTAGGGATCACCCATCACGCCTGTTGATCGCTCAGGCCATTCCCGCTAAACAACCTTGAGCTTTTACGCGGGGGCCACCCCTGCCAAGCTATAAAAACCGAGGAATTTAATGCGTATTTTGATTACCCTAGCACTCGTAGGCCTGATGGCCGCCTGCACCCCACCCTCTGAGCCAGCCAGCAAAGCCCGCCCCGGATTTACCGCCCTGCGCAGTGCAGATTCTGGCCTCGCCGCCTACAGCCGCGTGTCTCGTCGCATGGAACCCTTGGTCGAACAAGTTTGCCGCTCCCTTCACAGCAATAAGCCCAGAACGTTCTGCGACTTTCAGATCAATGTAATCAACGATCCCAAACAGCCACCAAATGCGTTTCAAAGCATCGGCAAAGATGGTCGCCCTGTTATTTCCTTTAACATCAACATTTTGCGCAGCTTTAACAACGACGACGAGTTGGCCTTTGTCTTTGGTCACGAAGCGGGCCATCAAATCGCGCAGCACATCGAAAAATCCCAAGCAAACGCGCTTGCAGGGGCCGTATTTGGCGGTTTGCTCGTGGCTGTTGCGGGGGGCGACGCACAAATCGGTGTTGATATCGGTGGCTCCATCGGTGGGCGCAGCTATTCCAAAAAATTCGAACTTCAGGCC
>JASJIO010000167.1:0-21893 GCA_037625035.1 Amylibacter sp.
GCTTACCGCGCAAACATGCACCATAAACGCCGTTGTCAGGGTCGTGCATCGCAGCGGCTGCACCTTTGATGTTGGCCCAGCTGTCGTTGTCACGAACAGTGATGCCAGCAGCGTCTGTCAAATCTTTGCGGTACATAACCATCGAGCTTTCGCCGTAGAATGGTGCTGCGAACAATTTGCCTTCGTGGGACAAGCCACCGCGCATTGCTGGCAAGATATCGTCAACATCGTAGTCTGCGCCCAAACGCAATTCTTCGATCCAGCCTGCAGCGCCCCAGATTGGTGCTTCTTGCATGCCGATGTTGATGATGTCGTATTGGCCGCCACCAGTTGCTGTGTCAGAAGTAACCTGCTCTCGCAGAACGCCTTCTTCCAAAGAAACCCAGTTCAATTTCACGCCAGTTTCTTCGGTGTAAGCCTCAGCAACTTTTTGCATGTTGATCATGTGACCGTTGTTCACAATCGCGATCGTCAATTCTTTTGCGTGAGCATCAGCCAACGCGGACGTTGCGCTAATGACGCCAAGCGTCAGGCCCAAAGCCGTAGTTTGTAGAAAATTCATGGTATCCCTCCCAGGAGCACGGTTTCGATTATTCTTTCTAGTGACGCTATCGTGCCACAACTGGCGGTGCAGCGACAAATATGATTCTATCAATTGTGCGTACGATTTTTACATTTTGTAGCGATTTTTGGGGGTAACTGTCGGGAATTTGCGATTCAAATCGGGATGAGAGAATCGCCAAGCGCCTATTTTACACGGGGAAAACGGCTGTTTTAGCGGCTAATACTTTATTTGGTTTTTGGAGTGTCCGCGTAGATTCCAGCACCGTTTTTGCAAAGCATTGGCGCAAAACGGTGCTGGATTTAGTGTGTTTAGGGCAGAGGTTATTCGGCTGCTTCTAAATAGTCTTCCATTGGCGGGCAGGTGCAGGTCAGATTGCGATCGCCCCAAACATTGTCCACGCGGTTGACGGGTGGCCAGTATTTATCAACGCGGAATGCGCCCGCTGGGAAGCAGCCTGTTTCACGGCTGTAAGGTCGATCCCAGTCTTTGACCAAGTCTTCCATTGTGTGGGGCGCATTTTTCAGCGGGTTATTTTGTGCATCCATCGTGCCGTCTTCGATGGCTTGGATTTCTGCGCGAATGCCGAGCATGGCATCGCAGAACCGATCCAGTTCTGCTTTGGCTTCGGATTCAGTTGGTTCAACCATCAACGTGCCCGCAACAGGCCAAGACATTGTTGGCGCGTGAAAGCCGCAATCAGACAGGCGTTTGGCGATATCGTCGACGGTCACATGCGCACTGTCCGCGAAGGGGCGCGTGTCGATGATGCATTCGTGGGCAACGCGCCCTGTTGGACCTTTGTAGAGAACGTCGAACGCGCCTTCTAGGCGTTTGGCGATGTAGTTGGCGTTTAGGATCGCAACGCGGGTGGCTTGGGTTAATCCTTCGCCGCCCATCATCAGGCAGTAGGCCCATGAAATTGGCAGGAGTGAAGGAGAGCCGAAAGGAGCGGCAGATACCGCGCCTTCGCCGCCGTTTGGATCGCCAGGGAGGTGTTCGATCAAATGCGCCTTAACACCGATTGGTCCCATGCCCGGGCCACCGCCGCCGTGCGGGATGCAAAAGGTTTTGTGCAAGTTCAGGTGGGACACGTCGCCGCCCAGATCACCCGGACGTGACAGGCCAACCATCGCGTTCATGTTGGCGCCATCGATGTAGACTTGGCCGCCGTTGTCGTGAGTGATTTTGCACACCCCAAGAACGGTTTCCTCGAATACGCCGTGGGTGGAGGGATAGGTGATCATGCAGGCCGCAAGGTTTTCGCTGTGCTCTGCCGCTTTGGCCTTGAAATCCTCCAGATCAATATCGCCGTTTTCAGCCGATTTGATCGGGACAACTTTCCAGCCTGTCATTTGCGCAGAGGCAGGGTTCGTGCCATGCGCGCTCATCGGGATAAGGCAGATGTTGCGATGCCCCTGCCCGTTTGCACGGTGAAAGCTGGCGATGCTGAGCAAGCCCGCGTATTCACCCTGCGCGCCAGAGTTTGGCTGCATGGAGATCGCGTCGTACCCGGTAACATCGCACAATTTCGCGCTGAGGTCGTCGATCATTTCGATGTAACCCGCCGCTTGGTCTTTGGGCACAAACGGGTGCAGCAGTGAAAATTCATCCCACGTGACGGGCATCATTTCAGCAGCCGAGTTCAGTTTCATCGTGCAAGACCCAAGCGGGATCATGGCGCGATCAAGCGCGAGGTCGCGGTCCGCAAGGCGGCGCATGTAGCGCATCATTTCGGTTTCCGCGCGGTTCATGTGGAACACGGGGTGGGTTAGGAAATTAGACTGGCGGCTCAGTTGATCTGGGATGCGGTATTCAGCCGTCAGGCCAGCATCGCGTTCGCCGATCCCAAATGCACGCCACACTTGGCGCAGGGTTGCGGGGCGCGTGCGTTCATCAAGGGTGATGCCGACCTTTGTATCGCCAACACGGCGCAGGTTGATGCCTTCATCGACGGCAGATTTCATCACGGCTTCTTGCAAGGGGCCAACGTCGATGGTCAGCGTGTCGAAAAAGTTTTTCGGTTCAACTGCAAAGCCAGCTTCTTCTAATCCGCGGGCAAGACGCACAGTTTTGCGGTGGATGCGCTGTGCGATGGCCTTGAGGCCCTCTGGCCCGTGGAAAACAGCGTAAAAACCAGCCATAACGGCGAGCAATGCTTGGGCCGTACACACGTTGGAGGTCGCTTTTTCGCGGCGGATGTGTTGTTCGCGGGTTTGCAAGGACAGGCGGTAGGCGCGGTTGCCGTGGCTGTCGATGCTAACGCCGACGATACGGCCTGGCATGTTGCGCGCGTAGTTCTGTTTGGTCGCCATGTAAGCCGCGTGCGGGCCGCCGTAGCCCACGGGAACGCCGAAACGCTGTGTGGTGCCAACTGCGATATCCGCGCCCATTGCGCCCGGTTCTTTTAGCAGGGTCAGGGACAGCGGATCAGCAGAAATGATGCCGATTGCTGCATTTTCGTGCAACGCGTCGATTTCAGCGGTGAAATCACGCAGATCACCATGGGTGCCCGGGTATTGGAAGATCGCGCCGAATACTGCACTGGCGTCCAGATCATCTGGGTTGCCGATAATGACTTCGATGCCAAGGGGGGCTGCGCGGGTTTTCATCACCGAGATGTTTTGCGGGTGGCAGTTTTCATCAATGAAAAAGGTTTTGGATTTGGATTTGCCGACGCGGCCCGCCATTGTCATGGCTTCGGCGCAGGCGGTTGCTTCATCTAGCAGCGATGCGATTGAAATTTCCAAACCTGTTAGGTCAGACACCATGGTTTGGAAGTTCAACAAGGCTTCGAGGCGGCCTTGGGAAATTTCTGGCTGGTACGGCGTGTAGGCCGTGTACCAAGCCGGATTTTCGAGGATATTGCGCTGAATTGCAGGGGGCGTGACGGTGCCGTGATAGCCCTGTCCGATCAGCGAAGTTAGCACTTTGTTTTTGGAGGCGGTGACCTTCATGTGGTGCAAAAGTTCGCGTTCTGATTTGGCTTTGCCAAAATCCAGCGGTTCTATTTGACGGATTGCAGTTGGCAATGTGTCGTCAATCAATGCGTTCAGATCCTTTGCCCCAACGACTTTCAGCATTTGGTCCATTTCAGCGATGGATGGCCCGATATGGCGGCGATTAGCAAAGTCATACGGCAGATAGTCGGTGGGGGTGAAGGTCATGTCTTGGTCCTTAAGCGATGAATTCGTTGTAGCCAGCTTCGTCCATGAAGCCTGCTGTTTGCGACGGATTGGAGGCTTTGATTTTGAAGAACCAGCCAGCGCCCGTTGCATCGGAGTTCGCAAGCTCTGGTGTTTCCGCAAGTGCGGTGTTCACTTCGGTAATCTCGCCGTCGATTGGGGCCAAAATGTCTGACGCCGCTTTCACGCTTTCGATCACGACAACTTCGTCGCCTTGGCTGACAACTGTGCCAACTTCTGGCAGTTCAACGAAAACCAGATCGCCCAGTTCTCCGGTAGCGTGTGCCGTAATGCCGACAACAAAAACGTCGCCTTCTTCGCGCAGCCATTCGTGCTCTTCAGTATATTTCATGTCTTCTCTCCTTGTTGATGCTTGTGTTGTGGTATTTCGTTATCTTTTGAAATTTGCGGGTGTGAACGGCATTTTCACGACATTCAGTGGCAGGCGTTTGCCCCGTAGATCCCCGTAAACTGTGGTGCCAAGTTCGGTGTGTGCAATCGCCAAATACCCCATCGCGACGGGGTGGCCGACTGTGGGACCAAAGCCGCCCGACGTGATGCGCCCGATGGCTGTTTGACTGTCTGGGGTTTCGAACAATTCGACGCCTTCGCGCATGGGTGCGCGCCCCTCTGGTAGCAGGCCAACCCGTTTTTGCGACGCGCCTTCGTCAAATTCGCGCAAAATTCTGTCGGCCCCCGGGAAGCCACCTGCCCGTTCGCCGCCATTGCGACGAATTTTCTGGATAGCCCAAGTTAGGCCAGCCTCGACAGGGGATGTGGCTGTGTCGATATCGTGACCGTAAAGGCAAAGCCCGCCTTCAAGGCGCAACGAATCGCGCGCGCCAAGGCCGATGGCTTCGACGTCGGGGTGATCGAGTAGTTTTTGCGTGAGAGCAACCGCTTGCGCGTTTGGTACGGAGATTTCGTACCCGTCTTCACCTGTGTAACCTGAGCGGGAAATCCAGCATTCTGCGCCAGCAAGATCAATTGTCGCGACGTCCATGAATTTCATGTTCGCCACGGCTGGGTTTAGGGTTGCGAGGGCTGCTTCTGCAGATGGCCCTTGGAGTGCGATCAGGGCGCGATCTGTGATCGGGGTAACAGTGATCGCGGGTTCAAGAACCGATTTCAGGCGCGCGATATCAGCGTCTTTGCAGGCAGCATTCACAACCATGAAAATATGATCACCGCAATTGGCAAACATCAGGTCGTCTTCTATTCCGCCTGCATCGTTGGTGAAAAAGCCGTAGCGTTGCTTGGCCTCGGCCAGACCAATCGCATTCACTGGCAGCATGGTTTCGAGCGCGGCGGCGAGTTCGGCGTAAGGCGCGCCGTCGATGCGCACTTGGCCCATGTGGCTGACATCAAAAAGGCCCGCTTTGGTACGTGTTTGGGTGTGTTCTTTCATCACGCCAAGCGGGTATTGCACCGGCATGTCGTAACCCGCAAAGGGCACCATTTTCGCACCGAGACTAACGTGTAAATCATGCAAAGGCGTTTTCAGGAGTTCAGACATCAGCATCGACCTTATCAACAGCCGTGTGATTTTGAGAAATCTAACGGCACCAGTTTCACGCGAAACACTGTTCGCGCCTTGATGCCTCCTCTGTCCTTGTGCCTGAGATCGCTATCCCTTCGGCGGCCGCTGTGCGACACTCTCCAGAGTTTTTTGCAATGCTGGTCCTTGGGCCTGAGAGTTTCCGAGGCGGTTGCTCCTTCGGCATCGGGATTTCCGATTCTCCCAGCAGTGCAGGTTCATTCCTAAATTCAGAAATTTGATTTGTCAAAAACTTCTGAGAAACACTGGCATTTAGGTGAAACGGCGGCTCGCTGGCTGAAATTCAGGAAAAATCGGGCCATAAACTGTGTGTTTCCGCCAAAATACCGCGCTATTGCGCTGTTGCCTTCAAAACATTCCGCTAAGAGGGGTGCAAATTGAAACTCTTGAAAGAATCTTGCTCATGTGCCCGGCTAAAACACCAAAAAACAATGATCGTGGCTGGATCATTCCAATCGGCGGCGGCGACAAGAAAGTGCGCTCCTCTACAATTCTACAGCGTCTTGTTGAACTGAGCGGTGGCGCGGATGCGCGGATGGTGATCATCCCCACTGCATCGCAGCTGGACACCGCAGGGCACCGCACGCAAGACGTTTTCAGAGAGTTGGGCCTGAGCGACATCGAAATTGTTGATCTGGAAACCCGTGCCGATTGTGAAGACCCAAAGTTTTTGGACAAGTTGAACGCGGCCACAGGTGTGTTTGTGACGGGCGGCAATCAGTTGCGGCTGACAACCACGATTGGTGGTACATCGGCGGCCAAGGCGCTGCGGGCGGGCAATGCGCGCGGCGTTCATATTGCGGGAACATCTGCGGGTGCTGCGTTTGTGTGCGAGCATATGATTGCAATCGGGAAATCGGGTGGAACGCCAAAACGGGGCATGGCATCGCTGTCCCCTGGCTTGGGTTTAACCAACCGTGTGATCGTGGATCAGCATTTCCGCGAGCGCGATCGGCTGGGGCGTTTGTTGACGGCGCTGGCGTATAATCCGTTTGCAACGGGCGTTGGTGTTGACGAAGACACAGCAGCGTTTATCGGCCCTGATGATGTGATCGAAGTGTTTGGCAGCGGTGGCCTAACGATAGTGGATCCGTCTGGAATTGAGTTTTCTTCGATGGCGGATGCGAACATGGGTGCGGCTGTTGGGCTTATCGGGGTAAAATTGCATATCCTTTTGGCTGGGGATCGGTATGATCTTAATTCGCGCCAAGCTTTTCCAAGCGGAAGCGTGCAATAAAAAACAAAAAAAAGGGAGAACGTGCATGAAGATTCTTGAAACATCTGTTTTTAGAGGACCGAATATCTATGCAAAGTTCCCTGTTATTAGACACGTCGTCGACATTGGTGTTTTAGAGGATTGGCCGTCTGCCAAGATCGGTGACGATTTCATCGAAGCGTTGTTGGACGCCCTGCCCGGTTTGCAAGAACACGGCTGTTCGTACCGCGAACACGGTGGTTTTGTGCGCCGTTTGCGCGAAGACGAAGGCACGTGGATGGCCCATATTTGGGAGCACATGTGCATTGAGCTGCAAAATGTTGCTGGGTTAGAAGTGACCTTTGGGCGGACCCGCGATGCTGGTGAAACTGGCGTCTACAATATGGTGTTTCAATACGAGGAAGAGGAAGTTGGCCTGTTCGCGAGCGAGCTGGCACTTAATTTCATTCACAACCTGTTGCCAGATGAGTTGGTTGAAAGTGGCGAGCGGGTTGACGGGTTTGATTACACCATTGAGCGCGAGAAATTCATCAGATTTGCCCAGCGCAAAGCATTGGGGCCATCAACGGCGTCACTGGTAAATGCAGGGATTGAGCGCGATATTCCGTGGATGCGGTTAAACGAATACAGCCTGATCCAATTGGGATATGGCAAGTACCAGAAACGCATTCAAGCGACGATCACGTCGGAAACGGATTACATCGCGACCGACCTTGCCTCTGATAAAAAAGCGACAAATCGCATTTTAGGTGATCTTGGGTTGCCAGTGCCCCGCCAGATCGCCGTCACCAGCCCCGGGGACGCCGTGAAGGCCGCCAAGCGGATTGGATTTCCTGTGGTGGTAAAGCCGCTCGATGGGAACCACGGCAACGGGATTTCGATCAATCTGACAACGACCGAGGCCGTGAGCGAGGCGTTTGATTTCGCGCTGCAATACAACAAGCGGGGCGGCACCGTCATTGTTGAGACGTTTATCCAAGGGTTGGATCACCGCATGTTGGTGATTGATGGCAAGCTGGAAGCGGTTTCAAAACGTGTGCCGGGCCATATTGTTGGCGATGGCAAAAGCACGGCGGCAGAGTTGATCGATGTGGTGAATTCTGATCCACGGCGTGGCGTGGGCCATGAAAAAGTACTGACGCGGTTGGAATTGGACAAGACCGCGAAGGCGCATTTGGCCGAAGTTGGCTATACAGAAAACGACGTTCCCAAAGACGGCGAGATCGTTTTCCTGCGCTCCACTGCGAACCTGTCGACAGGTGGCACAGCGGTGGATGTGACGGATATTGTCCACCCCGATAACCGCAATATGGCAGAGCGGGCGATCAAGGCGATTGGGCTGGATATCGGCGGTGTTGATTTCTTGTCAGCGGATATTTCGCAATCTTACAAAGATATTCCTGCGGGTATTTGCGAAGTGAACGCAGCGCCCGGGTTTCGGATGCACGTGGCCCCAAGCGAGGGAAAACCGCGCGATGTTGCGGGTGCGGTGATGGAAATGTTGTTCCCTGCTGGCACGCCAAGCCGTGTTCCGATTGCATCAATCACAGGGACAAACGGCAAGACGACCGTGTCGCGCATGGTGGCGCATATCCATAAACTCAGCGGCAATACCGTTGGTTTGGCGACAACAGACGGTGTTTATATTGACGGTAATCTGACCGTTAAAGGCGATCTGACCGGCCCACGCGCGGCGCAAATGATTTTGCGTGATCCAACGGTGGATGCGGCGATTTTGGAAACCGCACGGGGTGGTTTGTTGCGCAGTGGCATGGGCTATGAGCGCTGTGATGTTGGGGCGGTTCTGAATGTGGATGCCGATCATCTGGGGCTGAAAGGCATTGAAACTGTTGAAGATTTAGCGCGGGTCAAACGGATTGTTGTCGAAGTTGCGACAGATACCGCCGTTCTGAATGCGGATGACGAACTGTGCCTGAAAATGGCGGGGCATACGCAAGCGGATAACATTTGTTACGTGACGATGAACGCCAATCACCCGTTGGTGCGCGAACATGTGCGTATGGGTGGGCGGGCGCTGGTGCTTGAGCAAGGCATGAACGGCCACATGATCACGATCTACGAAAACTCGGCCAATATTCAGCTGATGTGGACGCATCTGATCCCTGCAACGATTGACGGCAAAGCGATGCACAACGTGCAAAACGCGATGTTTGCAGCGGCTATTTGCCACTCGATGGGCAAGTCGTTGGAAGATATTCGCCAAGGGTTGCGCACCTTTGCGACCTCGTATTTCCAGGCACCTGGTCGTTTGAATGTGTTTGAAGAACATCCGTTCAAAGTGATCCTTGATTACGGGCATAACCCTGCTGCGATGGAGGCGATGACCAAGCTGTGTACGCAGTTGGAACCCAAAGGTCGGCGGATCATTTGTTTCTCGATGCCGGGGGATCGGCGCGATGAGGATATCGTTGCGGCAGCGACGATTGTGGCTGGGAAATTCGATCACTACATCTGTAAAGCAGACGATGGACGACGGGGGCGCGGCGATGCCGAAGTGCCAGAGATGCTGCGCAAAACGCTAATCGAGAATGGCGTTTCTGAGGATCAGATTGAGATCATCCCAAGCGAGGTTGATGCGGTTGATGCCGCGCTGAACCTTGGACAACAAGATGATCTCGTTTTGGTGTTTGGCGATAACATTGCACGGACGTGGAAGCAGATTATTTACTTTAACCGCCCACAGGAAACTGCTGATAACGCTTCACAAAATGAAGTCAAAGTTGAAACCGCACAAAGCGTGGTTGCACCAGTCGATACCACGCTAGATCCATTGGCAGGTGCGACTTCGGTGGAAGATGCGCCCGAAATTCCAGAGAGCATGTTGCTGGACGGAATGCGGATGATCCGCGATGCGCGTGGTGTCCGCTTAGAAGACACAGAGGATGAAGACGGTGACTGATCCTGCATTGAATAACCTGCGCCGTTTGACGGGTGCAAATTTCCTGATGGCCGATTTTGGCGCCGCCGCAGAGGCCACGATTGCCGACGAAAATAAACCGTTTGTGATGGCGTTGTGGCGCGGTGCTGCGCGTGAATTGTTGGACGCCGTTGGTTGGGCTGACAGCCACATCGCGATGCGGGCCTTTGACGGGGGGGCGACGTTGCAAGTGAGCGCGCCCACGGATGCACTGTATTCGGCGACAGATCTGGTGGAGGTGTCTTGGGCTGCAACCAATGCCAAGCTGGCGGGTGAGGCGTTTGATGCCACTGCCACTGCGCAAGATTTGCGTGCGAAAATCGCCGCTGAATTATCCCCTAAGGAGGTTGCTTTGGCGGGGGCGGCGCTCGATCACGGCGTGACCTATCTGGGGCATGACGACAAAATCTCGCTCGGTTTGGGTATCGGATCAAAGGTGTTTGATATCGCAGATTTACCTGCGCCCGATGATGTTGATTGGGCCGCTTTGCGCGATATTCCTGTTGCGATGGTTACGGGGACAAACGGCAAATCCACCACCGTGCGCCTGACGGCGGCGATTGGGGCTGCGGCTGGCAATTGTGTTGGCTTGTCGTCCAGCGATTGGGTTCGTGTTGGCGGCGAAATTCTGGATGAGGGCGATTATTCTGGCCCTGCGGGTGCACGTTTGGCTGTGCGTGATCCCCGTGTTGATCTGGCGATTATTGAAACCGCGCGCGGTGGTTTGATGCGGCGCGGCCTGCCCGTTCCAACGGCAGATGTGTGTTTGTTAACCAACATTGCAGCAGATCATTTGGGAACTTACGGCATTATGGATGTCGCGGCGTTGGCGGATGCGAAGTTTCAATTGTCCAAGGCTGTTCGGGCCGGTGGACGATTGGTTTTGAACGCGGATGACCCTGAATTGGTGGCGCGAAGCCCACAATTTGACGACGATATCACGTGGTTTGGGCTGGAATTTGATCAGGCCACGCTGGATGTTTGGATCGCGAATGGCGGCCGTGCGGCTTTTGTTTCGGATGGTGTGATGATGCTGGCGCGGGATGGAAAAACTCTGCCTGTTTTGGCCGTGAATGATTTCGTGCCTGCCTTGGGCGGTGCTGCGGAATTTAATGTTTACAACGCGCTCGGGGCGATTTGCCTTGCGGATGCATTGGGATTGCCTGTTTCGGCGATGGCAGAGGGGCTTGCCGGGTTTACAGATTCACCTGATGAGAACCCCGGACGTGGAAATTACATCGAAGTTGGCGGGTTAACCCTGCTGATTGATTTCGCCCATAATCCGCATGGAATGAGGGCGCTGGCCCCTGCGGTTAAGTCATTTAACGCCGAGCGAACGCTGGTTATTGCGGGCCAAGCGGGGGATCGCAGTGATCAAGATACCTGCGATTTGATGCAAGCCATGTGGAGCTTTGAACCCGATATGGTTGTGGTGGCTGAACTGCCCCATTTGCTGCGCGGGCGTCCCGTTGGGCAATTGAGCCAAGTTATGGTGAACGAGTTGATCCGACTTGGGTCAGACAAGGACGCGATTATTCAGACGGACACGGAATATTCTGCGGTGGTTAAATCGTTTGAATGGGCGCGTCCGGGCGATTTCCTTGCGCTATTGATACACGAAGATCGCCCGCAAACGATGGAATTGATCGAAAAATTGCGGCAGGCCAACTGGCAAGCTGGCCAGCCTTTGCCGACCTAGGTTTCGGGTTCAAACACGCGCACGACGGGGGGCATGGTATCAGATACCGCTGCCCGTTTCATGCCGTCGCTGTTGTAAGGCATCGAAATATTGCCCTGCGCGTCAATGGCAATCAAACCGCCGTCGCCGTCAAATTTTGCAACTTCATCAAGGACTTGCAGCGTTGCTTGTTTCAACGGCGTGCCCGCGTAACGCATGCGGGCGGACACGTCATAGGCGGTTGCGGTGCGGATAAACGCCTCGCCTAACCCTGTGCAGGAAACGGCGACGGTATCGTCTGCCCAAGTGCCAGCGCCGATGATTGGGGTGTCGCCAACGCGGCCAACCAGTTTGCCGAATGTGCCCCCCGTGGACGTGCCAGCCGCCAGTTCGCCGCGAATATCGAGCGCAACTGCGCCGACAGTTCCGTGGTTGGCTGAATCGGCTGAGCCGTGGGACACGTGTTCCGTGTAATAATCTTCTGGGTCTTGGATTTCGGCCAAGCCAGCTGCTTTGGCGGCGTGGTGCGCCCCTGCGCCTGCGAGCATGACGTGGCGGCCATCGTTGAGCACCACTTGCGCGGCGCGAATTGGGCTTTGGATGCCTTCAATCGCGGCCACGGCGCCTGCGCGACGATCAGGGCCGTGCATTAATGATGCGTCAAGCTCGAACCCCCCGAGCGAATTTGGGGCGGAGCCTTTGCCCGCGACGTACAGGCCCGAAGATTCCAGTTCTTCGATGGCCCAAGTAACCACATCGAGCGCGGATTGCCCGTCAACCAGTTTGGCCTGCCCTGCGGTGATCAAGCCTTCTAGGTGGGCCTTTTGTTTTGTGTAATCCGTGCCAGGTCGCGCCCCTGCGCCACCGTGAAGTACCAATGCGTATGTCATGTGTCGATCCGATGTCTGTGTGGCGAAATGCTCCACAGTCCTTTGAGGGGCGTGGCGGTCTTTGTCAAATCTTGGTGTGGATTTGAACGGAAAGATTTGAAACTGCCCAAATTGACGTGGCCGTCACGCCCTGCTGGCCGATTTCAACATGGCGTCATCGTTCAGAATTATCGGATCGCGTGGGTATCAGGCTAGGGCGTTGCGATGTTGAACCAAAGATCAAAGCTGTCGTGCAGATCGAGCCAGCGTTTCAGAGCCGTGGTGTCGCCGTCGATTTGGACCGTTTCGAGCGCCAATGCGCCAGATGCGAGGGCTTCTAGGTCGGATGCGTTCAGGGACACGGTTGCATCGACTGTGCTGGTCGCATCATTGATGCGTGCAAATTCTGTTTGGCGCGCGATGCTTACGCTAACGGATTGTTCTTCCACGATGAATCGAATTGAAAGATCAACACCAAGGGCCTTATCCGCATTAAGGCGCACGGCAAATGCATCGAACCAATCTTTCAAACTGAGGGTTGCGGCAAGGTCGCTGTTGCGCCCGCCTGCCCCTTGCAAACGCGGTGCGCCTTGGTCCAATTCTTGTGCGCCCGCGAGGAAAATGTTGCGCATGATCGCGCTTTCTTCGCGGTAGGCCATGTTCCTGTAAACCGCTGCAAGGGGTGCTTTTGCGGTGGTTTCATTTGCAAAAACTGCGTGATTTAACAGGGTTGCGGCCCACTGTAATTGGTCTTCGGCGACGGCTTTCTCGGCCAATTCCAGCACGCGGGCCACGCCGCCAAGGGCGTCTAGGAAATGTGTGCCCAAGGTTTCGGGTGGCAAGGGGTTTAGGCTGACGGGGCGGCCATCAAAAAAGCCGTAATATTTCTGATACGTTGCGCGGGCATTAAAGTTTAGCGTTCCGTAATAACCGCGCGCGTGCAGGGCATCGCTGAGGTATTCTGGTTCCAGAAGCGTAGCAGCAATTTCATCTGGTCCCATTCCGTGATTGGCCAAACGCAGGGTTTGATCATGGATATATTTGTAAATATCGCGCTGTTCCAACATGAATTGTTCAACCGCGCCCTGCCCCCAAACGGGCCAGTTGTGACAGTTGATCAGGATATCCGTTCGCGCGCCAAATCGTTGCAGCGCGTCGTCGATGACACGGGCCCACAAGAGCGGATCGCGCACTTCAGCGCCGCGCGGCGTAAGCACGTTGTGCATATTTTGCGTGCACACCTCGGCCATGCAAAGCACGCCGTGATCGGGCAGCAGAAAGGTAAACTCGGCGGGCGCTTCGGTGCCAGAGGCCATCAGGAATTCGAAATTTACGCCATCAATGACGCGCCGCTCGCCTGTTTCGCAGATGTAATCCGTGGGGATAACGAACCCGCGTGTGCCACGGGCGACTGTTTTGCCGATGCCACCGTCTATCATGCCTGTTGGGCCAATCGGCAGGGCGATGCCGAACTGATCGACGGCGCGGCGCGAAGTGTGATTTCCGCCCAAAACGCCCTCGGCTGCGGCGAAATCCATGAAGCCTTCGGGGGCGTAAATCGGTGGGTTATCAGCGGTCACACCGCGAAGACCCGCGAAGTGATCGGGATGGGTGTGGGTGACAAGAATCGCGCTGACGGGGCGGTTGCCCAAGGTGGCGTTTACCAGATTGAGCGCAGCGCGCGCGCTTTCTGTGGTCATCAGCGGATCAACGAGGATCCAGCCGGTTTCACCACGGATGATTGTCATGTTGGCAAAGTCACAACCGCGCGCCTGCCACACGCCGTCTGTGACCGCAAACAGCCCGTGTTTTGCGTTGAGTTGTGCGTGACGCCAGAGCGACGGATTTGCGGTTTCTGGGCAATCTTGTTTTAGGAAATCAAACCACGCTGGATCCCATGCAACGCCGCCGTCGGCCCGCGTTACTGGCCCAGAAAGTGAGGCAAGCCATCCCCGTGTTGCATCGCGTTCGGCGTCTTTGCGCGCAAGCGGCAGCCTGTCGGACACGGCTTTGTTGGAATGTCGTGTTTGTGCAAATATTTCTGGGCTTTTATCTGACACGTGGGATGTTTCCTCAGTTTCGTGCAAGATCTGGTAGGAATGTTGCGATGGAAGGGACAGCGATAATTAGGATAATCAAGGCGACGAGCGCGAGGCAAAACGGCAGCACGCCTGCGAAAATTCGCGCCAAGGGTACGTGCGGGGCGATGCCGCGAATGATGAAAACATTGATGCCAAGCGGCGGGGTGATGAGCGCCAACTCGACCACGAGCACGACGAGAACGCCAAACCAAATTGGATCAAATCCCATGTTTGAAATGATCGGGAAAAAGATCGGGATCGACAGGATTATCATCGCCATCGTATCGAGAAATGCGCCCAAAACGATGTAGATTGCCACGATGACAAGGATCGTGCCCAGCGGCGAAAAGCTGAGGCCGACGATCCAATCGCCAAGCAGGCTCGGCGTATTACTGAGGGTTAGAAAGCCTGAAAACAGGATCGCGCCAATCAGGATCAGAAAGATCATCGAGGTGGTTTGAACGGTATCGATCAAACATTCGCCGATCATTTTGAGATCGAGGCGGCCCATCACAACGCCGAGGAACATCGCGCCCACTGCGCCAAAGCCTGCGGCCTCGGTTGGGGTGAAAATGCCTGCGTAAATGCCGCCGATGACGGTGATGAAAAGTGCGAGCGTGGCCCAGACCTTTTCAAGAACTGACTCCTCGGCGACGTCTTCGACCTGGTCGATCTGTTCTGTGACATCGGGGGCTGAGGTCGGGTCGATCCAGATCATCACTAAAACTGTGATCATGAAGAACAGTGTGAGCAATATTCCTGGGATGATGCCTGCGATGAACAGATCGCCGATGCTGGTTTCCGTGAGAATGCCGTAGATGAGCATGATGACGCTGGGGGGGATCAGCACGCCGATGGTGCCCCCTGCGGCCAATGCCCCTGTCGCGAGCCTGTCGCTGTAGCCGTAACGCGCCATTTGGGGCAGCGCGACCTTGCCCATCGTCGCGGCGGTGGCAATTGAGGAGCCGCAGACCGCGCCGAACGCGGCACAGGCGGCGATGCTGGCGTGTGCAAGGCCGCCTTTGCGACGGCGCAGCCATGTGTTGAAGGCCGAAAACAGATCATTGGAAATGCCAGATTTCGTGGCGAACGCGCCCATCAGAACGAACAGCGGGATGACGCTGAGCGAGAAATTTTGCGCGCTTTCATAGACAGACAAGCCCGCAAGCGCGAGCGCGCCTTGTTGACCGATGATCATTGTTGTGCCGAAAAGCGCGGCGCCTGACATGGCGAGGCCGAGGTTCGCGCCCAAAAACAGCACGAGGAACAGGAGGCCAAACACCAGTGGGACGAGGGTTTCAATCGCCATAGGTGTGATCCTCTTGGCCCATCAATTCACGGATGAGGCGCAAAACGAGGAGCAGGAAAAACAGCGCGAAGCCGATTAGCATTATGATTGCAGCGGGCCAATACGGCAGTTTCAGTATCATGGTGAATTCTTTTTCGCTGAACACATCGAGGGTTTTGATGAACAGCTGATTTAACAACAACCAAGCAACGCCGACGCCGATCAGTGAATTGACGATGACAGAGATGCGGCGCAGGGGTTTTGGGAACAGGCCTTGGAAGGTTTCGACAACGATGTGGCGGCGGTACAGCTCGGTTATCGCTAAGCCGCTGAACACCAGAACGCCCATCATCAGTTGCACAGTTTCAACCGTTCCGATCAGCGAGCGGCCAAAAAAGTTGCGGCCAATCACATCAACAAAGGTCATCGCCATGATCGCAACCAGCGTCGCGGCAGCAAACCAGGCGAGCAGTAGAACTGCCCGCCTGATCAGATTTTCAGTGGTTTTTAGCATTAAGGGACCTCGCCTTAAACCTGAGCCATGGGTGGTGATGGCTGATTTCGATTTACCCCCGAGAGGGTGAGCACCCCGCCAAAGAGATGACTAGCGAGCGATTCAGATTTTTGGCTGGATGCTTTAAATCATTTCAATTCAGAGACAATCGCCTCGTATTTCATCATCAGAGCTTTGCCATCAAGGCCAGCTGCGTCTGCTTTGGCGACCCAATCATCTGCAAAAACACGGGTCATGTCGAACAGCTTTTTCGTGTCAGCCTCGGACAATGTGGTGATCGTGTTGCCAGCTTTTTGCGCGATTTCAAGGCCGACTGCCTCTTGGCGATCCCATTCTTGAGAGATGAAACGTGAGCCCCATTCGCCTGATACGGAATCGAGCGCGGCTTTCTGTTTGTCGCTCATTTTATCCCAAGTGCGCGGGTTCATTGTCATGAAGAAGATGCCAGAATAGGTGCCACCCGGGATCGCGAGGTGATGTTTGGAGACCTCATCAAGACGAAAGCCTTTGACCGATTCCCAAGGGAATTGCGACACGTCGATCGTGCCTTTGGCCATGGCCTCATTGGTTTGCCCCGGAGGCATGCCCACGGGAACCGCACCCAGCATTTCAGCAATGCGAACGCCGTTGCCCCCTGCGCGAATTTTCAATCCGTTGAAATCGTCAAGCGATGCCAGTGGTACGGCGCTGTGATACAGATGCGGCGCGTGCGCAAACAGCGCGAGCAGTTTTGTGTCGGCCGTGTCCTCTGCGATAAATCCGTTCTGTTCATACCAGCGCCATGCGGCCACGGCAGCGATTTCGGCACTTGGCGCTGCAAAGGGAACTTCGGCTGCGTTCAATTTCCAAAAGCGTTTGGGTTGGAAAGCTGCAACAGACCACGCGATGTCGACGACGCCGTTTTTAGCAAGGTCGTATTGCCCGTTTGGTTTGGCCAAAGGAGTTGTAAGAACTTCGACTTTGATTTCACCATCAGAGGCTGTTTCAAGTGCGTCAGCCCAACTGCGCAACGTGCCAGTCATGTGGTGAACCGGTGGCAGCCAATTCGCGACACGCAGTTTGATTTCCTCGGCTTGTGTGCTGAGTGGTAGCGCCATTGCAACGGCGGCAATCATTGCCGACTTTATCAAATTTCTTCGTTTCATTGTCATCCTCCCCGATGAAAAATCACGCAGTCGCATGTGTGTTTGGGGCCACGTGTCAGAATTTAGGCTAGTTGCGCATATAGGTTCAAGTCAACATAAAAGAATTTGAATTCAGATTCGTTTTCCTTTGACACACCCGCCCAATCAAGGATTAAACTGGTCCCAACAGGAGTTGAAAGTGCGATGGCTGCAACAGGTTTTATTCTAAAAGATGGTATTCCAGGGGTGTTTGAAGCGCGTCAAAATCGCAGTGTCAAAAACCGCGACGGGTTTATTCGTGCGGGAATTGAGGCGCTGAATACCAAGAGTTTTGATGAATTGAAGATCTTGGATTTAGCCAAGGCCAGCGGCAATTCGGTGGGCAGTTTTTATACGCGTTTTCGCGACAAGGACGCGTATTTTCGTGCGCTTCGGGTTTATTCACTTGATGCAATTGAACGTGAGATTGAGGTGGATTTTACGCAAACTGCGCTGCGAGGGATGAGTGCAGGTGAGGCGCTCGATAGTTTGGTTGACTTGCTTGGTGCGATTTTTTCGAGCCGTTTTCGGGGCGTTTTGCGCGAAAGTTATCCTCGTATTCTGGATGCAGATGATCCTTGGGCGCCAATGCGAAAGCAAGCGCAGAAGATTTTGAAAACGCTTCACGGCGGGCTGGAGGGTGCGTTTCCAGAGCACACACCCGCCGAGGCCAGAACCAAACTTAGCTTTTGCTTTCAGATGATTACCGGTGTTTTACAAAACGATCTGGTGAACAATTATCACGTTTTCACATTAAAAGACGGCACGATCCTTGAAGGATTAAAAGAGGCACTTTGCGCCTATATGGGCGTGGCGCGCAGGTAAGGAATTTGGACATGGCGAAGCAGCCGAACATCATTTTGATTTTTACGGATAACCAACAGGCCTCGACGCTTGGGTGTTATGGCAACGATGAAATTCACACGCCCAATTTAGATCAGCTTTCAAAGACGGGCGTGACGTTTGACAATGCCTATTGTCCGAATGCGTTTTGTTCGCCGTGTCGGGCATCGGTTTTGACGGGAAAGGTGCCATCGCAACACGGTGTGCATTCGTGGATTGATGACCGCAACATGAATGAGTGGCCCAAGGGCTGGCATGCGCTCGATGGGCTGGAAACCTTGCCAAAAACGCTGCAATCGCAGGGTTATGCGACTGCTTTGGTTGGGAAATATCATCTGGGCGAGCCGACGTCGCCTGCGGAGGGGTTCGACAATTGGGTCACTTTAGAAGATGGCCATGTGCGCAGTTTTTATCGCAACAAGATTTTCGACAATGGCGATGTTTATGAACAACCCGGGCATTCGGTTGATTTCTTTACCGACAAAGGTGTGGAGTTCATCGAGGCGCAGACGGAGGCGGAAAAACCGTTCTTTTTGTACCTGCCCTACCCTGCGCCTTACGGTCATTGGCCCGCCACCAAGGAAGCGGATGAAAACCGACATTCCGCGCGCTACGCCGAATGCCCGATGAACACGATCCCGCGCCAAGCACTAAGCAAAGCGGCGGTGGACGGATTTATGTTGCGAAATAATGATTCCACGACGGATTTGGATTTTTCTATGTTGATGCGCGCGCCAAATGATCTCGCGACTTTGCGGAATTTCTATTCCCAAATCTCGATGGTGGATGATGGTGTTGGCAAAATTGTGGAAACGCTTGATCGGCTCGGGATTGCGGATGATACGCTGCTGATTTTCACGACGGATCACGGGCTTTCGACAGGGGAGCACGGTTTTTGGGGGCACGGTGCGGCGACACTGCCATCAAATTTGCACCGCGCGGCGCATTCCATTCCGATGATCATGCGCCAACCGGGCGTGACGCAAAGCGGTGTTCGATCACAGCTGATGGTTTCTGGGTTGGATGTGTATTCGACAATTCTGGAACATGTGGGGTTAGACGGGGCAGATAAAGCAATATCGAGCCGATCGTTAATGCCGATCTTATCTGGCGCTGATCTGAGCGATTGGGGCGACGATGTTGTCTGTTCTGAGCAAGAAGAAACCCGTGTCATTCGCACGCCAAAATGGGCGTATTTCAAACGGTTTGAAGGCGCTGGCACTAGGTTTGAAAACGAGTTGTTTGATGTGGAAAATGATCGGGACGAGACGGTAAATCTGGCGGCTGATCCGCAATATCGCGATGTTGTTGCCGAGTTGGATGCGAAATTGATCGCGTTCTTTAAAACCTATGCCGACCCGAAAGCCGATCTTTGGCACGGGGGCGCGCCGATCCAGCACAGCGAGCGAACAAAGTTGTGGCAAGAGGCATGGGGTGATGATTGGCAGCCTGTTTATACCTACCGGTAAGCCGTTTTTAAGCGGTTCCCACGGGTGTTCTGTCAGGCTCAGTATTGGCAGGGCGACTGGGGATGTAACGGCCAATTCGGCGCGAACAGTGCGCGATTCTAGCGCAATACCAACGCTCCCTGACAACAACGCCTATTCGCCCAGCCAATCGTCGTGATCGGAAATGTAGATGACATTCGTATTTTCATCGTGCCCTTCCTCAACAATCGTGTTCATGATCCGCCCGAAGGTATTGGCGATAATTTCGCGCAGTTGGTCGTCTATTTGGTTATTGCGCCTGCATTCTTTTAGTTCCTTGAAAATCACGCCGATGATTAACACGCCAAGCACGGCACTTGTGATCGGGAAGCCCCCTGCCCGCTGATCCACCAATCACGGCCGCGATACAGCTGAGCGACAAGATTAGCAGGGCTGTTTTTTCGGGTAGATCGAGGTAGGATTCTACAAAAATGGCCAAGAAAGGTGCGCAGACGAACAGAACCAAATCAAAAAAAATATCGCCTGAGGCAGAGGGAAAATGCGCGACGCGAAGGGCCTTTTGGCGTGCCCCGCATGCGGCGCAGGCAAGCCGAATTGAAAGAGAATAACAGGGCGCAGGACATGGAAACATTCGTGCGCGTTATGGATCGGCTGGAAATCACGTTTAAAAATACGGATTTTCTTTGACGCCCTGCTAGCCTTGAAATTCTGTTTGCAAGCCTGGCCGAGACCCCAATCCCATCGAGGCATCCAAAACCGCGCCGTGCAGCACGCGCGATGCTGGTGTTGCTAGGAAATGTACAATCTCAGCGATTTCAGTGGGTTGGATTAAGCGACCTTTGGGGAGGTTTGCGCAAAACCGCGTGCGTTCATCGGCGTTCATTTTATTGAGGGTGCTGGCTTGAAACATCGGCGTGTCCGTTGCGCCCGGACAAATGGCAAAGACATCGACATCTTTATGCGTGGTTTCGGCCGCCAGTTGACGGGTTAAAAAGGCTACGGCGGCTTTGCTCATGCCATCGGATAATCTGAACCCTGGAAAGGCGGTGATACCGCCCCCGACCGAGCTGATGTTAATTAACTTGCAATTTTCGCCCTCGCGCAGTGACAGGAATTCTTGACACATCTTGAGCGTGCCATCCGCGTTGATGGCCATCATCAGGCTGTCTTGTTCACCCGCGTCATCGGATAAATCGGTGACGGTGGCTGAACCAACTGCGGCGTTGTTCAGCAAAATATCGACGCGACCATGCGCGACAATAACGCTGGCAAAACAACTGCGGATGGAGGCGTGGGTGCGCAAATCAAGTGGGTGCGCTGTTACGTTTGGCAGATCAAAACTGCCCAGTGCGTTGACGGGGTCTTCGACGTTTTCGACGTAGGTAAATGCGACCGTCGCCCGTATTGCGCCAATCGTTGTACGCAGGCGCGCCCGATGCCCCCCCGTGCCCGCTGTCACAAGAACAATACGGCCGCTTAAATCGTAAGGTGTCACCAATTCTGCGAGTGGCATTTGAATTTTCCTTTTTGTTCTTTGGGAGTTAGGCCAATCGAGGCGGCCTATTTGGTTGAACCCCATAATTCAATCTATCGCGGCAACTGATCGGGTAGCTTGGTGTCTTTGATCACACCCACAATTCGTTCAGAGACAAAATCCATGAAAATCCTCGTTTTTGGGTCGAGATTGCGGAGATGGGTAAACATACACGCCATCTGGATGGGTTCGGGGGGGGGTGTCTTCGCCAACAACAACCAACGCACCAAATTTCAGGTGTTGGGCCACTTCGAATACGGGTTTCAAGATGATCCCATGGCCCCCTAGCGCCCAATCAATCAAGATGTCGCCATCGTCACATTCATAGCGCCCCGTTGCTGGAAACCGTTTGGGGCCTGTTTTGGTGATCAGGGGCCACTGAAGTTCGGCGGCACCCGGGAAACGCAGGTTCAGGCATTCGTGTTTGTCTTTGACGATTTCCTCTCCGGATTTGGGGTGGCCATGTTTTTTGATGTAGTCGGGCGCGGCACATAACACGCGCTGCACGTCGGCAATTTTCTTGATCCGCAAATTGCTGTCTTCGGGTTGGCCCAAAAAATACGCAAGGTCTAGGCCCTCGGTGGTTAGATCGGCCTTTCTGTCTGTTAGTCGGAGCCGCAGGTTCACGTTCGGGTATTCGGCTAAAAACGCGGGAATTTGTGGGGCAATCAAGCGACGCCCAATGGTGAGGCCACAAATAAACTACCGCGCGGGCTGTCGGTAATTTCCATAACTTTTGATTCGGCTGAATCCACGGCCTCTAACACCTCGGTTTCGCCACGATAAAACACTTTGCCTTGCCCTGTCGCGCTTAGGTTTCGGGTGGTCCGTTGAAACAATCGCACGCCAAGGTGGTCTTCTAATTGGGAAATCCGCGAGGAGGTAACGGCAGGGGAAATCCGCAAATCACGGCCAGCGGCGGACATGCTGCCAAGTTCATAGACACGAACAAAGGTTCTGATATTTTCAAAATAGGACATTGTTTTGCTTTTTTTAATACAGCTTGATCATTCATG
>JASJIO010000168.1:0-13857 GCA_037625035.1 Amylibacter sp.
CCTTGTCCATGGCCAGTTCTTTTTTCATCAGATTAATTGCCCTAGGATTCGGGCCACCGGGATAACGGCGCGTCAGGCCTTCACGGGTTAATCGCTCCAAACGAGCGTGCGAAGTTTCTTCTTCGGTTTCTTCTTGGGGGTATTCATAAGACAACTCTCCCAAGTCAAAACTACACATGTTGGCAATTTCCAACGTGCGGCGCACGGCACTCAGGTGATTGCGAAACAGTCGCGCCATATCCTGACCCGTCTTGATGCGGCGTTCGCCATTAGGCAGGGCGCGGGTGCCGATTTGGTCGATGGCGATATGCTCGCGCATGCAGGTTAGAACATCGGCCAATTGCCTGCGGTATGCCCGGTGCATCAGCACATCCCCCATTGCAACCATCGGGGCGCATGCCTTTTGCGCAGCCTTGGCGCATGCTCTCAGATAGGCTTGATCGCTGCCATCATAACAGGGGGTGGCCCCGAGGAAAACATGATTGGGAAAGTGCCGGCGCATGTTTTGAATTTCTGGCACAGCTTCTTTCAGTCGTTTTTGCGGCAGGGCTATCAAAATCATCCCCTTGCATGCACCGGTCATGTCCTTGGTATAAAGCACGCAGTCGCCTTTGGGCGCGCGACTTTTGCCCAATGTCAGCAGGCGTGTTAGCCGCTGATACGCCGCGCGATCGCGGGGCAAGGCGATCCATTCCACCGAACTGTCGCGCAGAATAATACGGCACCCGACGATCAGTTTGGGCAATGTCACGGGAAACGGTTTTGCAATGCCTGCCCCTGTTTCCACTTTTTGCCGAGAGGAGGCATCCACACGCTGCTGAGAGCGAATTTTCAAAGCCTCATCGCTTTCTCGCGCCAATTCCTTGAGCGCGCTCCAAGCCCGAACCACACCCGCCAACGAATTACGATCCGTGATGGCAATCGCGGATAAACCCAGCTCGGCGGCGCGCACCACCAACTCCTCAGGATGCGAGGCTCCGGTCAGAAAGGTGAAATTACTGGTTATGCAAAGCTCGGCATAATCTTGCGTTTGCATCCGCCGATCCTTGCGAAAGGCTTTTGCGGGGGTGGTGGAATTCTCACTCATGGAAATTCCCCTTGCACGTACCACCCGGGATTTTGAGGCGTGTAAAACAGCCACAATCGGCGCCCTTGCGTGGTTTCTACGCGCCAGTAATCGCGCAAACCTGATCGCCAGTTGTCGTCCTCAAACCACCATTCAGGTGCAATACGTTCTGGGCCAGTGACGCGGCCTGTAATCAACGACATGCGCCGCCAGCGAAAGCTAGAGGGCGGATGCGGGCCGTGCGCTGCAATCGCCTCGGGGGGGAACAGGCATAGCGGGCGCGGGTTTAGGCAAACCCAGCTGCTGGCAGGCTCTGAATAGGCGGCGGGTGCGATGATAAAGCTGCGCTCTGGGATATGGCTGTCAGCGGGCAGAAAACGTTGTATATTCTCCAGTCCGATCCTTGTGCCGATCCGAGTGATGAGATCCTCCAATTGCCCCTTGTGCCCGATTTGCCTTTGAGGAGCGTGTGTGATCTGCTGAGCGGGCAGGGGCATGACTTGGGTGGCTTCAAGCCTAAGTTGATCAATGCCAAAACCCGCATCCACCTCGGCCAGTTCACGTTCAAACAAGGGCAAGATGCGATGTGGATCCCGCAAAGGACGTGCGAGGCGCAATTCGACGTCTTGGTTTTCCTGATCCACGCGGCGCAATGTGATTGTAAGAACCCGCGCGCCCATGTCCTGTGCTTTCAATTTGGCGCAAAGCTGGACCAAAAGCCGCTGAGTACCGGCCATCACATCGCTGATAAGGCCAATCGGTTCTGGTAATGTTATGCGCACGCCATAATGGGGCGCTTCAACCAGCGGCATGATCTCCTCGGGTTGCTGGCCCAAAGCCTGATCCAGTCGCATCACCACATCGGGCCCGAAACGACGGGTTAGTGGGGCACGCGGTGCAGCAGCAAGTTCGCCAACCTTGCGCAGCCCAAGGCGAACCAAAGCCGTCGAGGTCTTTTCATCCAATCGTAAGGCCGCAACGGGCAGGTTTTGCAGCGCAGATAACATGTCGTTGGTTGGCGCTGTTCCTTCGCCATAATGCGCCAATGCCCAGGCCGCCCCACGCGTGTTGGCCAACCCGATCTGCACCGACAGGCCCGCCCGCATCAAGCGCGCGCGCATATCGCTCAGCATTTCCTCTTCATCGCCAAAAAGATGAACAGACCCACTGATATCCAGCACCAGCCCATCGCGGCCTTCTATTCCGACCCAAGGACAATAACGCGTGGCCCAGCGGCGCAGTGTCTGCAAAAAACGCTGCTCTTGTAAAAGGTCAGCGGGTGCCGTTTGCAAACTGAGACAGAAGGCAAGCGCATCAGAATGGGACATGCCCTGATGTAAACCTTGGTGCGTGGCCTCTGTGTTGAGGCAATAAAGCCGATTGGTGTTGCTCTGTTTTTGGGTCAGGGCAAAGGGGCCATTCAGCGGGCAACGCCGCAGAACCCGCTCACTCGATAGGCGGGGGAACCATAATGAGACGACGCGACGCTGTATCCCACCAAACATACCAAATACCCAATGTTCCTGATTTGTTCTTTATAAGTTCCCATTTGTGCAGTGTCGAGTCCCCAGAGTCAAACACAGGCGTACAGCGCCAGCGCGTTTCTGCTGCATTGCTGCCCATCCCTTCGGAAATTATGGCCAAACCAGTGGATTTCCCATCACGCGCAGCAAGTTGTAAGCGCCGTCCTTGGGTCAAACCCAACGGTTTATTGGGGGTCATCACAACCAACGAGACAACCCCAGCACGAAGCGCTTCCTCGGCGACAGCCAGGGTTTGGGTTTGGTCTTTGGTGTTACAGAATGTCAATTTAGATGGGGCGATGTACTCGGCAAACCCATTAGGATTAATTTGAGTGGCGTCCGACCTCCCACGCACCCACATGCAATGCCCGCCA
The DNA here is from genome assembly GCA_037625035.1 of Amylibacter sp. Lineage (GTDB taxonomy): Bacteria > Pseudomonadota > Alphaproteobacteria > Rhodobacterales > Rhodobacteraceae > Amylibacter. The sequence continues at coordinate 2,964 of JASJIO010000168.1, forward strand.
AGCTGTGCGGCAAGCACAAATGCAAAAGCATACGCGCCAGGCCCGCAAACCTCATGGGTGCGGGCTTTAGAAGGTGGGAAAAATTGCAGATCAGGACTGTGCATGGCCAAACTTTAGCACCCTACAGTAATATGTAAAACACTTGCGTTCCGTCATTTAGCAGTGTCAACCAAAGGCGGATTGAGGCGATATGCATCGGCGAGTGAGTGTAGTTGCTGCATGTCGTCGTCTTGAATGCCAAGTTGGTCGAGATGGCGAACCAGCGAGTCTAAATAGGCAAAATTGGTACCGAGTCTGCCTTCGGCCACGGCGATCATACGCGCCACATCCTTTTGGGGCAATTCAGGCATGTAGCGGCGATTTGCGCGATCCATTACAAACACAAGCGCGTCAACTGAACCCTGCGGTGTAGCAACTTCAAGAAAGATAGGGCGATAGGCGCCGGAAAACATCTCACGTCGCCACATAAATTCGGTTTCCCGTTCAACCAACGTGGCCGGTATGCGAAAGGCAATGCCGTCGCAATTCCCGCCTTCGTCCAACGCGGCCATCAAACCCGGCTGCTCATGGCTACCGCGTCCGCCTTCAAGTCGCATGCAGAAATTGCGGCACCAACCAGACAAGGCACCGTATCGATATTCCTCCACCTGAACCGCTGGATCCCAAATGAGCGACCCATAGGCGAACACCCAAAGATCCTGTTCCAATCGCCCAGAAAGTGTTGATTTCCGGTTTTCTTCGCGGTCACCGTGTTCCATTCGCCAGCCTGATGGCCAACCCTCAGCCTTCGCCTGGATATCCAATTCAGCAAAACGGTCTTGCCCAAAACGCATTTCAGATTCGTCAGGCGCAGTGATCAGACCGCGCAAGGCTGGCGTGTGGCGAAAGACATGGTGTGCAAAGCTCATCAGACGATTTAGCCAATTATGCACAGGCGGGGCCAGAGGTTTCTTTGCCCAAGCACAAAAATTTAGCGGCACTCGTGGTTTCTAAACCAAAGCAACAAATCCTAGTCACAGTTTTTAATTTGACGGGCTCAACCCCGCCAAAGGTTTTGCGTCATTAGGATGAATGCTCAGCAGAAGATCGGTCATGCTGGGGTGCGCGAGAATAAGATCAGTTAAGGTAAATTCATCAAGGACGTCGAAAAATGCATCTTGGGCTTTTTTAAGCGCAATCGACAATCCACAGGCTTTGGATAGTCGGCAATTTCCACCATCTTCTTGCATGCATTCGACAAGCGAAGAGCTACCTTCCAGTTTTCTGACAACTTTGCCGATGTTGATATTTTCAGCCGCAATAGCCAACCGCATGCCGCCCGAACGACCACGTATCGCCTCAATGAGGCCCTCCGTTGCAAGCCACTGTGTAACTTTCGCCAAGTGATTGTATTTGGCGCTGTGCATTTCCGCGATATCTTTTGTAGATATCAATCTTCCGTCTGCCAAAGCCAAATGAAGAAGAATGCGAAGTGCGTAATCTGTGAATTTTGTAAGTTGCATGTCGGTTTTTTACAATATTTAAATTGGTACTTAAAGTGCGCATTTAAGCCAGACAGTCAAAGAAGTTTCGACGTAAAATCTGCACGCGAAGGCGTGTGCTGTTTTTCTGCAATCCATGATGAAGGCACTGCGAAATACTGCAAATTTTTGAAAATAACTTTTGGCTGAACCTATTTTCTGTGGAACCAAGAAAAGTAGCTGCTACTGCTCGAGGAATATGACCACAAGAGGGGCGCGACCCTGCAGATGAACAAATCTTCAAGAATGACGGTCCGTCTTTCGCCTAAGTATCGAGCCCCAAACGGCGGTGCTGCACCTGTTCGATCAGAACCCACAAAGGAATGAAACCCATGCGCGTAGCAATTACAGGAGCCGCGACAGGTATTGGGGCGGAGGTTGTCAAACTTCTAAAGGCACAGGGTGCTGAAGTGATCGCATTTGATATTTTGCGACCTGAAAACGTCGACCACTGGGTCAAAGTGGATCTGTCTAATATGGATGCAGTTGCATCCGCTTGCGACACCGTTGAAAGGCCGTTTGATGTGCTTATCAACAACGCAGGCCTTCCGCCGCGCGAAGGCAATCAGGTTAAGTTGCTGTCCGTAAATGTTTTCGGTTTGCTTGCGATGACCCGTGCGATGCTGCCAAAACTGGCCAAAGGCGCGCGGATCGTTAACACTGCCAGTCGCGCAGGTCTGATGTGGCAAGAGAACATCGCCGAAGTGAAAAGCTTCTGGCATTAAAAAACCCATCCGAGCTGAAGGGATTTGTCTCTGATCTCGAAATTGATCCGACACGTGCTTATAACCTATCAAAAGAGGCTATCATTGCCTACACCAAGGGCCTGACTAAGGCATTGGTCGCGCGCGATATGCGTGCAAATTCAGTCAGCCCTGCGCCTGTCGCAACAGCAATTCTGGGCGATTTCATGTCATCGTTAGGTGATCGCGCCGTTAATGCTTTGGCTTTGCCAGGGTGGGCTGCATCTGCGTTGGAAGATGCCCAGGTTATTGTGTTCATGGCTAGCGAAGAAAGCCATTGGATAAAGGGCCACAACATCCTTGTCGACGGCGACGTGTCGGCAATGATTACAGCTGACGCGTTAGACCTGCACTTTGACGAGTGATGTGAATATTCCTGCATTAGATGATATTCCTATTCTCGATGGCGACCCGTTTAACCAGAATACATCGGCCAACCCATATAACTACAAGCACGCAAAAGCGATGCAGGATTGTTCGTTTGAATGTTGAATTGGGGCGGCTGAAACAATGGTTGATTGGTCGTGTACAGGTTGTTCTCCCTAGCATGCTGGGCTCGTGCCACACAAGACAACATACGCTCTGAGGTGCCCATAGCTTCCTAGGCACGTGCCTCTCTCATTTTCATTTGGTTGGATTCATTGTCAACTGGCGATAGCAGTCGTGTTCGTGTGATAGCGGTTTGAGTTGGAGAGGACCTTGATGTTCTCGAACACGTCCAGCATTGCAGCGTCACGTGTGGGGTATGCCCGCCGCCTCATGCTGGCAGCAAGGTTGTCTTCGCCGAGTGCCACTCCTTACTTGTGACCTTGATCCGTTACCTGGCAGGATTATGAGCAGCATTATCCCGAAAGCGAGAGTGGATCATCATAACCATGATCTTTGGTTTGCGCCGCCACACTGCGCTCAGCAGGGCTTGTATTGTCACGTTAGTTTTCATGCGCGATATCATCGATCCCGCTGACCGAAAGTTGACCGCAACGCAATCAATGAGAAGAGGGGGCAACAAGGCGGGGGGCTAGCAGCCAATTTGCGCCGTGCTGCCTCTCAAAAGTGTAATGTGGATCTCATAGCAGGTCTCGCCCATATCACGCAGCTCATCGTGCAGTTTGCGAAATTTATATACCTTGCCGCAATTGTTCCACGATCGCATATTCAACACCAAGGGTTTCAGATTAAATTCTATATCATGTGGCAAACATTTTTATTCGTGATGGGGCGATTGCTGCATTTGCCGTCGAAATCAAAGCTGTAACACGAATTTAAAACCCGTTACACAAAGCCATGAGCAATTCTATATTACTAACTGGTGGCGCAGGATACATTGGCGCACATACGTTTGTTGCCCTACGTGCAGCGGGCTATGATCCCATTATCCTAGATGATTTCTCCAATGCAGACCGAGAGACCCCTGATAATCTTGAAAAGATTACGGGCGCACCGGTCACCGTGATCGAAGCCAATCTTTTGGATAAACCCGCAGTGTTGGCTGCGTTCGAGCAGCATCAATTTGGGGCAGTGATCCATTTCGCGGCCAAAAAGGCCGTTGGCCAATCGGTTCGCGAACCGTTGATGTATTTTGAAAACAATTTGGTAGGATTGATAAACCTGTTGTCTGGGATGGAAGCATCAAACACCAAGGCGATTGTGTTCTCATCCTCCGCAACCGTTTACGGGGTCTCCAAAAGCCTGCCCCTGACAGAAGAGTCACCCCTGAGCTATACCAACCCTTATGGCTTCACCAAGCTGATGGGGGAACAAATTCTGGGGCAGATGGCGGCCGTGCATCCTGAATGGGCCATTGGAATTTTGCGCTATTTTAATCCAGCTGGCGCGCATGCATCGGGGTTGCTACGACAAAGCCCGCGCAACTGCTTGTTGCCACCAGAAAACCTGATGCCTGGGTTGCTGCGCGCTGTTCGCGGTGAAATTCCCCACCTGCGCATTTTCGGGGATGATTATGACACCCCCGATGGCACGGGCGTGCGTGATTACATTCACATAAGCGATTTGGCCCGTGGCCATGTCCTGTCCGTAGCCTCTTTGTCGTCAGGGCATGGGAGTCACACTGTTAATTTGGGCACGGGACGCGGGTATTCGGTTTTGGAAATGGTTCAATCATTCGAATCAGTAACGGGATTGAAAGTGCCCTACAAAACGGAGCCGCGCCGCGCGGGCGATGTAGCAAGCATTTATGCCGATGTTGCACGGGCAAAAACAGTTCTTGGGTTTGAAGCTGAATTCGACCTTGCCGATATGTGCAAAGCCAGCTGGTCAGATTAGATTTACGCACAAAAAAGCAGACCACAAAAATGAAGCCTGCTCTAAATTCTCTAAGAAAATTGAAGTATGTCGCGCTAGGTTCTAGGCGACATATTCACTGATCTTAAGTAGAAGAAGACGATGATGAGTTGCTGACTGCTGCCAAGAAAGTTGCAACCGGCAAGCCAGCTGCAACTGCTGCTGCGGGCAATGTCAGACCACCGTAAAGTACAGTACCATCGGCAGCTGTTGTTACGGTAATCGCTGTTGTCTCTTGTGCGGATACTACAGAAGCGGACAGGGAAAGGGCAGCTGCTACAGCAAGTGTACGTGTAAGTTTCATTGTTTTGGTTCTTAAAGTAACTTCGCGGTCAATTGCTCCAATACGGGATCGCCTTGCTGGTAATAGAGCGCAGAATCCGATCGCACCCGCTGTATGACAGAGTTTGAGGTGAGTAGTTTTGCCATCACGCCAGCGTTTTGTTCTGTCCGCGCTGTGCGTCCAAAACTGTCTTTTGCCCGAAAATGTGATTTGAAATTGGATTTGTTTATTTTGCGGTCATTGGATGATGCGCCAATATACAATCGCAGCAAAAGACTGCTTCTACTTGTGCCAACACATCACTCTGGTCAGAGATCAATGGCAGGTCTGAGCCTTCCACGTTGCGCCCTGCTATCTGACACTTGTATCGAAAAACACCCCGGGCGGCCCATTAATGACCTGCGGTTTCCTCATCGTCACCTGTGTCGGATGAACCTTGTGCTTGCTGCAATCTCCCACGCGGTTTTGTAACCACGCAGCGCCTCGCGCTAATACAGCTTTGAACTTGTCTGAAAAACTGCGTATCTTCGTCATTTGTGCACTCGCAGCGAATGGCTGGTTCGACGGGCCGCACCGCAGCATCCGGTTGACGGGTACAAGGTCAGCTATGGGCCGCGAGTGCTGATCCCATCTGAAGAAATTGATCAGATACTGTAACGCAAGGAAGGGCGGCTTAGAGCCCACATTACCGGTTTTCTGCAGTGCAACTAAAGTCCGCTTTCGGGATGCGGACAGAATTGCCCTAGTAACTTCGGCCCAAAGTGTCGAACGCTGCGAAACTAATCAACGTCAGCTCGGACCTCATTTGCGAGTGGCCACTGCATTTTACAGCGCGTCTAATGCGGCATCAGTTGTCGGCGCGCTGCACCATCGCGTCATGGACAGCTTGCATGCCGCGGTCGGCCATGTCTGAAACTTCTGCGGCATGGACATGTAGCGCTGCGACCACCTCAGGATCAGTCAATGTACGCACAACAATAATACCATCTTCAGTCACATCAATTTGCGACTGCATCTCAGCGCCGCTTGCAAACAGAATATCCAGCGTTGGGCTTTGGATGAAAATCTTGGGATCATCGCCGTGCCCGACACGGCCGACCATTCCAACAATGTGGCTGACCAGCACCGCCATGACATCTTCATCGGACGACCGTGTGACTGTGCGTATCCCGTTCGGCAAATTTGTGACTTCGCGGCTGATCGTGTCAAAGTTTTCAAACATGACAGCAAGCTCGTCGGATTCATGTTGCGATGCATTCGCCCCCCTAAGGCCGGGCATCTTTTTTTTATGTCATGCCCCATGCCATTCGCGCTGTGCATGCTGCTGTGCATGTAAGCGTAAATCCGGGTCTGGATCGTGTCTTTGAAAGGGACGCCAAGGCCGATTGCCATGGCGGCAACTCCGATGTCGATCATTGATTTTCTCATCGCAAACTCCACTTTGCACCCAAGCGGCGCTGAGTGATTTCAAATTTACTCTTGCGGGCAGTAGAGGCGGTGTAAGACCGTGATGATTTCTGCAGCCTCAGCCCCCTTCACCGAATAATAGATGGTCTGACCGTTGCGGCGGGTACCGACAAGTTCAGCGTCACGTAGTTTCTTCAGGTGATGTGACATCGCTGGTTGCGAAAGACTCGCACTGTCAGCAAGGCTGAGAACGCTTTGTTCACCGTCCAGCAGAATACACATCAGGCGCAGGCGTACCGGTTGTGACAGCATTTCCATAAGTTTGGCTGCCTCGGCGATTTTTGGTTCGAGTGCGCTGATGTCCAACATTGAGAAAATTACCTCTTGCATATTTACGATCACTTATATAAGCGATTACAAATGTAAAGGCAAGCGTGTCGATATGAACGTTTGCCAGAACTTACGACAACACGATAAGGAGTTACTAGGTGGAAACTGATTTTACCCTCTTTGCATCATTGCTTGGTGGCGCGCTCATTGGCCTATCCGCCATTGTGCTATTGGCCGCCCACGGACGGATTGCAGGCATCAGTGGCATTGTGTCACGCTTATTGCCGCCTTCGGTTGATAAGTCCGGATTGCCACAAGGCATCTTATTTCTAATTGGTCTCCTGTTAGCAGCACCGGTTTGGTTTGTGTTAACCGGTGCCGCGCCCGTGCAAATGGTGTCAAGCAACGGGCTGCTGCTTTTGGTCGCAGGCCTGTTGGTCGGGTTCGGTTCGGTCTTGGGGAACGGTTGCACTAGTGGTCACGGGGTATGTGGCATTTCACGCGGTTCAGCGCGTTCACTTGCTGCGACGATGACGTTTATGACGACGGCGTTTGTGACTGTTTTTGTCCTACGCCACGTTGTGGGAGGATAAGATCATGCGTATTTTCAGCACACTTTTCGCAGGCCTCCTGTTTGGAATCGGTCTTATCCTGTCTGGCATGGCGAACCCTGCAAAAGTTCTAAATTTCCTCGACCTTGTTGGCACTTGGGATCCCAGCCTTGCGTTTGTCATGGGTGGCGCGATTATGGTGACGATGCCTGGATTCTGGCTTGTTCAGAAACGCGCAAAGCCTTTGTTTCATGATGTATTTCATCTGCCGACACGCACTGATTTCGATGCAAGGCTCGTCGTTGGCGCCGCCACCTTTGGCGTCGGTTGGGGCTTGGGTGGCTTTTGCCCGGGTCCGGCTATGACGTCATTGCCATTGGCCGCCAGCGGCACGCTTTTGTTCGTCCCAGCAATGTTAATTGGCATGATGATCGCAAGATATACGGCAGCGCAATTGCCGAAAAACTCCGCTGTTTGAAAGGGAGACAATGCAAAATTATCCCGTTGATATGTCGATGAAGCCAGACGTCGAAGCTTTCTTTGACGCAGTGACCAACACGATTAGCTATGTCGTTTCGGACCCTAAGACCAAGGCCTGCGCAGTCGTAGATTCTGTAATGGATATTGATTACGCATCAGGTCGAATTACCCATGATCATGCTGACAGAATTGTCGCGCATATCGTCGCAAACGGGCTGATTTTGGAGTGGGTTATTGAAACCCACGTTCACGCTGACCATCTGTCTGGTGCTCCTTATCTGCAAGAAAAGCTTGGTGGCAAGATCGGCATCAGCGCGCAGATCACGAAAGTCCAAGAGACTTTCGGCAAAATCTTCAATGAAGGGACCGACTTCCAACGCGACGGATCACAATTTGATGCGCTGTTCCAAGACGACGATCGCTACAAGATCGGCGAAATCGACGCCTTTGTCATGGCGACGCCCGGGCATACGCCCGCTTGCATGGTGCATGTCATGGGGAACGCGGCCTTTGCAGGTGACACGATGTTCATGCCAGACGGCGGGTCGGCGCGCGCTGATTTCCCCGGTGGGGATGCCGGTGAACTTTACGACTCAATCCAGAAAGTCCTGACCCTGCCAGACGACATGCGGCTGTTCATGTGTCATGACTACGGGCCAAACGGCCGCGACATCGCATGGGAAACGACAGTTACCGACGAAAAGGCTCATAACATCCATGTCGGTGGTGGTGTGACCCGTGAGGCTTTCGTCAAACTACGCTCTGAGCGTGATGCAACCTTGTCGATGCCAAAGCTGATTATCCCGTCCTTGCAGGTCAATATGCGTGCTGGCGAAGTGCCTGAAGATGCAGATGGCCGACCTGTTTTGAAGGTGCCGCTCAACCAACTCTAAAACCGGTTCTTAGGAAAACGAAGATGCAAGTCACACAACTCGATGCCCTGACATATGTCGGACCACAAATCTCTGTTGCCAATATGGACGACTTGAGACGGCTGAAAATTAAGACGGTTATCGTTGCTCGTCCTGAAGGGGAAACAGCCGATCAGCCAGATATATCTGCTATTCGTGAGGCCGCTGATGCCTTGGGTATCACGATTCATCAAATACCCGTCGTGCCCGGTAACGTTACTTCTGAGGATGCCCTTGCATACGCAACGATCATAGCAGGAGCGGGTCATCCCGTTTTTTCATATTGCCGCAGTGGGATGCGTGCGGCGTCTCTTTGGGCGCTGAGAGCGGCAAAGCAAGGGCAATCGCCTGACGAAATCCTGCACATGGCTAAAACCGCAGGTTTTGATCTCTCAGCTCTGACTGATCAGCTTACCACAAAGGCTGCATAGCTGAAAACGTAATAAGGTCACCTTCCATGAAGACGTCACAACTGGCGAAATACTTGCCCATCCTTGGCTGGGGCCGCACATATGACCGCAGCATGCTGACCAATGATCTGGTCGCTGCTGTCATCGTGACGATCATGTTGATCCCTCAGTCGCTAGCCTACGCCCTGCTTGCTGGTTTGCCGCCAGAGATGGGGCTGTATGCGTCGATGTTGCCGATTGTGTTGTATGCAATTTTTGGAACAAGCCGCGCTTTGGCTGTTGGTCCTGTTGCGGTTGTATCGCTTCTGACCGTGGCCGCAGTTAGTAAAATCGCTGTGCCGGGGACATTTGAATATATTGTGGCTGCAATCACGTTGGCATTTCTTTCAGGCCTAATTTTGCTTGCCCTTGGTTTGTTTCGGCTGGGTTTTTTGGCAAACTTTTTGTCCCATCCCGTGATCGCTGGTTTCATAAACGCAACAGGCATCATCATCGCGGCGAGCCAGCTGAAGAATATCCTTGGGATCGACGCCCATGGGCATACGCTGCCTGATCTTATCGGATCGCTTGCGCATAACGTGTCACAGGTAAATTGGATAACCGCAGTCATTGGGGTCGTAGCAACTGGTTTCTTGTTTTGGGTGCGTAAAAGATTACTGCCATTGCTTGTCAGCCTTGGTTTTGCCCCGCGTATAGCTGGGATCGTTGCAAAAGCCGGACCTGTCGCCGCGATTGTGATGACGACTTTGGTTGTTTGGTTTTTTGACCTTGCCGCAAATGGGGTTCAGGTCGTTGGAGACGTGCCCAAAGGCCTGCCACCACTTACTTTACCATCGTTCTCAATGGATATGTGGTCCAACCTTATCGGCGCTGCTGTATTGATCTCGATCATCGGGTTCGTTGAATCCGTGTCAGTCGCGCAAACATTGGCCGCGAAAAAGCGCCAGCGGATCGATCCAGATCAAGAGTTGATTGGATTGGGTGCCGCCAATCTAGGCGCATCATTTACAGGCGGATTCCCTGTGACGGGCGGGTTTTCACGGTCCGTTGTGAACTATGATGCAGGCGCTGATACGCCCGCGGCGGGAGCTTATACCGCGATTGGCCTTGCGGGAGCCTCATTGTTCCTGACGCCCCTCATATTCCATTTACCCAAAGCGACGCTTGCAGCAACGATCATTGTGGCTGTCCTCTCGCTGGTAGACTTCTCAGTATTGAAAAAGACATGGCGCCATTCAAAAGCGGATTTCGTGGCCGTCGCTGCTACAATGGCCATCACCTTGTTGATGGGGGTAGAGCTGGGAGTCACTGCGGGCGTGTCGATTTCGATCCTCATTCACCTTTACAAGACATCACGCCCCCACATGGCCATAGTAGGTCAAGTGCCCGAGACCGAGCATTATCGCAACGTTTTGCGTCATGATGTTTTGACCGATCCAACAATTCTAACGATACGCGTCGATGAAAGCCTATATTTTGCGAACACGCGTTTCTTAGAAGATCGCATCTATGATGAAGTTTCGAAACAGTCAGAGCTCCAACATGTCGTGCTGATGTGCTCTGCGGTAAACACGATCGATATGTCCGCACTGGAATCGCTTGAAGCGATCAACGAGCGGCTCAAGGCTGGTGGCGTCACGTTCCACTTTTCCGAAGTGAAGGGACCAGTTATGGATCAACTTAGCGCGACCGGGTTTCTGGAGATATTGAGTGGCGAAGTATTCCTAAGCCAACATGGAGCTCAATCTGCTTTACGCGTCAGATCGTACCTGTGATCGAACCGTGTTCAATTAGGGTGATGGGAAGCAAAATAATAGAAGCTACCTTCCGAGCACTTCTAACGAATGTCCGCATTCCGGGGCGGTTTTATTGGGTGGACGCAACACTTTAATCTTTAGAGAAAGATGGAGTGTTTACGATGAAGTACCGGACGCGAACGTTTTATACGGCCAAACAGA
>JASJIO010000169.1:0-5530 GCA_037625035.1 Amylibacter sp.
TTTATTGGCGAGTTGAGGGGAGGAGCCGTTCAAAATCACTTAATTTTTCACCTGTTTACATGCTTAAAGTTATGAAAATGCGCTGGGCCTAACAAGCATTAAAGTGGATTTGAAACGCCTTCTTCCAACTTATGCGATAACTTTGCGCGAAAGGCACGTTTTCAGCCGTTGGATTGGTTGACCTTCGTGTGGGGCAGGGATAGTTAAACAATGCCGAAAGTCTCAATTCCGCGAAGGAGTCGCCATTGGAAGACCTGCTCAGAGAATATCTACCAATTTTGGTGTTCATCGGGATCGCCGTGGCGTTGGGCCTTGTGCTGATCTTGGCTGCCATTATCGTTGCCGTGCGCAACCCTGATGCAGAGAAAACATCGGCCTATGAATGTGGTTTCAACGCTTTCGATGATGCGCGTATGAAATTCGACGTTCGCTTTTACCTCGTTTCAATCCTGTTTATCATTTTCGATCTAGAGGTTGCTTTCTTATTCCCTTGGGCTGCATCGTTTAAAGATGTTGGCGTGCTTGGGTTCTGGTCAATGATGGTCTTCTTAGGCGTTTTGACAATTGGTTTTGCTTACGAATGGAAAAAGGGAGCGTTGGAATGGGAGTGAGTACATCCGCCAATACCGAAGGTGGTGATCGTGAAGTTGCGACCCGTGCTCTGAATAATGAGTTGCAGGACAAAGGCTTTTTGTTAACGTCTACTGAAGACATTATCAATTGGGCGCGCACGGGCTCACTGCACTGGATGACATTCGGGCTTGCCTGTTGTGCCGTTGAAATGATGCACACGGCGATGCCGCGTTATGACATGGAACGATTTGGGACAGCACCGCGTGCTTCTCCTCGTCAATCCGATTTGATGATCGTTGCTGGAACACTGACCAATAAAATGGCACCAGCGTTGCGCAAAGTTTACGACCAGATGCCAGAGCCACGCTACGTGATTTCGATGGGATCTTGTGCGAATGGTGGTGGGTATTATCACTACAGCTATTCTGTTGTGCGCGGGTGTGATCGGATCGTTCCTGTGGACATTTATGTTCCAGGGTGTCCGCCCTCCGCCGAGGCACTGCTGTACGGCATCCTGCAACTGCAACGCAAAATCCGTCGTACTGGTACGATCGTTCGTTAATGCAAAAGGAAGACGCCCAAATGACAGAGGCTCTTTACGAATTGGGAACGGCACTGGCCACGAACCGCTCTGACGCGGTGATCGGAACCGAAGTGACGTCCGTTGGGGAATTGGTTGTCCAAGTTTCCCCTACTGCTCTGCCTGATTTCATCGACTACATCAAAACAGAACTTACCACGCGGTTTTCATCATTGGTGGATATCACGGCGATTGATTTCCCGAGCCGTGAAAAACGGTTCGAGGTGGTTTACCATTTCCTGTCGATGTACACGAACCAGCGTATCCGCATCAAAGCCAGCATCCACGAGGATGAAGTGGTTCCGTCGATCACGTCGATCCACCCGTCTGCGGATTGGTTTGAACGCGAAGTGTTTGATATGTACGGCATCTTGTTCTCTGGTCATCCAGATTTACGCCGTATCCTGACGGATTATGGGTTTCGTGGATATCCACTGCGCAAAGATTTCCCGACGACAGGCTACACCGAAGTCCGCTACGACGAAGTTGAAAAGCGGGTTGTTTATGAGCCTGTATCGCTTGTGCAAGAATACCGCCAGTTTGATTTCATGTCCCCTTGGGAGGGCGCGGAATACATTTTACCCGGTGACGAAAAGAAAGAGGAGGCCGCGAAGTAGATGGCTGACGGAACTTTCAACGACGCCCAAACGGGCGAACAGCGTATTCGCAACTTTAACATCAACTTTGGTCCACAGCACCCTGCGGCCCACGGTGTTTTGCGTCTTGTCCTAGAACTGGACGGCGAAATTGTAGAACGCTGCGATCCTCATATTGGCTTGCTGCATCGTGGCACTGAAAAGCTTATGGAAAGCCGCACGTATCTGCAAAACCTGCCATATTTTGATCGGCTGGATTACGTTGCGCCGATGAACCAAGAACATGCTTGGTGTTTGGCAATTGAAAAGCTGACAGGTACGGTTGTGCCGCGTCGCGCATCGCTGATCCGCGTTTTGTATTGCGAAATCGGGCGCATCCTGAACCACATCTTGAACGTGACCACACAAGCAATGGATGTTGGTGCGCTGACCCCGCCGCTTTGGGGCTTTGAAGAACGCGAAAAACTGATGGTGTTTTATGAGCGGGCATCGGGTGCGCGTTTGCATGCTGCCTATTTCCGCCCAGGTGGTGTTCACCAAGACCTGCCGCAGGACTTGCTTGATGATATTGATGAGTGGGCAATAGAATTTCCTGCTGTTCTGGCCGATATTGACGGATTGCTGACTGAAAACCGTATTTTCAAACAGCGTAACGTCGATATTGCCGTGATTTCCGAACAAGAAGCGCTCGATTGGGGCTTTTCAGGTGTGATGGTTCGCGGGTCTGGCATGGCATGGGATTTGCGACGTTCGCAGCCTTATGAATGCTATGACGAGATGGATTTCCAAATTCCTGTTGGCACAAACGGCGATTGCTTTGATCGCTACCTGTGTCGGATGCAAGAAATGCGCGAGAGCCTGAAGATCATTCATCAGTGCATTGAAAAGCTGAATGCCGAAGGGCCGGGCGAAATTCTGGCACGAGGTAAGATTACGCCGCCAAAACGCGACGAAATGAAAACCTCGATGGAAGCGTTAATCCATCACTTCAAATTGTACACCGAAGGGTTTCACGTTCCAGAAGGCGAGATTTACGCCTGTGTGGAAGCGCCCAAAGGCGAGTTCGGGGTGTATCTGGTATCAGATGGCTCCAACAAACCGTATAAAACAAAGATCCGCGCGCCAGGGTTCTTGCACCTTGCCGCAATGGATCACTTGGCCAAAGGCCATCAATTGGCCGACGTGGCCGCAATTATCGGCACAATGGATGTCGTATTTGGAGAGATTGACCGCTAATGCTTCGCCGTCTTCACCACACACAACCTGACAGTTTTGCCTTTACGCCGATGAACCAGAAATGGGCGGCGGGGCAAATTACGAAATACCCAGAAGGCCGTCAGGCCTCTGCCGTTATCCCTCTGTTGTGGCGTGCGCAGGAACAAGAGGGTTGGATATCTAAACCAGCCCTTGAAGTTATCGCTGACATGCTCGGAATGGCCTACATCCGCGTGCTAGAAGTTGCGACTTTCTACTTTATGTTCCAGCTGAAACCAGTTGGTTCTGTGGCACATATTCAGGTTTGTGGCACGACGTCCTGCATGATCTGTGGCGCTGAAGATTTGATCGGTGTTTGCAAAGATAAGATCGCAAAGAACGCGCATGCAATTTCTGCTGATGGCAAGTTTAGCTGGGAAGAAGTTGAATGCCTTGGTGCCTGTGCGAACGCACCGATGGTGCAAATCGGCAAAGATTTCTACGAAGATCTGACCACTGAACGGTTTGCTGAGATCATCGAAGAATTTGCTGTGGGCAATGTTCCAACACCTGGCCCCCAAAACGGGCGTTTTGCAGCGGAACCTTTGGGCGGTGCAACATCGCTAACTGAGTGGGAAAAGAACCGCAAAGAGTATAACGGTTCTGTTGCACGTGCAGTTGTGCTGGGTGATACGGTTAAACGTATTCAAGGGGACGAAGTTCCGATCCTGACGCCTTGGATTTCAGATGGCACAAAACCCAAGAAACCAGTTGCGAAAAAAGCCGCAAAAACACTGGTAGGGTCTGCTAGCAAGAAAGCGGCAGTTGTCGCGGCGCAAAGCAAAGCAAAACCATCCAAAACGGCTTCACCAAAAGCGGCAATTAAAACAGCACCGGCATCTGCTAGCGCTGAAAAGAAGCCACGCACCATGACCGCAGCCCGCAAATCGGGCGCGGATGATCTGAAATTGATTTCAGGCGTCGGGCCAAAGCTCGAGGGTGTTTTAAACGAATTAGGGTTCTATCATTTTGATCAAATCGCAAAATGGACCGATGCAGAAGTGTCTTGGGTCGATGCGCGTTTAAAATTCAAAGGTCGCATTGAACGCGATGGATGGATTGATAAAGCTACAACGCTGGCCGCAGGGGGCGATACAGCGTTTTCTAAGAAGGCGTTCAAATAATTGGATGCCCTCAATTAAGGGGACTAAATAATGGCTAACGTAAAGAATGAAGGACTGTTTTCATGTCTGAACGTGTGCTGGTTAATCGGACTGGTATTCGGAATTTTGATCGCACTCGGATTAAACAGCTACGCGGAAATGAGCTGGTTCTGGGCGATTGTTGTTGGATTGTTGGCAATGGTAGGGGCCTATTGGCTGCTGTCTGGTTTGTTCTGTTCCTCATCAAATGCGGAATCGGCGTCGGCTCAAACATCAGCATCAACTGGCGCTTCGACTACTTCTCAAGCGGCTTCAAATGCATCCGTGGCAATTTCATCAGCGTCTTCAGACGCAGCAGCAACTGACACTTTGGCAGCAACGCCCGCTGGCCTGATGGCTAGTACAGATGCAGCTTCACCAACTGCGAGCGAAAAACCAGTCGCCGCGAAAAAAGCAGCTGCTGCGAAAAAACCAGCGGCGAGCAAGGCAAAAGCCAAGGCAGCACCTGTCGCTAAGAAGGCTGCTGCAAAACCTACTGCAACCAGCAAAGCCAAAGCGGCTGATGCGAAACCTGCAGCGGCGAAAAAAGCACCTGCAAAGGCTGCAGCAAAACCAGCTAAGGCCGCAAAACCAGCCGCCGCGCCAACTAAAGCAGCTGAATTGCCAGCGGGTATGGCTGCAGCTAAAGACGGCAAACCAGCGCTTTATAAAAAGGCTCCAGCCAAAGCAGATGATCTGAAAGTGATCAAAGGTGTTGGACCGGGCTTGGAAGGCACGTTGAATGAATTGGGCATTTACACATATGCGCAAGTGTCTGACTGGAAAGCGAAAGATATCGCTTGGGTTGACGGAAATCTAAAATTCAAAGGTCGCATTGTTCGAGACGATTGGGTGAAACAGTGTAAATCACTCGTAAAAGGTGGCGGCGTTTCCTAAACGCGCCAGATAAAAGGTAAACTGATTGGCCCCGAAACGTCCAGATCCAGCGCCAGATCCCGCATCTGCGCAAATTAGGATCGCATCTATCGTCATAATCGTGACAATGGTTGTTTGGATGGGGGCCAGTTGGATCGGCGGTCAGATCGGGCTGCCAACGCGATTTGCGTTTCTGTTCGATCTAATTGCTTTGGCCGCGTTCTTTTGGGCGTTGGTCGTATTGTTTCAAGCATGGCGCAAGCGCCAGACAAAGAAGGATTGAGCGATGCTCGCTGATCAAGACCGCATCTTTACGAATATCTACGGCATGCACGACCGCACTTTGAAAGGTGCGCAAACGCGCGGCCACTGGGATGGTACGGCAAAGATTATCCAGAATGGTCGCGAGTGGATCATCGACGAGATGAAAAAATCCGGTCTTCGTGGACGCGGTGGGGCAGGGTTCCCGACGGGTTTGAAATGGTCTTTCATGCCAAAAGAAAGCGATG
>JASJIO010000170.1:0-5853 GCA_037625035.1 Amylibacter sp.
CGCGGCGGTGTTGTCTTCTTTCGCTAAGGTGCCAAGCTGTTTTACGGCTTTTAGGTCTTCGCCATCTAGCCAAAGGTTAAGTGCTGTTTGAAAGCGTGGGTAATTTTCGCCAGAAATGTTTTTTGCGTATGTGGGCGTGAAAAGCAGAAGGCAGAATAGGCAGATAATCAACTTTTGCATGGAGAGAATGTAGGGGTTGGCTGCGGTTTGGTCAAATCCAGAGCGATTGCGCCATGCCCTCCCGTGGGGGAGGTCGGGCATGGCGCAACCGCGCCTAGAAAAGAATTTGGTTGGGTCCGTAGTTTACCCATTCGGCGTTTCTGGGGTTTCTGAGTCGTGATTTTTGTTTCCCCAAGGATTGGGAGTATGATTAGCCCAATCGGAACCACTGATGTATTGTTTAGGAATGCTCTGGATTGCGTCCTTGCTGCCTTCAACCTCAAACATATGTTCCCAACCACCCGTGTCATACTCAGCAACTTGTAATTGATCGCCCCATCGATCTAACCAAGATTAAAACCAATCCATGTTTTTATCATCACGAAAATCATCGTGCATGAGCCAAAAGATACATCCGCGGGCAGGCTTTTGATCGTTCGTTTGTTTGCTCACAACAAATCAGGTTCCCGTCCCAATCGCCGTGCCAGCGGGGCGATGGTGAGGCCTTGCACGATGATGCTGAACAGCACGACGACGTAGGTCATTGTCAGCAGCAGGGGTTTCCATTCACCGTCTGGCACGGTGAGCACGAGGGCGACTGAAATGCCGCCTTTTAGGCCGCCCCATGTCATGATCGGGATCACGTCGCGCGGGAAGGTGCGAAAGGGTTTGAGCATCAGGATTGGGACGGAGACCGCCACAAAACGGGCGAAGAGTGCGGCCACAATGGCCAGTGCGCCGCCCCAGAGGGCGCTGGTGTTGAAGGCAACGGCGAAGACCTCGACGCCGATCAGCAGGAACAGCAGGGCGTTTAGGATTTCGTCGATCAGCGACCAGAAGGCATCGAGGTATTTGCGGGTTTCCTCTGACATGCCATGTTTGAAGCCGACGTCACCGATGAACAGGCCTGCGACCACGGCCATGATCGGGCCTGACAGGTGCAGGTAAACCGCGAGTTGGTAGCCGCCAAAGGCGAGGCCGAGGGAGAGCAGAACCTCCAAAGGGTAATCGTCGATGCGGCGCATGACTGCGAAGGTGAGGTAGCCGAGGATGCCGCCGAGGGCTGCGCCGCCCAATGCTTCTTGGGCGAACAGGCCAGCGATTGAGGAAAAGCTGGCGTCTGATCCGCTGCCGCCGTGGGAGCTGGTCAGTGGGAAGGCGATGCCGACGAGTACGAGGAACACCACGTAGGCGACGCCGTCGTTGAACAGGCTTTCGCCTGCGATTTTGGTTTCTAAGGATTTGCGAAGGTTTGCTTCGCGTAGAACGCCAAGAACGGCGACGGGATCGGTGGGGGAGATGAGTGCGCCGAAGACGAGCGCGATCATGAGGGGAATGCCGAGGGCGTAGGTGAAAGTGACGCCGACGATAACGGTGGACAGGCCAACGCCGATCGTGGCCATCAGCATCACGACCCACGCTTGTTGGCGCAGATCGCCGAGTTTGACGTGCAGCGCGCCTGCGAACAACAGCAGGCCGAGCATGCCTTCGAGAAGGGCAGAGGAGAATTCGAGGTCGATGACGAACGTGCGGACCGTGTCGCGCATGCCGAGTGCGGGGAACAGCGCATCCGCGCCCATGACGGCGATGGAGGCGAGTAGGGCCACGACCATGATGCCGATGGAGGACGGCAGTTTGAAGAACAAGTAATTGATCGACCCGAATGCGCCCGCGAGGACGATAAGGAGGGACGCAATTTGAAGTTCGTTCATGGTGTGCTCTGCCCTAGGTTTTTGCGGTGTATATCACTGTGGGGCGCGGGGGAGCAATGCAATCCAGAGATTATCGTCGTGTCGATGAAAGCGGATCAAGAAAACGCAAAAAGGCCCCGCCTGGGAGGAAACGGAGCCGTTTTTGGGTGGGTCGATTTACCCGTGCAAGCGAATGCAAATTCTGGCGTAATCAGGAATTTCAGAGCGAGTGATGCCGATATCAGCCAAATGGTGAGGCTCCATGCGGTTCAATGCTTGGGTCAATTGTGCGATTTGGAGCCGTTTTGTGGACAGAACGAGGCGGGCAACAAAGGTATTACAAAGCGAGAGCGCAGTGGTTTGTGCGTCGTTGAGAATTGATTTTCTGTGTGTAAGTGCGTGTGCCATATCGGTGATCCTTTTTCATGCTGCACTTCAGAAATAGGGATGGTCGGTGGCCAATTCAAGAAGAGTTGGTGAGAAGCTGCTATGCGTTTCTTGCAAGGCTATCATATTGATTTCGTTGAAAAGTGGTTAACGCTAGGGAATGCAGTGATGCAGCGATAAGATCATGTAGGGGTGCATTTGTTCGAGCCGTTTTGTGCGCAACAGCCGCGTAATGCCGAGGGCCTTGACGATTTTACCGATGCCACCGACGAAGGCCATGTTGTCTGCAAATGTCTGATCCCAGTTCAGGCGCTCAGCGATGCGACCCGTGATGTCTGGGTCAATTGTGAGGGTCAGGCCGGTGTTTGGCATTTCTGCTTTGACGTCGGATAGTTTGACGAAATTTAGACTGTCCCAGAGGCTGGGCATTTTGTATTTATCCTCGACGAATTTAATGCGGGGGGCGTAGCGTTTGGCCATGGCTGCCTTGCGGCCGTAGGTGGGACGATTGAAGTGAGGTTCAAACGGGAAGTCGTAGTTAGGGCACAGGATAATGCAGGTGCCTGTGGGTTTGAGCCAGCATTCAACGGATTGCAGAAAATCGCGCCAGTCGGGCAGATGTTCAAAGACGTTCACGAGGTAAATGAAATCGTATTGGGTTGGCGGGGTGAAATCCTCGTAGTCCGTTTTGTGGATGGTCATGCCGCGTGTGCGTAGGAAATCGGTCAGTTCTGTGAGGCCCGTGAAACCGTCGCCAAACGGTTCGATGCCTGTGAAATGCAGGTTGGGGCGGCGTTCGGATAACATTGACATGAGGATGCCGCCGCCGCAACCAACCTTGAGCACGGATGCACCGTTTGGCAGGGCGTTTAGTTTGGGCTCAACGGAGCGGTAGGCGAAGTTTGTGCCAGACACCCAGATGTCTTGCATGTGGAATTGGTGTTTATCCAGCGCGGCAAGAATTTCGCTCATTTGCGATCAATCAGTTTGAGCGGTTTGATAAGGTCAAGTTCATCAAAATGACCCTTGATGAGCCATGCGTAGGAAAACGCCCAGACGGCGATTGTTTCGGCCCAGAACACCAGAGACTAGGCGTTGACGTAATCGGAATACGGCTCGATTTTCGCGATTTTAATCACCGATACCGCGATTGTGAAAACGGCTGCGCCGACGATGATCCAGCTGCAGCGGGTGTAGGTTTTGCGCCGTGACGGGTTGGCGGTTTGGCAAAACGCACGAAACAGAATGCGCCGAGGCACAACAAAACAGGATCGCGCAGACGTAATGGGCGAGGCTGGTGTATTTCAGGCCCATCATAGATTGGGCGAATGTGACCTCGGTTTGGTTGGTGGTTTCATTGGGGAAAAGCGCGACGCCAAAGGCCATGAGCCCTGCGAATGTTGCGAGGATGTTGTCGGAAATTGGTTCGCCTTCTTTGCGTTCATACCCTTGATAAGACATCAGAAAAACGCCCATCGTGATAAGAACACCGACGAAAAGATCACGTAGGGCGGTGTGGTAAAAATCGGAAATCGAGGGTTCAAGTTCAGCGCGGGTGAGGAGTGCGCCGAGGATCAAAACGAGGGGGAGCGCGAAGCCGAGGTAGCCGAGCAATCGGCGCACGCGGTAATAACTTTGCGTGATTTTGCGAACATCGACGGCATTGGTATCGGGGATTTTTTGGTTGGTTATGCGGGTTCATCAAATAAGAAAATAAACTGGGATCGAAGAAAACGTGTTTGTTTCACTTTGTCAATTCTAACGCTTTTTTTGAACATATTGGACAAAATGGGTTTGTCGCGTTAATGATCTTGGGTTTCTGTATTTTCAGCGCATGGGGAAAATTATTTTATAAAGGTGGGCTTGGACATTGGAGCAATCGAAAAATCTACGAAAGCGGACGTTCAAATATATGAAGGCGGATGACCGTGTGGCGGCGGGGCATTTGGCGCTGTCGTTGGGGTTATTCTTTGGGCTGTGGGCGTTCGGAATTGCATTTTACGATGTGTTGGCCCTGCTTTTGGCCGTGATGATTGTGTTGGCTGGGGTGATTATTCGCATCTACATCACGTAGCATGATTGCGGGCAATGGATGCATTTTTCAACCAAGCGGATGAATACGATTGTGGGTGTGGGGCTAAGTGCGATCACGTTGAATTCGTTCAAGGCGATGATTTACAATCACAACCGCCATTACGCGACGGTTGGGGATTTGGCGCACCGCGATGCGCACGAAGTGATGACTTGGACGTTGCAAGAATATGAGGCCGCGACGCCGATGGCACGGTTGGAATACCGTGTGTTTTGCCATCCCGCTGTGCTGTTTAGCCTGTGGGCCGTGGCCTACGCCATGTTTGGTTGAGCGGGTGTTGGGATGATCCTTGGGGCAACCGCATTTGCGGCGTGTTTCGGGTTGTTGATTGTGTACCTTGGGCATAATTATGAATTCACCTATTGGAAGGCCGATGAGGCGTATGATTTTCAAGAGGCATCTTTGGCGGGGTCCAGTGTTTTTGGATTTGGGGCCCGTGATGAATTTCGTGCTGTTTGATGCGGGGTTTTACGATCTGCACTACCTGAATGTGCGTATTCCGTGTTACAAATTACGGGCCTGTTGCGGGGAGCTGTCTGACGATATGCAGCCCCAGCGGATCACTTGGGATAAGGTGATCCAATGCATGAACATGAAGCTGTGGGACGAGGCGCATGGCAAGATGGTTGGGTTCCTGACCTCGCGTTCAACGCCTGCGATGACGCCAGCTGAGTGATTAGCGATTGTTGCGCGCGTTTGGCAGCCCTAGGGTGGCCCAAATCGTAGCAAGGGTCAACTGAATGGAACGCAAAGATCGAATAGACGCGCTGGGCGGGACGTTGTTGGTTTCGGTTTCATTCCTGTTGGGGCTGAACCAAGTTTTAGTGAAAATGGTGGCAGTTGGAATGCATCCTGCGATGCAAGCGGGGCTGCGATCTGCGTTTGCGATTATTCCTGTTCTGGCGCTGGCGTTGATTTTTCGGCGTCGGTTATCGATTTCGGATGGCAGTTTGCCGTGGGGGATTTTGACCGGGATTATTTTCGCGGTTGAGTTTTTGCTGATGTTCCTTGCGCTGGATTATTCCACCGTGGCGCGGGTTTCGGTGCTGTTTTACACGATGCCCGTTTGGATGACGATTGCCGCGCATTTCTTGATCCCTGCGGAGCGGATTACGCCTGTTCGCGCGTTGGGGCTCGGGGTTGCGATGTCGGGCGTCGTGGTGGCGATGTGGGGGCGCGGCGAAGGTGAGAACCTGTTGCTGGGCGATATTTTCTGCATTTCGGCGGCGATGATGTGGGCGGGGATTGGGTTGGTGGCGCGGTTGACGCCAATGAACCGATCCGTGCCTGAAATGCAGTTGTTGTATCAGTTGGTTGTGTCAGTGTTTGTGCTGATCCCTGTGTCCTATTTGATCGGCGATCAGGTGCGCGATTTACGCCCCGAACATTGGGGTATTTTGGTGTTTCAGGCAGTTGTGGTTGTTGGGTTCGGGTTTTCCACTTGGTTCTGGGTTTTGTCGAAATACCCTGCCAGTGACATGGCGAGTTTCGGGTTTTTAGCGCCCGTGTTTGGGGTTCTGCTTG
>JASJIO010000171.1:0-9558 GCA_037625035.1 Amylibacter sp.
CACCTGAGATTATCGCATACGCCGTCTGGGCCTATCATCGATTTCCCATGAGTTTGCGCGATGTTGAGGATCTGTTAGCCGCACGCGGTGTTGTGGTCAGTTACGAGACCATCCGCGCTTGGGTTGCGAAATTTGGGTTACAATATGCCAAGGCGATCCGCCGAGATCGACCTAAAGTGGCGGACAAATGGCACCTGGACGAAGTCGTCCTTCCGATAAATGGTAAGAAGTATTGGCTGTGGCGCGCTGTGGACAGCAAAGGCGATGTGCTGGACATCCTCGTGCAGTCTCGGCGCAATAAACGGGCCGCCATTCGGTTCTTCCGCAAACTATTCAAGGCATTTGGTGAGCCACGGGTGATCGTCACCGATAAACTCCAAAGCTATGGCGCCGCCTTGAAGGAGCTTACTCCAAAAATAGAGCATCGCAGCCATAAGGGTCTCAACAATCGATCCGAAGGGTCACACAGACCGACCCGACGGCGAGAAAAAATCATGTGGAGGTTCAAATCACCGAGACAAGCCCAGCGATTTCTTTCCGTTCATGATCAGGTCCAAACCGTCTTCCGCCCGCGCCCCCACACCCTTTCAGCAGCTACCTATCGCCAGACGAGAGCCGATGCCCATTGGATTTGGGACGACATCACGCGTGAGCTTAAGGCTGCTTGAGATCTAACGCCCCGGCTATCGTTGCGAAGATCGCCGACAACTTGACAATGCCATTCAGAGAGCTGGACGCCCCCTTTTAGTTAGGGTTTTACCTATCAGCCGTGCTCAACGTTACATCAAATTCCACGTATAGAAAGGGCTCTTTGACCTGCCCTGATATATCCATACCTGTGGGGAATTCTGAGGCAGGTTTTTCGACATATTTCATAACCAGATCGTCGCGCACTCCAAACACTGTGTCTTGATCAAGATAGGGGTCATCACTGGGGAAAATCTCTGTAACTAACGAATTATAGCCTGGCGCAGTTACGATGTAATGTAAGTGCGATGGCCGCCACGGATGACGCCCGCAAGCCCGTAAAATATCGCCAACAGGACCATCGGTTGGGACTGTGTATTCAACAGGTTTTACCGTGGTAAAAGCATACCGCCCATCCTCACCAACCGTCATTAAACCATGAAACGAGAATTTGTCCTGATCGTCGTCTTGGCTGGCATAAAGCCCATTGGGAGCAGTTTGCCAGATGTCCAATTGAGCGCCTGAAATCGGATTGCCCTCGGTATCCTTTATCGTGCCTTGCGCGAATAAAATCGGCCCCCCGAAATGCCGTTTCATATCGCCGCCAACTGCCAATGGCGGGGCGCCTGAAATGTGAAACGGGCCAAGAACCGAAGACGACGTCGCATCCGCACTGGAATGCAGCATATCAATCAAAGACGATAACCCCAGAACATCAGACGCGAGCACAAACTCGTGGCGGTCCTCGGTTTCGATCGCAGCACAGCCTTCAAGAAACGCGATACCAGTGCGCCATTCATCATGGGTCAGGTTGGTTTCACGGGCAAAATCATGCAGATGTTTGACAAGCGACCCCATTACTTCGTGCATCCGAGGATCTGCTTCTTTGGACATATAGCCCATGAAAACATCGGTAATATTGTCTTTTGTAACATTGCGCATTGGTCAGTTCCTTAGACGAGAGCGAGGCTGAGGATTGGGAATTGGATCAAGATAAACAGAACGATGAGCATTACAAATGCGAACGGTAATGCCCCAATAAACACGTCTTTAAGGGATATCCGATCATCGTTGATGGTCGATTTAATAACGAAGCAGGAAACACCTAATGGGGGCGTCAGCAACCCGATCTCGGTACGGGAATGTGTCGGGCAAGCCGCATGTGCGTGGTACGTCACAATCGTTTTCATCTTGATAGCCATTTCATAGCCTCCTCAGGCGCAACTGCACACTTGGTCGAACGAAAAGCGCGGTAATTTCTGGAACAACGCCGTTTCGTCAGCGTAACCGATGTTACACAGAAAGTTAGATCTTAATGTTGTGCCAGCAAAGAATTCCTCATCAACAACAGCATTTGAAAAGCCAGACATTGCACCAACATCAAGCCCGAGCGCACGTGCTCCGATCATCAAATACGCCCCTTGCAGCGTCTTATTACGATAGGCCGTATCCGCGACATAAGCATCGTTGCCGTCAAACAGGTGTCGAAGGTCTTCGTGAGGGAATAAAAACGGCAGTTCCTTCCAAAAAAACCAGATCATGTGCGATGATCGCGGTGACTGGCGCGCCCATCATCTTTGGAACATTCATCGGCTTCATGGCCTTTGCCAGCCGCTCCTTGCCCTCAGGGCTTTTTACAAACACGATGCGCACTGGAAGCGTGTTCATGCTGGTCGCGCCGTTAATTGTTATCTCGAATATCTCTTGCAGTATCGCATCTGTGACAGGCTTATCAGTCCAGGCATAATGCGAACGTGCGTCGCGCAAAATCAGATCAATGGCATCATCCGAAAGACGATCGATACGGCCATGAAGGTCACGGTGATTCTGCTGCACTTGTGCGCGCAACGCCTCTAACTCACTTCATGTCGGAGCACTCATTGACTTTATCCTTTTTCGTCGATGATCGGGCTTGCACAAACGCCAATGCCTTCGATCTCGATTTCAACTGTTTCCCCTGGTATCAACCAACGCGGATTAGGTTTTTTGGCATGACCAACTCCAGGTGGAGTACCCATAGCAATTAGGTCACCAGGCGCAAGAGTCGTGTAGCCCGAAACAATTGCGATTATCTTACGAACCCCCCAAATCATGTTTGCAGTGTTTGAGCTTTGTAGGACTTCATCCCCAACACGGCTTTCGATCTTTAGACCAGCCGCCCCCTCAGGAACCTCGTCTGGCGTAACCACAAATGGCCCAATCGCGCCTGTGCTGTCAAAGTTTTTGCCAGGCGTCCACTGATGGGTTTTCCGTTGATATTCGCGCACAGAGCCGTCGTTAAATACTGTGTACCCAAAAACATGATCCAGCGCGTCTTCCTCAGAAATATGGCGTCCACCTTTGCCAACCACCACCATAAGTTCCGCCTCATAGTCCAATGTTTCTGAACATGCAGGACGGATCATCGGCTGGACCGCAGCCATAATAGAGGCTTTGGAACGCATAAATAACGCAGGGTAGTCGGGAATATCATACCCACCTTCTTTGATGTGTTCGACGTAATTCAAACCCACACAAATGATCGCGCTTGGCGTTGCCACTGGCAAAGCAGGCGTAATCGACGAAATTGGCACGCGCGCACCTTGATCTAGTTGCGCGCGCACCGCTTCAAGCAGCTCTGGCTGTGCGATTATATTTTGCAGATCAGGCCCGATCGCAGGGTTCAAAGCCGTTATATTTACTGCACTATCGCCATCTACGACAAAAACCGCATCACCCTGAGGCGTTTCCCCAACCAGAAATTTCATGTGTACTATCCTCTTGTGCTCACTTGATTTCTGCCGACAAAAATGCCATATTTCAACAAATATCGATTTTTTAGGAGACCGACATGGTCGCATGGGCAGAGTATAAATTTCAGGCGAAAGCACGCAGCGCTATGGCGTTGGAATTGTATGTCGTAATCAGCACACCAGCAGACCCACCGTCCCAGGTAAAAGAGGCGCTGGAAGATCACCTCGCTTATCAAGCACAGATGGAACGCGAGGGTCAGTTGGCGTCTGCTGGGCCATTATCAAATGAGACAGGCACCCAGATGGAGAGCGCTGGGCTTATCATCTATCGTGCAGAAAGTTTGCACGCCACCAAAGTGCTCGCTGATGGTGATCCAATGCATTCTTCAGGCGCACGAACCTATGTTTTACGGCGTTGGTTGGTAAATGAAGGATCGGGCATTCAGGGCCGTGTTCTTTCAGATTCAGAAACAACACCAAGCTAAAGCAACCCAAACCGCATTCTGATCAAAGGACACCCGCGATGAAGCTTATGAAAAATGTCGACGGCAAGGAGTTTTCTGCCACGCATGGATCATATCTAACGTTGCGCAAGATGATCCTAACAGGGGAGCTCCCTCCGGGTCAGAAATTGAAAATCGAACAGTTGCGCGGGCTTTTGAACACGGGTGCCAGCCCCGTACGCGAGGCGTTAAGTTTGTTAACATCCGACATGTTGGTCGAGCGCTTAGACCAACGTGGATTTCGTGCAGCACCCGTCGGGAAAGCCAACTTTGAAGAAATATTGTTGCTGCGCTGCTCCCTAGAAGGAACCGCGCTTCAGGCGTCCATTGCAAATGCAGATGCCCAATGGGAAGAACGCGTTGTTCTGTGTCACCATCACATGAAAAAGGCGGTAAAAGCACAGTCCGCAAACTTTGAAGATGCGCATAAACAATTTCATATGGCTTTGTTGAGCAATTCAAATCTACCGATGCTAGAGCGCTATTGCTCACAGCTTTACGACCTCAATATTCGGTACCGTTATTTGGCCGCAGATGGCCCCCGCTATCAGGAACGCTCTGTCCAAACCGAGCATCAGAACATTCTTGATGCAGCACTGGATCGCGACGCCAAAAAGGCCATTGGCTTTTTAATAGATCACTACCGAAAAACGGGTGAATATTTGGGCCGGCAAATCAAACCATAGAATTGCTAAAGCGAATTGAACGCAGGTTAAGTTTCGCTCCTTACTCCGTTCAACACCTAAGAAAACGAGCGTGTCGCAACAGACGGAACCTCCTCTGCGCGGCTCATGATGCCCACCGCACCAAGGGTCGGGGCCATGTCAATCTGAAGGCGAACAAGCCGCCAATTAGCAATATCCTGCGCCACAACACCCTTGCTTATGATCCAAACAGTGTTCGGATCCGCCATCGTGACAGCCCGCCCAAACGCAGGCGATGCCGTTTCAATCCGGTTCTCAAACAGCGGCACACCTTGGGAAATCAACAGCCGTGCAATCAAAGGGCGGATCGCTGAATCCTTGGGCGGATACAGTACCCGAAATCCCTCAAGTTCGGCAAAATCAACGATATCCGCCGCGCCACTTTCGGGGCTGGCCACGACCACAACTTCTTCGGAATACCGCTGCTGAAAGCTCAGGCCGACCATCGTGTCTGGCTTGCCCAATCTCCCTACCACCAAATCAAGACGCCCACCTCGTAGGCGCGCTGTCAAATCACTTTGCGGGCCTTCATAAACCTCAATCAGCGTGTCTGGGCTTTCCTTTGCAAAGGCAAGCACAGCGCGGGGCAAAAGCGATGACGCCACGCTGGGCAAAGCGCCAATTTTCAACTGCCCCACCCCCGCGCTGGTGGCCTTGATGCTGCGCAACCCGTGGCGCAACGCAGCACTACTTTGTTCGGCAAATTACAGAAAAACTTCGCCCTCAGGGGTCAACGAAACACCCGCACGACTGCGCTCCATTACGCTCACGTCCAAAATTTCTTCCAGCTCTTTCAAGGTCTTTGAAATCGCGGGCTGCGTCAGGCTCAATTGTTCTGCGGCAGTCTTAAAACTGCTGGCCCGCGCGATCGCGCTAAAGGCATCAAGATGTCGGAATTTTATACGCCGATCCACATTCATTCCTTTTTCGATAACTCATTTACCCAATACGTTACTTTTATTACCCATATAAATATGCGAAACAAAATCATCAATCGCCAGGAGCATGTCATGAAAACCCAAGTCGCAATCATCGGTGGTGGACCCTCTGGCCTCCTGCTCGCGCAGCTTTTGCACACGCGGGGGATCGACAGTGTCGTGCTGGAACGCAAAACCAAAGACTACGTGCTTGGCCGCATTCGTGCAGGCGTTTTGGAACAAGGGCTGGTCAGCTTGATGGAAGAGGCTGGCTGCGCAGATCGGCTTCACGCAGAGGGCATCCCTCATGACGGTACGCAAATTTCCTATGGAAATGAAATGTTTCGCGTTGATTTCAAAGAACACACTGGCAAGCCAGTTATGGTCTACGGCCAAACCGAAGTAACGCGCGATTTGTACGCCGCCCGTGAAAAAACAGGCGGCAAGATCGAGTTTAACGTCGAGGATGTCGTGATCCACGGTGCAGATACCCAAACACCGCATGTTTCATATTCGATTGATGGCAAAACACACCGGCTTGATTGCGATTTCGTCGCGGGCTGTGACGGGTTCCACGGTGTCAGCCGCCAAACGATCCCGCTCGATGTGCGCAAAGAATACGAAAAGATTTACCCTTTCGGCTGGCTTGGCATCCTTTCAGAAACACCGCCCGTAAATCACGAACTGATCTACGCCAACTCACCGCGCGGCTTTGCGCTGTGTTCTATGCGCAATGAAAACCTCAGCAGGTATTACATTCAATGCTCGCTCAGTGATAAACCAGAAGACTGGACAGACGAGGCCTTCTGGCAAGAACTCAAACGCCGCATTCCCGCGGATCAAGCCGCCAAAATCGTCACAGGCCCTAGCATCGAAAAATCCATCGCGCCGCTGCGCTCTTTTGTTACGGAACCGATGCTCTGGGGCAAATTGTTCCTGTGTGGCGATGCCGCCCATATCGTGCCCCCTACGGGTGCCAAGGGGCTCAATACCGCCGCGTCCGATGTGAACTACCTTTATAACGGGCTGCGCGATTTCTATGAAAACAACAGCACCGATGGCATCGATAGCTACTCACAAAAGGCACTGGCCCGCGTCTGGAAAGCCGAACGCTTCAGCTGGTGGTTCTCATCACTGATGCACACCTACCCAGATCAATCAGAATTCGACCTCAAAATGCAGGTCGCGGAAATCGAATTCCTCCGCTCAAACAAAGCCGCGCAACAGGCGATGGCCGAAAACTATGTCGGATTGCCCTATTAATGCAGGCCCCATTTTCAAAGGAATACACAAATGTCTAACCGTTTTGAAAAAGGCATGGCCACGCGTCGTTCTGTTCTTGGCGATGCCCATGTCGACAAGGCCGAAGCCAACAAATCATCCTTTGATGAACCCTTCCAAAGCATGATCACCGAAGGCGCTTGGGGCACGCTTTGGTCTGATGACACGATCAGCAAACGCGAACGCTCCATGTTGACGCTGTCCCTGCTTGCCGCAACTTGAAATTTCGAAGAAATCCCCATGCACATTCGCGCAACTGCTAACACAGGGGCCAGTCCCCAAGACGTGCTGCAGGCTTTTATGCACGTCGCGGTCTATGCGGGGGTTCCCAAAGCCAACCATGCGATTAAATTGGCCAAACAAACCTTTGCCGAAATGGGAGTCACCCTATGAGCAGCCACAACACGCCGCCTAAATCTGGCGGTTTCATCCCGCGCGACCGTGTTTGGCAGCCCGACGCCCTGACGCCGCCCTATAAAACCAGCATCAAACGCAGCCCACAATCCGCACTCCTGTCCTTTCCTTCCACCCTCAGCGAAGAAACCTCGCCTGTCTTTGGCCAGAACTTGATTGGTGATTTGGATAACGATCTGATCCACAATTACGCCCAATCAGGCCAAAGCGCGAATGGTCCAAGCATCATCGTGCATGGCCGTGTCTTGGATGAAAACGGGCGCGGTGTTCCCGGTGCCTTGCTAGAATTTTGGCAAGCAAACGCGGGTGGCCGTTATCGTCACAAAAAAGAAAGTTACCTTGCACCGCTTGACCCGAATTTTGGCGGCTGTGGGCGCACAATCACTGGCGAAGACGGCCCTTACGAATTTCGAACCGTTCAGCCGGGCCCTTACCCTTGGCCCAACGGCATTAACGATTGGCGCCCTGCCCACATCCACTTTTCGATCTTTGGTCACGGCTTTGCACAAGGCCTTATCACCCAGATGTATTTCGAAGGTGATCCTCTTATCAAACTATGCCCCATCGTTGGCAGCCTCAAAACCCAAGACGCAATCGACGCGCTGACCGCCCCGCTGGATATGAACCGCACCCTTCCAATGGACAGCCGCGCCTATAAATTTGACATGGTGATCCGTGGACGCCGCCAAACTTACTTTGAAAACCGCAAAGAAGGTCTTTGATCATGGCACAAAAACTTAATTATTTACGCGAAAGCCCCAGCCAAACCGCTGGACCTTACGTGCACATCGGTTGCACGCCGAATTTTGCAGGCAACGACATTTACGGTGGCGATCTTGGGACATCCATGAAAACGGGCCCTGTTCAAGGCACTGAAATCACGCTCAAAGGCGCTGTCTTTGACGGAACTGGCACGCCCCTGCGCGATGCCATGATTGAAATTTGGCAACCCGATGCCGCTGGTCTTTTCCCATCCCTGAATGAAACACGCGGCACGCCTGATCCAAACTTTACAGGATGGGGGCGTTCTGCTGGCGATATGGCCACAGGCGAATTTACCTTTGAAACAGTAAAGCCAGGTGCCGTTCCCTTCCCCGATGGTCGCATGCAAGCCCCCCACATCACCGCGTGGATTGTTGCGCGCGGGATCAATATTGGCCTGCACACGCGCATCTATTTTGACGATGAACCAGACACCAATGCAATCGATCCAATCCTAACGCGGCTTGAACATCAAAACCGCATCCCGACCTTACTGGCCAAAAAGCAAACCGATGGCAGCTATCGTTTTGACATTCACCTGCAAGGCCCACACGAGACAATTTTCTTTGATATCTGAGGTATCCATGACCAACCCCTGCATCTTATGCGTCGCCATCACTGGATCCGTGCCTTCAAAAGCCGATAACCCAGCGGTGCCGATCACAATTTCCGAACAAATCGAAAGCACACACGAAGCATTCGAAACAGGTGCCAGCATCGCACATTGTCATGTGCGCGACGATGACGGCAAACCAACACCCGACCCAGAACGCTATGGACGGCTCAAAGAAGAGCTGGAAAAACATTGCCCCGGCATGATCACCCAGCTTTCAACGGGTGGGCGCTCTGGTGCAGGGCGCGATCGCGGCGCCATGTTGTCGTTGAAACCTGACATGGCGTCACTGGCCGTTGGATCGAACAACTTCCCCACGCGCGTCTATGAAAACAGCCCCGATCTGGTCGATTGGCTGTCCGCCGAAATGCTCACCTATGATGTGAAACCTGAAATCGAAGCCTTCGATCTGGGCCACGTCGTGCACGCCACGCGCATGGCCGCGGATGGCCGCCTAAAAGGCCCGCTTTACGTGCAATTCGTGATGGGTGTGAAAAACTCGATGCCAGCGGATGAACCTATTTTGGATTTCTACATCGAAACGCTAAAACGCCTTGCGCCAGATGCGCAGTGGTGCGCCGCAGGCATCGGTGCCGCGCAACTAACGGTCAACGAATGGGCAATCGCCAAAGGTGGCCATACCCGCGCAGGCCTAGAAGACAACGTGCGCTTAAATCGCGAAACACTGGCGCCGTCCAATTCGGCCCTGATTAAACGCGCTGTCGATCTGTGCGAAAAATACGAACGCCCCGTTGCCACATGGCAGCAAGCGCGTGAAATACTCGGATTACGAAAGATATTAATATGACCAAAGTTTACACCTCCACAGCCGAAGCTCTTGATGGGCTTTTGTTTGACGGAATGCTTATCGCGGCGGGCGGGTTTGGCCTTTGCGGTATTCCTGAAAACCTGATTTCTGCGATCAAAGATGCGGGCACCAAAGAC
>JASJIO010000172.1:0-17661 GCA_037625035.1 Amylibacter sp.
ACATCACAGGCGATGCCTTCACGATGGACGCCGAAGGGTACTTGTATTTTGCCGCCCGTAACGACGATATGATTATCAGTTCTGGGTACAATATTGCAGGTCCAGAAGTGGAATCTGCACTCCTTTCTCACCCCGACGTAGCCGAATGTGCCGTTGTTGGGGCTCCCGACGACGAGCGCGGCATGATCGTGCAAGCCCATGTTGTGCTAATCAAAACAAGCCCAAGCGCCGAATTGATCAAGTCGTTGCAAGACCATGTAAAAGCAACGATTGCGCCGTACAAATATCCTCGCAGCATTAAATTTTGTGATGCGCTCCCAAAAACTCAAACTGGAAAAATTCAGCGTTTTATGCTTCGATCAAAAAATGAAGCCGTGAGTTGATGAATTGCGATTTCAATGCGTTTCAATTCTTGTCCATTTCAATTCAATCAGAAAAAACGACGCCTTGGCCTGATCAAACCCACACGGCCCTTACCCCCTAAATTCGGAGCACACCATGACTGCAAAAATAATCCAACCCACTGATTGGGCACCCGCAAGGGGCTATGCCAACGGCATGTTGGCTCGTGATGGAACGTTGTATATCGGTGGTCAGATCGGCTGGACAGAAGAACAAGTTTTTGAGACCCATGATTTCATCGGGCAAATGGAACAGGCACTCCAAAACATCGTGGCAGTCGTTAAAGCTGCTGGCGGACAGATTAGCGATATCACACGATTGACCTGGTTCGTGATCAACAAAGCCGAATATGTTGCCCGACAACGTGAAGTCGGAGAGGTTTATCGCCGTGTATTAGGACGCCATTTTCCTGCGATGTCCATGTTGGTTGTCGCAGGTTTGGTCGAAGACGAAGCCTTGCTGGAAATTGAAGCGACCGCTTTTATCGGGCTTAAAGAATAAATTTCCTGGAGCAAAAAGCGAGCCTAACTTTAACTCGAACTTACATTTCGGGTTTCGTAGCTGTCCAATCATGGTGCGTGTGATACGCTTGGCCAAGTGTCAAAATTTCACGATCCGATCCTCTGGAGCCGAATAATTGCAACCCCATCGGAAGCCCCATGGCGCCAAACCCCGTAGGAATTGCCAAACACGGCAATCCAATCAGGCTCACTGGAATTACAACCTCCATCCAACGATGATATGTATCCATTGGTGTTAAATTGATTTCTTTTGGAAAAACCCAATCCTTTGGAAAAGGCCAAACTTGCGCAGACGGTAAAGCAAATGCATCGTAATCTGTCGAAAGCTCCGCAATTTTGCGAAACCATGCCGATCGAATTTCACTAGCATTGTAAATATCTTGCGCGCTCAGCGAACGGCCTTTTTCAATTTCCCAGATCATTGCAGGCTTCAAAAATCCACGTTTTTTGGGATCATCATAAAGCGCGCCAGTTCGGCACGCATTCGCCCAAGACCGTAAAGTAATCCAAGCCGACCATAACTCTGTTGCGTCGAACGGAGCCTTGAGCGGTTCAACCGTGCAACCCAACTTTTCAAAAGTTGACAACCCAGTTTCACACAAAGGCAAAATACCGCTTTCACAGGGATACGAGCCGTCCCAATCGCTAAACCAGCCAATACGTTTGCCAATTACAGGGCCGCTTAAATCATCCAAATTGTCGGGCGATTGAACCGCATATGGTAAACGAAAGTCCGGCCCTGCCATCGTTTTCAGTAGCGCAGCGATATCAGCAGGCGAACGCCCCATTGGGCCAGAGGTAGCCAGTTGCTGAAAGTACATCTCGCCTGCGGGTTCATCGGGAACCAACCCCCAACTTGGCCTGAAGCCATAGACGTTACAAAAGGCAGCTGGGTTGCGTAAGCTGCCCATCATATCAGATCCATCAGCGATGGGCACGAGACGTGCTGCAAGTGCGGCTGCTGCACCACCGGATGAACCACCTGCCGATGAGTTCCGTACGTACGGGTTACTTGTTACCCCATGAACCGGATTAAAAGTATGGGACCCTAACCCAAATTCGGGCGTGTTGGTTTTGCCAATAATAATTGCGCCCGCGCCTTTGATCCGTTTGACCATCAACGCGTCTTGCGTTGGAATGTAATCTGCAAATAGAGGCGATCCGAGCGTTGTACGAATCCCCTTCGTTTCTGCCAAATCCTTTATCGCAAACGGTAAACCATGTAACCACCCACGCCGTGGCGTTTCATCGGCTCTCTTAGCATCAGCAAGAATATCTGCACGTGACCGCAGGCTTACAATCGCGTTTATTTTCGGATTGTATAGCTCAATCCGATCAAGAAAGGCGGCGGTCACCTGAACTGAAGTAAGTTCGCCGCATTTAATTTGTGATGATAGGTCCAAAGCACTTAGTTGCGTCACATCTTGCATTGGTCTTTCCTGTATTTTTCATGAAGCAAACAACTTTGATATGCCTCAAATTCAATCTCTTCAGCAAACATGATAACTCCAAAATATTATATCAGTCATCCAGCGTTGCGAAGAGAAAATATTCTTCTTCACGACATAAATCTTGGCATAGGCGGTGCACACCGCCCCAATCCAGCGTGAACAGGGGCATGTCAGGGCCCTAAACCGTTAACCTTAATGCGCGTATTTTAGCGTTCAATGAATTGGTTCGGCAAATTTGGACAGCATGCTATGATGTATCCAACCCGAACGAATGAATAAAAGAATTACAAAGCGACGGAAATTTTTAGTCTTTTGCAGCTCGAACATTAAGCCCGTTTAATGTAAGCCCGAAAAACGACCCAATTTCGGCTCCTTGGAAATAGGTTTGGGAAGACACGCTTGTCTGCGACTAACCCGTTTTTTTAGTGAGATAACGCGTGACGACTTGCAGCATGTTAAATGCCGTTTGAGGGTCGTTCTGAGGCACGACTAAAAATTCTTCACCACCAATACGTAGGCCACTGATGTTCGTTCTAGCTTTCATTGAAAGCGAGCGCGGCTCGCTAAGGATTAACGCCAATTCCCCAACCATCAAGCCTGGGCCAAGCGTTCGGATGTGTTGTTCGTCTTTGTCTGGCACATGCAGATAAAAATCTGCCTCACCATCTAAATAAGATAAGCGCCATCACTTGGGCCTTCTCCTTTGGTAAACACAATCTCCAGCAGATTTTTCGAACCAACGCGCACTAAACGCCAAAAGACGCATTTGCTTACGATTCAAATCTACAAAAAACTCAGTCTGTTCTGAGGCTTGCAACTTAATCGCAAGGTCTGTTTCAGTTTCAACTTTGACTTCATCCAAAGAACTGACACCCGTTCCTAATTTATAGCCACCGTGATTTAACTCCATATAAACATCAAAGTTTTCTGGATGCCTAAAACCTTCCTCCAGGTAAATTATCGTCGCATTTGGCATTTCCTGCCTTAGGCGAATGGAGGCTTGAAACCGCGAACTGTCATCATACCCAGCTAAGACCTTATCCAAGACAAAAATGTAGGGACGTTTAATTGCAGCACGCGCAAAGCCAATATTTTCCAGCATCTTACGGGGCAGATTTGTGCCACCAAATGTAGTTTCCTCAATCAATGTGGAACCAGCTAGGTACGATTTATAACCCTGTTTAACGAGCGTATTGATAACCACATCATGAAGCTCAATAGATCTGTGCGCTGAGTTCTTATCTACTACTCCAAAAATCAAATTTTCAAAAAGCGACAACCCCGTTGAAAACTCATCTTGCTCCAAGGTCTGAAAAACATCACTGAGAGAACGTATTAACAATTCTGGAGATCTAACCCGCAAAGATACAATTTTTTCCGTGAGCTCTTTTGGAACAAATTCCCCAACATGGGTTGGTTCAATTAGACAAGGAAGCGCAAGTAAAAGTGCCAAATCAGAATGTGGTAGCTTGTCGATCCCATGTAAATTCGCTGCTTTACTGATTTTCAGTGTTTGGGCGTAACTTTGGGCATCAATGCTAATTCTTTGAAACAATGGATGGTCGGTTCCATCACTCCCAAAGGTTGTAAAAAGAAAGTCAACAAGCGACTGGGCAACTGCGAATACATCTTC
The DNA here is from genome assembly GCA_037625035.1 of Amylibacter sp. Taxonomy (GTDB): domain Bacteria; phylum Pseudomonadota; class Alphaproteobacteria; order Rhodobacterales; family Rhodobacteraceae; genus Amylibacter. The sequence goes on from JASJIO010000172.1 coordinate 4,008, forward strand.
TTAAAGGTCCGTATTCCGCAACAACTCCAAAAAATCTGGATGATTAGACAATTGGCGTAGGGTTAACGAAGTTTTTAACGATGCAGATAAAACATTCCTTAGAATGGGTACATCAGAATTATAAGTGGATCGATCAAAGTGAGCCACCGTATTCGTAAGGCACTGTAAGCCCAATGTCTCTCCGATTTCGCCCCGAAGGTCGACAATTTCAGCCGCTAATTTTTGGGTTTTCTTCGGAGGAATTTTTTAGAACCATACTCCGACGCAAAATGTCGCGATGGACACCGATTGCTTCGATTATTGTAATCCACCATTTATACACTTCAAAAAGATCGTCCAATTCGGCAATAGATGGCGTCACCCAGCGATCTTCAACAAGGTTCACGTTGTTACCAGATTTTTCAGCTTCTAATCTCGCCAGAACCAATTCGTCAACGTCCGGGCCCTTAGCTTGGGAATTGGCACGCAAAGCCATCAAAATATTGTCACGGATCGTTCCCGCAAAAAAGTTAAGGATTGGAATCCGCCCACCCTATGCGCGCAGCGATAATATCTTGGTGAATTTCAGAAAGGTATTTCTCACCAATCGAAATCGTACCCGACGATGGGACCAACTCACGGGTCAGCAGCTCGGCCATAGCGCGGCGATCTTCATCGTTCGGGGCGGCAATTCCAATGAGTCCGCCTTTGGGAAAGGTAACAGTTAGGTTTTTGATTACAGCAACGCCGTCGCTATCGTGTGCAGTAACGCCATCAAAGGAAATATCACCATGCAACCGATCAATCGTCTCCAGGTGGCTCTCAATTAGTGTTCGATCTAACACACCGCTCAGCGCAAAATGATCCGTTAGTAAAGTCCAACGTTGTGTTATTTCATGGGCACGCGTGTAGAAGGTTAACAACTCCTTCCAGGGACTTGAAAGGTCTTTGTAAGCCGCTAATGCAGCAACCAACGCGCCAATTGTGACAAAAGGAAAACAGATCTGTACTCCGCCTTATGTGAAATCTGTGCAACAAATAGTCGAAAAAAGCCCAAAAGAAATACATCCTTAGGGCTTTTTTTAGCTTTTCAGACTACTCGTCAAATCCAACTTCTTCGGTGATTTTCAATGCCGTTGGGCGCAATTTCGCAATTTCAATCAATGGCTTGTTGTCTGCTATAAACTCCCCCCATCCCTCCACAAGAGCAGAAGCCTTGGCACCAGTTTTCAGGGGGTATTCACCATTTTGTTCCGCATAGATTTGCTGAGCTGTATCGCTCGTGAGCCATTCCATAAGCTTGATCGCATTTTCTTTGTTAGGAGCCACTTTGGTCAGTGCCATACCAGATAAATTTACGTGCGTGCCCCCATTTGCAAATTTGGGAAACACAATGCGCACGCTTTCCGCCCACGCAACTTGCTCTTCGTTTTCGAGCATCTTTTTCATGTAATATGTATTTCCGAGAGATATATCACATTCGCCAGCATGAATCGCTTTGACCTGACTGCGGTCATTACCAGATGGCTTGCGGGCAAGATTTGATTTGATTCCTTTCAACCAATCTTTTGCCGCCTCTTCACCGTGATGCGCGATGACGGCAGACGTAAGTGCGAGATTGTAGGCGTTAGTCCCAGAACGGATGCAAATACGACCTTTCCATTTATCAGATGCAAGGTCCTCGTAGGTTGTAATCTCGCCCGCTGTGACCCTATCTTTGGAGGCATAGATAATACGTGCGCGCGAGGTCAAACCAAACCACTGCCCGTCGGGATCACGAAATTCGGCGGGGATATTTGCGGTGATAATATCCGAGTTAACAGGCTGCGTAACACCAGCTTCAACAACAGCGCTCAAACGGGAAATATCAACGGTAACAATAATGTCGGCGGGGGTACGATCACCCTCGGCCTGTAACCGCTCCACCAATCCTTTGTTTAAAAAGGATACATTTACATCGACGCCAGTTTCAGCAGTGAAAGCGTCAAATAACGGCTTGATCAACTCTGGCTGGCGGTAAGAATACACATTGATTTCATCAGCTTGGCTTGTGGTTCCAAGTATGGACGTTGCGCAGGCGACTGCGAAAATATTGCGATACATGATAGATACTCCTTTGATCACGATAGGAATCGGATAACAGACAAATTCTGACTTCTCAATACCTGAGTGAAATAATAGGTTATTATTTCCAACTTTTTCACTAAAGTAATCAATACGATCGAGGTAGACCTAGGGTATGTTCAGCTAGAAATGACAAAATCAGGTTCGTAGATATCGGCGCAGTTTGATACAACCGTGTTTCGCGGAACTTCCGCTCGATGTCGTATTCTTCGGCAAAGCCAAAACCACCATGCGTTTGAATGCACATATTTGCAGCCTCAAAAGAAGCATCAGCCGCAAGCATTTTGGCCATGTTTGCTTCTGCACCAGGATTTTCGCCCAACTCGTAAAGACGGATCGCTTCGTGAACCATCAGCTCAGCTGCTCGCATGTTGGCGTAGGCTTTGGCTATTGGGAATTGAATCCCTTGGTTCTGCCCAATCGGGCGACCAAATACTTCGCGATCTTTAGCATAAGTGCTGGCTTTTTCGATGAACCATTTGGCGTCCCCCACACATTCCGCCGCGATCAAAATCCGTTCAGCGTTCATCCCTGTCAGGATGTATTTGAACCCCTTACCCTCCTCCCCGATCAAATTGGATGCGGGAACACGAAGGTTATCAAAGAAAACCTCTGCGGTAGCATGGTTCATCATTGTGCGAATGGGGCGAATGGTAAGGCCATTGCCAAGCGCATGGCGCATATCAACAAGGATAACCGACAGGCCAGCGGTCTTTTTCATCCCATCAGAAAGTGGGGTCGTGCGGGCAAGCAATAACATCAAATCAGAATGTTCGGCGCGGCTTGTCCAAATTTTTTGCCCGTTGATTATGAAATCATCGCCATCACGCACCGCAGTTGTTTTAAGCGCACCCGTATCTGTCCCCGATGTTGGTTCGGTCACCCCAAACGCCTGAAGGCGCAAATCACCATTCGCAATCTGAGGCAGATATTCTTGTTTTTGTGCGTCTGATCCATGACGCAACAATGTTCCCATTGTGTACATTTGTGCATGGCAAGCACCGCCATTACACCCCTGTGCTTGCATTTCTTCCAACACGGCTGCTGCCGCGGACAAAGGAAGCCCAGAACCACCAAATTCCTCAGGGATCAAAACAGACAACCACCCAGTTTTCGTCAATTCTTCGACGAATGAAGTGGGGTATGTCATATCCCGATCCAATTCCCGCCAGTATTTGCCTGGGTATTTCGCGCAAAGCTTTGCGACCGCGTCACGCAGATCAGAATAGTCGGTTGCCATATCAAGTCTTTCACTGGTTTTGATTGCATCTAGCCAGATCAACTGGTTTTCGACAAGGATCGTTGTTCGTAAGTTTTTGGGTTTCGCGCTTGGCAATATGCGATCCATCTTCCACTAAGGAAGGCACGTTACGATAAGAGGCGTATAAATTAAATGCTGTGCCAACAGGAATGAAAGATAATGACGCAACCCACCAAGCAGATTGATTTGAATTCAGACCTAGGAGAAGGGTTTGGCCCCTGGGGAATGGGGGATGATCCGACAATGTTCTCACTTGTCACAAGCGCAAACATCGCTTGTGGTGGTCATGCTAGTGATCCCGAAACAATGTTTGAAACTCTTACGTTGGCAAAAGAGAATGGTGTCATCGTAGGGGCCCACCCAGGCTACAATGACAAAGAAGGGTTCGGGCGGCGCGTAATTCCGATGTCCCCTGACGAAATTGGCCGAATGGTTGTTCCGCAAATTGGTTCGCTGCAAGCCATGGCCAAACTAGTGGGAACGAAAGTGTCCTATGTTAAAGCGCACGGTGCATTGGCGAATTTGGCCGCACGTGACGCCGATGTGGCGAAATCGATGGTTCAAGCCATCAAAGAATTAGACGACACCCTGACAATTCTAGCGATTTCTGGGACGCAAGTTGAACAGGCTGCCAAGGCGAGTTCGATGCGCGTTTTTTCCGAAATTTTTGCGGATCGTGGATATTTGTCGACTGGGCAACTGGTGCCGCGTGGACAGGCTGGCGCGATGATCCATGATCCAAACGAGGCAGCAAATAGGCTTTTGCAAATGCTAGAAACGGGGCTGATGCCTGTTATCGACGGCGCCCCAATTCCACTGGCGGCACATTCAATTTGCGTGCACGGAGACAGCGCGAGTGCCGTTGCAATGGCGCAAGAAATACGTGCTAAGCTGAACGATGCAGGAATATCGATCCAAAGCTTTGTGAGCGACTGATGGAATTTCCAACGTTCAAACCCGTGGCAGATCACGCACTTTTGATAGAGTTTGGTACGCGGGTTGATGACGCGTTAAACCGTCGTGTTGTGGCGCTGGACAAGGCCATTTCACAAGCAAATATTACAGGGGTTGTGGAATTGGTCCCTGCCCTTGTGAATCTTTTGATCGTTTTTGATCCATTAACGACAACACACAATGATGTTGAAGCCGTTGTGCGGGATTTGTTTCCAATCAATGAAGCTGAAGAAACAGGTGCGCAAATCCACCGTGTTCCTGTTTGCTACGACGCAGATTTGTGTCCGGATTTAATCGTCGTAGCCAAAACAGTTGGGCTTTCAATAGAGGCGGTGATCGAAGAGCATGTAGCAGCAGAGCTGCGTGTTTCGATGTATGGTTTCGCGCCTGGGTTTGCTTATTTATCTGGGATTCCTCAAACAATCCAAGTTCCACGAAAACCATCGGCCACACGCAGTATTCCAACCGGGCAGGTTATGATTGCTGGACCTCAATGCCTGATTACCACTGTTGTAATGCCGACGGGTTGGTCGATCATTGGGCGCACGGCAATCAAAGTTATCAAAGATGACCCCAACAATCCTTTTTTGTTCAACGTGGGTGACACAGTAGTTTTTGATCGAGTCCACCGCCAAGATTTGCCGGCAGAAATGCAAATGCCATGAACACAGCACGCTTTAAGGTTATTTTTGCAGGTCCACTTGTATCTTTTCAGGATGCTGGACGCATAGGGCATTTACGGTTTGGTGTCTCTGCCTCGGGGCCAATGGATCGGTTTTCCCATGCTGCAGCAAACGTAATGCTTGGGAATGCAGCGACAAATACAAGCATTGAAGTGTCGCTTGGCGGTATTATTTTGGAGTGTATTTCTGGTGAAACGACCCTAGCCTTGGCTGGCGGGTGTTTCAGTCTGAAATGCGCGGATCACGCGAGCAAGGGCTGGGTCGCTCGGACCGTACGCCACGGCGAAAAAATAGCAATCCGCGCTGGTGCATGGGGAAGTTGGGCTTATTTGGCCTTCGCAGGTCGCCTTGTGGTCAATGAATGGTTGGGCGCAACAGCAACCCACTCCATGTCGGGCTTTGGTGGCGGTTCACTGATCGCAGGATCCGAGTTTGAAGTCATCGAAGCAGAGGTGCGAGATAACCGCGTTGGTGATTACCCTTGCCCCAATATCGCTTGCCCATCGCAAGATGTACGTGTCGTCGTTGGACCACAAGACCAACACTTTGAACGCCTATCTGTGAATACATTCTGTACCCAACCATTTCAAATAACGGATGCATTTGATCGAATGGGCGTACGTTTGAAAGGGCCGAAGCTTGTGTTAAAGAATGCGCTGTCCATCCCATCAGAACCAATCGTTCGAGGCTCTGTCCAAGTATCAGGAGACGGCGTTCCAACTGTTTTGCTAGCAGATCACCAAACAACAGGCGGATACCCAAAGATCGCGACCGTGGTGTCAGGAGACGTTGATCGCATGGTTCAGTTTCGTGCAGGAGAGGCCATTCAATTTCGTGCCCTCACAGCGCAAAAAGCTATTGAAGCGGTCAGAGAATATCATACGCTTAAAAAAGATGCCTTGGCACAGATCATCGCACCACGCGCGACGTTGGCAGAAAAGCTGCAAAACCTAAATTTAATTGATGGCGTAGTTTCAGCCGACCCGTCTTGACCACGCGAGGATTGATGAGCGAAATTTCCGTCTTAGTGCGTCAGGATAGTCCCTTGTGATAGCGCCCCAGCATTAATTCAACTTTCAATAAATCGAGCTTGAATTTCTTGGGTCTGAGCATCAGTTTTGGGCTGTCGATACGCGTGCAATGCTAATTCCCAAACGTGGACGGCGCGGCCTTGAGATGAAGGCGCACTATTTTCAGACGAGCTACCAAAATTAGACAAATCAGCGACAATGGGCGCATAAAATGCCGTTTCATATCGCTCCATGTTCTGTTACGTCACAAAAAAGTGGTCACCTAGCTCTACCTCAGCCAAGGCGTCAAACAGATTGAAGCTTTTCAGCCTTCGTGTTTGACACACATCTCTGCTATGGTTTGCAGAATTTCGATGTCGTTTATGAACTTCTCATACCCAAAGGTTAACTCACCTTCGGGCCAGCCGGCTACGTGTAAATTCAATGTCGCATTGGCCATCATCCAATCCACAAAGCATTGACGGTCTCAAAGGCTCCTTGCGCATCTGCTAGGTTGAATGCGGCCCCAGCGCCAGAACGCCAAGGTAGGTCAAGACGACGATCTAACCGCCCTGCCCCGATCTGCAGCTTCATGTGACCTGGGGTATCAAATGCTGCGATCCAGGTTTCATATCAACGTTGAATGCAAAACCGCCGTAACTGATCAGCGCACCTCCACGCTTCATTTGCACCAAAACAATTGCGGTGATCGCTTCAGCATGATGAAGCACCAAGCTAACCCAATAGTGATAGGAGCCATCGCGCCTGCAAGACAAAATGGCGTGCTGACAGGCATTTGGCTGTACTGCGCAAGATCAATAAGACCTTACGCCATTGGAATACCTAACATCCGTGGTGAATTGAAATTAGTATCCGTTACCCCCAAAACACCATTTTCAAAATCGTTACCAAGCAAACGAAACCCAAGGCGGATCATTTCGAATCTCTGTTCCGTTGGCATATGCCGACTGGCATAAACATTGATCAGTTTATCACCCCAGATCATCTGTGTCTTAATCATCGTATAGCCGCGCAAATTTGCAAGCATATATTGGGGTTCCACAGGTATGCCTAACAAATGCATGATATCAAAATGCCGTTGAAGTTTTATCGTTTCGACACAGGCATTCAAATCCCCGATTAGACGGTCACGTTTTTTATCACTGCATTTGGGCATCCTACCCAGCTTGAAAGGTCATCGCGCCTTCTTCTAAAATTTGATCAAGCAGCGAATTGATATCGCGCAGATCCGTCGACTTAGGCGCGGTCTTTAGCGCCCGTTCCACAATTTCTTTACCAATAAAAACGATATCTCCTAGACCCTTAGCACCCGCAGCGGCGTAAATTTCACGCGCCTCAGACAGCAGAATTTTTATTCCTAGCTCCTCAAGAACACATAAAGCAGCGTCATGGTTTCTATTAATTCAATCACCAGAAAAGACAGTTTGCGGTGCGATAGGGTGGCAAAGCTAGCGTTATCTTGATATTCGGACCGTTTTTGTGTTGGCCACAGGCCCGCGTCGCCCAACTGAACGTTTTCGAGTTTTAGTTCTTTCCAAAATTATCCTTACACAATTCCATAGGCCCTCCACCCCTTTCCTTTTTTGACAAACAAAGTAGCCGTTAAGAAAGACTAAACAAAAAAAGGCGCCCCATTTTTATCGGGCGCCTTTAGATGTTGGTGCTGGAATTTAGGCTAGATCGAAACGATCGTTGTTCATAACTTTGCTCCAGGCCGCCACGAAATCGCTCACAAACGCTTCTTTAGCATCATCCGATGCATAAACCTCGGCCAAAGCGCGCAGTTGAGAATTCGACCCAAAAATGAGGTCCACTGAAGTGGCTGTCCATTTTAGATCACCCGAGGTACGATCACGGCCTTCAAACACATCGTCAGCGCCATCTACGGGTTTCCATTCTGTCATCAAATCCAACAGATTAACGAAAAAGTCATTGCTGAGCGCGTCGATTTGTTTTGTGAACACACCATGATTAGACCCATCCGTGTTTGCTCCAAGCATCCGCAATCCACCTACAAGAACAGTCATTTCTGGCGCAGTAAGCGTCATCAATTGTGCTTTGTCGATCAGCATTTCCGCTGGCTTACCAAAGGATCTGCCTGAGAAAAAGTTGCGGAACCCATCTGCTTTTGGCTCCAAGTGAGCATAGCTCTCTACATCTGTCTGATCCTGTGTCGCGTCTGAACGACCACCTGTAAACGGAACTTTGGCGGATACGCCTGCGTTTTTTGCAGCCATTTCAACGCCGAGGTTACCTGCCAACACGATTGTGTCTGCAACAGACATGTCGGATTTAGTTGCAATACCTTCCAACACGTCGAGCACAGTTGCCAATGCAGCGGGGTTGTTCACGTCCCAATTCTTGGCAGGGTCCAAACGAACGCGCGCGCCGTTTGCGCCGCCACGCATATCAGATCCGCGATAAGATGCAGCTGAAGCCCATGCTGTAGACACGAGTTGAGATACTGACAAACCAGACGCCGCGATGGCTTTCTTAGCATTTTCAATATCTGAGTTTGCCGGCGCTCCATTGGAAGCCGGAACTGGATCCTGCCAAAGCTCTTCTGTTGCGGGAACAAGTGGGCCAAGATAACGGGCTTTTGGCCCCATATCGCGGTGAGTCAATTTGTACCAAGCCTTTGCAAATGCTTCTGCAAACTGGTCAGGATTTTCATGGAAACGACGTGAGATTTTCTCATAAGCAGGGTCAACACGCAACGCCATGTCTGCCGTCGTCATCATCGGCGCCCAGCTTTTGTCGGCATTATGAGCATCTGGAACAGTGCCAGCCCCTGCCCCGCCTTTAGGAGTCCACTGCTGCGCACCAGCTGGAGACTTGGTCAGTTCCCATTCAAATCCGAACAGAACGTCGAAATAGTTATTGTCCCAAGTCGTTGGTGTTTGTGACCAAGCGCCCTCGACACCAGATGAAATTGTGTGTTCCCCGTGACCAGGGCCAAATGAAGATTTCCACCCCATTCCTTGTGCAGTGATATCTGCACCCTCGGGCTCCGGACCTACGTATTTATCAGGATCACCCGCACCGTGGGCTTTGCCGAACGTGTGACCACCGGCTACCAGCGCCACAGTTTCTTCGTCATTCATTGCCATACGACCAAACGTGTCGCGAATATCAAACGCCGAGACCACTGGATCAGGATTACCATTTGGACCTTCTGGGTTTACATAGATCAGACCCATTTGAACTGCGCCAAGGTTGCCCTCAAGCTCGCGATCACCTGAGTAACGTTCATCTTCGAGCCAAACACCTTCTGGACCCCAGTAAATGTCTTCTTCTGGCTCCCAAATATCTGCGCGCCCACCTGCGAAACCAGCGGTTTTGAACCCCATAGCTTCAAGTGCAACGTTACCCGTAAGGATTAAAAGGTCGGCCCAAGAAATTGCTTGGCCATATTTTTTCTTTAGCGGCCACAAAAGAAGACGCGCTTTATCAAGGTTTACGTTATCGGGCCAGCTGTTGAGCGGAGCAAACCGTTGCGAACCCGTGCCCGCGCCACCTCGACCATCACCAACGCGGTAAGTACCAGCAGAGTGCCAAGCCATGCGAATAAAAAACGGACCATAGTGGCCGTAATCTGCAGGCCACCAGGGTTGGCTATCGGTCATCAGATTAGTTAGATCTTTGCTCAATGCTTTCAGATCGAGCGTTGCGAAGGCATCGGCATAGTTAAAATCAGGATTGAGTGGATCAGATTTCTCTGAGTTTTGGTGCAGCGGCTTAAGATTAAGCGCATTTGGCCACCAATGTTGGTTTGCCGTGCTACCAGTTGCGTTTTGTGCGCCGTGCATAACTGGGCACTTGCCGCCTTCAGTGGGTGATCCGTCCATGAGATTTTCCTGTCAGTTTGTTAGAAGTGATAGAACACCGCAGCAGTGTCCAATTAGGGATTGGATATCAGAAATTACCACTGAGTTTAAGGTCGAATTTACGATAGATTCCACAATAAACCCCTATGAATCAGTATCCGATCGCACAGCCGTCTTTTCTGGGATCCGATCCGCCTGTCAAAACGCCTTGCTCCCAATCAATCAAAATGGCCTGAGACCCACCGATAGGACGCGCTGGGGCAACAATTTCATGTCCGAGCGCCACCAATTCATTTCGGATAGTTTCTGGCACACTGCTTTCAATTTCCACTTCACCTGAATCGGGATCAACCATCATGCGCGGAAGGTCCATTGCCTGCTGAATATCCATTCCATACTCGAAAAAGCGGCTTAAAAATTGCATGTGGCCAAATGATTGATATTCGCCACCCATCACGCCAAATGGCATCACAGCTTTACCATTCTTGGTCAGCATTCCAGGAATAATCGTGTGGAGGGGACGCTTGCCACCATCAATGCAATTCGGATGCCCCCGTTCCAGAGAGAACCCATGTCCACGGTTTTGAAGTACAACCCCTGATTTTGGCGCAGTAAGACCAGACCCCCAACCGTGAAACAACGTATTTATAAAGCTGACCGCGTTGCGATCTTTGTCGACCACCGAAATGTAAACCGTGTCTTCATGGTGGGTTAGTGGAATGTCAGCAGGCGGTATCGTTGCTTTGCTTTCATTGATTTGATCCCGCATCCGTGCCGCGTATTCATCCGATAAAATTTCTTCTATCGGGACATCCGAAAAAGCGGGATCGGCAAGATAGGTGTTTCGTGCCCGGTACGCCAATCGACATGCTTCTAGTTCTTGGTGCAGTCGTTTCGTCGTAATTGGCCCGTCAGTTCCGGCATCAAATCCCCCCATGACATTTAGTAAAAGTAGGGCAATCAGCCCCTGCCCGTTCGGCGGACATTCATGCACAGTGTGGCCCTGATATTGCGTTGTAATAGGCGTAACATATTCGCCCTTGGTCTTGGCGAAATCATCATGCGTGTGAAGCCCACCTTTGGATCTTAAGTATTCCACGATATCTGCAGCGACATCCCCATAATAAAATGCATCACGTCCGTTGTCGGCGATAGCTTGCAAGGTAACTGCAAGCACTTTTTGATGATGTATATGACCGACCTTTGGAACCTCTCCGTTCGGAAGAAATATGCTCGCAGTGCTTTGTTCCGCGGCAATAAGGGCTTTGCTTGCAGTCCAATCAGTATGCACCCTAGAGGAGACTGGATACCCATCGCGAGCATACCCAATCGCGGGTTGGAGCAATTCTTGTAACGACATCCGACCATGATCATTCAAAAGCTGTGACCATGCATCGACGGCCCCCGGAATGGTCACAGAATGCGGCGAGCGGCGATCAAATTTGGTAATGCCTGCAGCCTCGAAGTGATCAATCGTTGCAGCGGCAGGAGCTTTGCCAGACCCGTTAAATCCAACTACTTTATCAGTGCCGTTTGCGGCAAAGAGGCAAAAATTATCACCTCCAATACCCGTTGACCCGGGCTCGACCACACACTGTACCGCGCAAGCGGCGACGGCTGCATCCATGGCATTTCCACCAGCCTTAAGCACATCGAGCGCGACTTGGCTCGACAAAGGGTGGGACGTTGCCGCCATACCATTTGGGGTGTGAACAGGTGAGCGACCAGGACGTTCAAGATTGCGCATGTGGACCTTCGAAATATGAGCACAGTTCCGTGAGTGTAATCTGAGAGTCTAGCGAGAATCCAGTGTGTTTTGCGAAAAAAGTTGATTTATATGATGCTCAAAGGTTTGTTCGGCTCTGCCCCAAACACCTGCACCAATCTCATCGATCTGCATTAGATAAGGCAAAAGCTGGCTGGCGTAATCTTGGCTGCTTTCGCCCGGCAGCATCGAAGGCAAATTATCAATGGCCATCACATCGAGTGGGTTCGGTTCGCTTGCAACACGAACCAACGGCGATGCGAATGTCGTGCTGTGATCATAGATCGGGATTGGGTTATAGACACTGGTCGGATCACAAGAAACATCTGCGATAACATGTAATTTACGAATATCTTCTATTGCAGATTTTGGGATAAAAATAGGAACTTGTGGGCCTGCAAGGATACAATTCAAGAACAAAGTGTGTTCTAGAATTTCTGGAAACGGCCCACCATGTTTGGTTTCATCAATATCCCAAAGCGTAGTTTGAATACCGATTGCGTTGAAAAGATCAGTTGCACCTTTACCGACACGCCCTTTGGCACCAATTATGATCGCAGACGGCATTCTGGTTTCTTTTGTAGTTATAGATCGAAGATTGGTTGCCAATTCATCTAAAAGAACCTCTTTGGATGGATACACACCAATTGCCCCGAGTGATGTGTTTTTCTGTTGTGCAACCAACGCCATAACGCCGACAGCAGCGCCCGCAAAACCTGCCCAGTATCCAAACGCCGCGATACGTCGCCCATTAGATTCGGTCAAGTATTCCAAATCGTAAAGGGTACCACCGCCCCGCTTGAAACGATTTAACAACTGCGGTCCATCAGCTTGACCTTTGTAAGCATGACCAAACATTATGTGACGGTGGCTTAAATCTGGGCCATCTTCGTCCAGCTCTTTCAATCCAAAAATGATTGCTTCATTTGGCGCATCAATCCAAGCGTTTTCTGCTTCGATTGAACAGCCAGCAATCCTGTAATCTTCAAGCGGTATGGCGCGCACATTGCTGTTTTCAATTGTAACTTTATGCCCTGCTGCAAGTAATTTTGCGCCACCGTCGGGGGTCAAACCTACCCGCTGTTCAAAATCACGTTGCTCTGCGCGGACCCAAATATGTGCCATGATTGTTTCCTTACAAATCTTTATCGAGTGTTTGAATTGAATGATGCGAACAGACTTGCCAAGGCGAAAAATCCAGTCGCGAGGCAGACGATTGTGGGCCCATTTGGGGTATCAAATTGAAAAGCAAGGTAAAGCCCACCGAGTGCAGAAAATACCCCGACTGCCATCGCCAGCACGGCCAAACGTTCAGGTGTTGTTGAAAAAGGACGCGCAGCGGCGGCAGGGATAACCAAAAGCGATGCAATCAACAGAACCCCAACAACTTTGATCGCCACCGCAATCACAATAGCAAGAGTGACAGCTAAGATCAGTTGTTCCCGTTTGGGATCGATACCTGAAGCATGCGCCAGATCAGTGTTCAAGGTCGCTGTTAGAAGCGCAGACCACCGCCATCCAACCAGTGCAAGAACCAAAATCGCGCCCGCCCAAATAACGGCAAGATCCGTTTTACGAACAGCAAGGATATCACCGAACAAATAAGCCATAAGATCAACACGCACCCCAGATAAAAAGGAAACCGCGACAAGACCAATTTCCAGAGCAGAATGCGCCATCACACCAAGCAGCGTATCCATCGCAAAACCACGATTACTAAGTGTTGAAACCAGCGTCGCCGCCAAAAGCACGGCCGAAAAAACATCGAGCATAACTGAAATGTTGAGAGCCAAAGCAAGCGCGACGCCCAAGATTGCCGCATGCGCCGTTGCATCGCCGAAATAGGCCATGCGCCTCCAAACGACAAAACATCCCAGCGGCGCCGCAGCAAGTGCCACGCCTTGGCCCGCAAGCGCTGCGCGAACAAGAAAGCTGTCAAAAATGGTCATTAGACTGCCCCATGGTTACAATCTTCATCATGATCATGGGGGTGATTATGTTCGTGGCGATATAGGGCCAGCGCGCCCTGT
>JASJIO010000173.1:0-44177 GCA_037625035.1 Amylibacter sp.
AATTAATACGTTCACTATCGCTATTTCTTTGATTGGTTTAGTAGTTGCTTGTGTACCAGCCACAACATTCGATTATGCGTTTCGCCCTAACACCAGTCTTGCGAAGAAAGATAGGGATGTGTTCGAATGTAAAGTAGCTTCGACACAGCAAGTTCCCACTAACAATAAGGTTTCTACGACCCCTGTTTATACCACTCCAGTTACTTGCAATAATATTGGTGGCATTGTGAGTTGTTACGGCGGCGACACATTCGGAGGGAACGTTGTAATAACCGATGCAAACGCAGGATTGAGGCGGCAATATCTTACAAGATGCATGGTGTCGCGTGGCTATTCGCTAACCGTAGGAGTCCCTGAGTGCTCAGATAAGCAACGAAAAAACCTTACCGCGGAAACAATTGCTGCCCTAAATTCTAAGATTAGGCCATACAAGGCAGGCGCTTGCTTTGGACGGGTACAAAATGTAGGGCAGCTACTTTATTTGGAAGAGTAGTCAAACTAATCGAATTCGATACACGGGTATTTGAGGCGCCGCGCATGGTTTGAGCCGTGCTCTGAGTGCTTTGTTTAAGTTGCTGTTTGCATCTCAAGAACGGTCCCTGTTCTAAATGAAGGCAACTGTTTGTCAATCTGCGCCGCGCTTTTCATTGTAAATGTCATATTAGACTCCAATCACGCCTGTTAGGGCTCCCTCACTCCACCTTTATCACAACCTTGCCTGTCGCCTTGCGGGTGCGTAGTAAATCCAGCCCTTTTTGCGTTTCGGCGAGGGGGAGGATGTGGCTGATGTGGGGTTTGATTTTGCCTGTGTCGTACCAGCTTAGCAGTGTGGCGAGGCTATCGGCGAGGACTTTTGGATTCACTTTGGTATAGCCGCCCCAATAATAGCCGATCACCGTTAGGTTTTTCACCAGCAGGTGGTTGGCGGGGATTTGGGGCACGCTGCCAGAGGTAAATCCTAGTGGGATGAGGCGGCCATCTGGGTTGGTGGCGCGCATAGCAGCAGTAAATTGATCGCCCCCGACTGGATCGTACACAACATCTGCGCCGCCAAGGGCTTTGACCGCTTCGCGCAAATCGGTGGTTTCGGAATTAATTAGGTGATCTGCGCCTGCTTGACGCGCGACTTCCAACTTTTCTGTGTTACGGGCCACAGCGATCACTTCGGCGCCCATAAGTTTGCCAAGTTCCACAGCAGTGAGACCAACGCCACCCGATGCGCCAAGGACAAGTAGGCGTTCTTTTGGTTGCAGACGTGCGCGGTAATCGAGCGCGAGATGTGCGGTGCCGTAACCCACGGGAAAGGCGGCGGCGTCGATCATATCCATGCTGTCTGGGATCGGTAAGCAAATGTCGGCTGGGATCGCGGCGAACTCTGCCAATCCGTCAAATCCTGTGTAGGAAATTATGCGCTCGCCGACGGATAACGCGGTCACATCTGCACCGATTTTTTCGACAGTTCCCGATAATTCCATGCCAAGCGTGAACGGCAGGGCGGGTTTTTCCTGATAGGTGCCTTTGACCAGCAGCAAATCGCCAAAATTTAGCGCGCAGGCGGCGACGCGAACAAGCACCTGATCGGGGGCGATTTCTGGTATCGCAATGTCGCGTAATTCGACCGGTTGGTCGTAACTGGTAACTTGAATAGCCTGCATTTCGACTTCCTTCATGTGTGTTTGTCTGAGTTTATCTTAAACTTGTTTCTAAAATGACAGCAAAAATCGAATAATGAGACTTTCGATTCCAGAAATGAGCGAAAATGTTTGCAAAATGCGAAAATTTTGCGAATAGTTCAAAATATCCAGAACATGTTAAATGATCAGCTTCAGATTGAAGCGGTTTTCAGTTACCCTCGTATTAAGAATTTAAAGTCTGCAGAATATACACCGCGTTAGTTCCCTAGGTTCTCTGTATTTTTTTTAACCGTTTGAAACACAGAGTTCAATCTTGGAATGGGTCTATTAGCACCTGAAAAATGGCCGATTTGGCAACTGAAATGGAAAAAACCGATGAAACATCCTGTGGATATTTATGTCGGAAAACGAATACGGCATCGTCGTTGGATGTTGGGTGTGGCCCAGCAGCAATTGGGCCAGAAGGTTGGGATCAAATTCCAGCAAATTCAGAAATACGAAACCGGTATAAACCGTGTAAGTGCGTCGCGTTTATGGGATATCGCCGAAGCCTTGGACGTTCCTGTCAGCTTTTTCTTTGAAGGCTTTACAGCGAACGAAACCGATTCAGATACGGTGATCTCGCCTATGTCGCCAAAATCGATGCAGGGTGATCTGCTTTCGGATAAAGAAGCGCTTGATCTGGTGCGGTCCTATTACGCAATTCCAGAAAACCAACGGTGCAAGCTGTTTGATTTGGCACGGGTTTTATCCGCGACGAATTGATCCCAAGCCCTGGATGTGAAATATCGGTTAAGTGATCTTAACCGATGGACTGACCCCTGATGAAACACGCCGATCTTTCCCCAACTTTGCAATCTGAACTTTTGGTTGTGGCGCATGCTTTGATGGATGCGGCGCGCCCCATTGCGTTGCAGTATTTTCGCAAGGGTGGGCAAGAAGTAGAGAATAAATTGGCGCAGGATTTCGACCCTGTGACGGTAGCGGATCGCGCGATAGAACGTGCAATGCGCGAGATTTTGGCAACGCGTCGCCCAAATGACGGTGTTTTTGGCGAAGAATACGGCCAGCACGCGGGAACAAGCGGATTGGTTTGGGTGTTGGACCCGATTGATGGCACGCGGGGGTTTATTTCGGGTACGCCAACGTGGGGTGTTTTAATCGCTGTTGGGCCTGAAAGTGGGCCGCAAATTGGTATGATTGACCAGCCGTTTACAGGTGAGCGGTTTATCGGCACGCCGACGGGGGCCGAGTGGCAGCGCGGCGGTGAGGTGAATGCATTAAGGGTGCGGCGGTGTGCGACGCTGGCCGAGGCGACGTTGTTTAGCACATTTCCAGAGGTTGGAACAATTGACGAGCGGTTGGCGTTTGAGCGAGTGCGCGACCAAGTGCGTTTGACGCGCTATGGAACGGATTGCTATGCCTATGGGTTGTTGGCAGCAGGGCAAGTGGATTTGGTGATTGAGGCGGGTTTAAACGCCTATGATATTCAGGGGCCAATTGCCGTTGTGCAGGCGGCTGGCGGGATTGTCACCGATTGGAACGGCGGGCCAGCCCACAGGGGTGGGCAGGTTATTGCCGCAGGGGATGCGTGGATACACGCCGCCGCGCTGGCGTTGTTGAAACAAGATTAGGATTCGATCGATTTTAGAATGTTTAGCGATTCGATGGGGATCACGCCTGTTTTGATCACGTAAACCAGCCCTGCCCAAATCACGATCGACACACCTGTTACAATCAACGCGCGTTTGCCAAGTTGCGGGTTTGCGGGTGCAGAGGGTGAGGTGCCCGGCACAACGTCGCCGGATTCTTTTTGGCTGGGTTGATACAATGGCAGCACGATAAACAGGACCATAAACCAGACTACTGCGAACAAAACAATTGCGGCACCGATAGTCATTACACTTGCTCCAATTCAACCAGCGTTCCTGTGAAGTCTTTGGGGTGCAGGAACAAAACGGGTTTGCCATGCGCACCGATTTTCGGCTCGCCTGTGCCTAAAACCCGCGCGCCTGTGGCCTGTAATTTGTCGCGCGCGGCGATGATATCGTCCACTTCGTAACAGATGTGGTGAATGCCGCCCGATGGGTTTTTATCCAGAAACCCTTGGATCGGAGAGTTTTCGCCAAGGGGATGCAGCAATTCGATCTTGGTGTTTGGCAGTTCGATAAACACCACAGTTACGCCGTGATCGGGTTCGTCTTGGGGTGGGTTCACATGCGCGCCAAGCGTATCGCGGTATTGCGCGATGGCGACATCCAGATCGGGAACGGCGATGGCAACGTGGTTCAAGCGTCCAATCATGGAACGGCTCCTTTGGCTGAGTTTTCCTTGATATGGGGTGGCGCGGGCACTTTGGCAACGCGACAAAGCGTGACAGTGCCTAATTAAAAAGAGTTTTAGGAAAATCTCGATTAATTGGACGATCTTAGTACCATGTTAAGTTTGGTGGCATTGCATGGGGGTCTAATGTCTGTTCAAGGAATCATGTTATGCCAATCGAACAAGATCCATTTTCTGCACCTATATCGAAACGACGCCCGCTGTTGGGTATCACAATTTTGCTGATCGAGGACAGTCGGTTCTGTTCTGAAGCGGTGCGATTGATGACAATGCGCACTGGTGCGCGATTGTGATGGGCCGATTGTGTGCGCTTGGCCCATAAACATTTGGCGATGTACCGCCCCGATTTGGTGATTGTGGATGTTGGTCTGCCCGATGGATCAGGCGTCGATTTGATTGCAGAGCTGCATGGCCAAGATTTTGTGACCCTTGCGATTAGTGGAAGCGTGAACGAGGAAACCTGATCTGATGTGATGGCTGCCGGGGCCAATGGCTTTTTGCCAAACCCATTGGAAACATAGCGCAATTTCAAGATGCAATCATTGCATCGATCAAAGGCAACACAACAATGCCAGGGTTCGCGCCGAGCATTGTGAGCGAGCAGCCGGAACTGGATCAACAAGCATTGGTCGATGACTTGGATCATATCCGCGACGTTCTAGCCGAAGTATTGCCGCAAAAAGATATGGGGCAGGTTGAATATTGTGCGCAATTTGTGGCCAGTATTGCGCGAACGGCGCAGGACCAAGAACTGCTTAACGGAGCAGCTGCATTTTTCAAGCGGATCGAGCACGGGAATGCTGGGATGCGGGTTGGCGAAACCATTCTGGAATTGGTGCAGAAAAAGCTGGATGCGATCCCTAAGGATGTGATTGGCGCAAAGAACGTTGCCTAACACAATAAGCTGAAGATGCGTTTGCGACGTGCTTGGGTTTGGCATGTCGGAAAAGGGCTGGTTTTAGGGGCCCGAATCGCTGTTAATGCTAGCCATGAAATGTATCCAAAATCCCCTGCGCGGCATTGGTATGCCTGCGCAAGTCGGTTTGGCAGGAGGCGAGATTACCGCTGATGCCAGCCTCGTTGTGTCCCTTTTGACGCATTGTCCTGCACATGCTGAAACGCCCTTGGTGTCTGTCCCTGATTTGGCAGCAGACCTTGGCGTTCAATCTGTTCACATCAAAGACGAACGTGGCCGCATGGGGCTGGGCAGTTTTAAGGCGTTGGGCGCTGCGTTTTCGATTGCCAAAGCGGCGTATCAGAAAATTGGTGAAGCAGTTTCTGATCCAGCGATTGCTGCAACGGCATTGAATGGCACGACATTTGTGACCTCAAGTGCGGGAAACCACGGCTTGTCTGTGGCGGCTGGAGCGAATATTTTTGGCGCAAAAGCCATGATTTATCTGTCCGTGCATGTGCCCGCTGGGTTTGCTGATCGATTGCGTGCGATGGGGGCCGACGTTGTTATTGCCGGCGATGATTACGAGGCCAGCATGGCCGCCGCGATGGACGCCGCGAAAGACAATGGTTGGCAGTTGTTGTCTGACAGCACATGGGTCGAGGACACCTCTGGGCGCGATATCATGGAAGGGTATTTGGCGCTGTGCGAAGAGATGATTGATCAATACGGCGACGCACCGAGCCACATTTATTTGCAAGCGGGCGTCGGTGGGTTGGCGTCTGCGGTTGGCGTTGCTGCGCGAAAAGCATGGGGCGATGCGCCCATTATTACTGTGGTGGAACCAACGGCCGCGCCCGCATTGCAGGCGAGCATTGAGCAGGGAAAACCTGCGTTAACGGTTGGGCCGACATCAAATATGGGGCGATTGGATTGCAAAGAGCCATCCCATTTGGCGCTGAAAGCATTGGCGCGAGACGCGGATACATTTTTGACTTTGGATGATGATTATGTTGCGGCGGAAATTGCACGATTAGAGGCGTATGATTTGGCGACCTCGCCGTCTGGTGGGGCTGGTTTTGCGGCACTTGTTGCGCAGGCAGATGATCTTGGGCCAGACGCGCGGGTGTTGTTGGTACTGTCCGAAGGTCCATCGGATGACTGATTTCCCGACCTCGGAATTTGAGGAACGGCTGGAACGAGCGCAACGTGCGATGGGCGCGGTGGGGCTCGATGCGCTGCTGTTGAACACCGAAGCAGAGGTGCGGTATTTCACAGGGTTTCGGTCGCTGTTTTGGCAAAGCCCGACGCGCCCGTGGTTTGTGATCGTGCCCCAATCTGGCGAGATTATTGCGGTGATCCCGTCTATTGGCGCGGATTTGATGGGGCGGATGTGGGTGAACGATATTCGTGCTTGGCCAAGTCCGCGTGGCAGCGATGAGGGCGTTAGCTTGTTGATTGATGCGCTGGCTGGGTTTGACCGCATTGGCGTGCCGATGGGCGAAGAAGCCAGTTTGCGCATGAGCCTGACGGATTTTCGCGCTGTTGAGGCGAAAATTTCAGGGCGGTTTGAAGATTGCTCAATTCTTATCAAAGGCTTGCGGACCGTGAAATCGGCTGCGGAAGTCGCCATTCTTCGCAAGATTTGTGCGATTGGATCGAACGCATTTGCGCGGGTTGCAGATGTCGCGAACACGGGCGATCCGTTGGCCGAGGTGTTTCGAAAATTTAAGATCACGCTGTTGGAGGAAGGGGCCGAGGAGGTTCCTTATCTGGTTGGCGGCGCGGGACGTGGTGGCTACGGCGACGTGATTTCGCCACCCGATCAAATGCCGTTGCAAGAGGGCGATGTTTTGATGCTGGATACGGGATCAACTTTGCAGGGGTATTTCTGCGATTTTGACCGCAATTTTGCGATTGGTCGCGCGTTGCCAGAAGCCGTCGATGCCCATCATCGGTTGTGGGATGTGACCGAGGCTGGGTTTGAGGCCGCGCGCGCAGGTGTGAGCTGTTCCGAATTGTTTGCGAAAATGGCAAAGGGTTTGGGCGATGGTTCGGATGTGGGGCGGATCGGCCACGGCTTGGGGATGCAACTGACGGAATGGCCGTCGATTGCTGCGCATGATCACACAGTTTTACAGGTGGGCATGGTTATGACGCTGGAGCCGTCCTTGATGATTGATGATAATCGGATGATGGTGGTGGAAGAAAATATTTTGATCACTGACGGGGCACCAGAAATGCTCACGACACGGGTGAAACGAGACATTGAGGTAATCTGATGGCGCAAGCGTTTGAAACGGATCAAGGTTATGGCGGGCAAACGGTGCTTGGGCTGATTGTTTTATCAACGGACAAGACGATTGAGCCAGAACTGGCGAGCGTTTTTACGCCAAGCCGCGTGCCGCTTTATCACAGTCGCATCGCGTTTGAAGAAGAGGTAACGCCAGAAACGCTGGGTCGGATGGAACAGGATTTACCAGCGTCGGCTGGCCTGCTGGCCAAAGACATGAATCTCGGGGCGATTGGTTATGGCTGCACGTCTGGGGCCACGGTAATTGGAGCGGATCGAATTGCAGAATTGGTGAACGGCGTGCATCCAGATACGCCCGTGACAAACCCGATTACCGCTGTGATTGCCGCGTGTAAGGCATTGAAAGCAAATAAAATTGGATTTTTGACACCCTATGTTGCCGAAGTGTCTGCGATGATGCGTGGCGTTTTGGAACGTGAAGGGTTCGAGATTGCGGAATTCCTGTCGTATGAAGAAATTCGCGATAGCGTTGTGGCGCGGATTACCGAAAAATCGACGCTCGATGCGATCAAAAAGCTGGGCGAAAGCGATTGCGATGTGGTTTTCACATCTTGCACCAATTTGCGCGCTTTTGGGATTATCGAACAGGCCGAGGCCTCAATTGGTAAGCCCGTGATTTCAAGCAACTCTGCGCTGGCGTGGCACATGGCGCATTTGGCAGGGCTGGAAGTGGAAGGGCCAGGACGATTGTTCAGCGTTTAAGACGTTTTTGCCCTGATCGCGGAATTGGAGACAGGCGCGGTGCGCGGTCACCGATATCGCGCCGCCAGTAGGTTTCGCCATTCAAAGCAAAGACAATGATTTCATCGCCAGTTTTGTATTTACCAAATTTGTCCTGTGGCGCGCTAAAGCTGTTGCCGATATTTCCTAGGTCGTCGATCCAAGCCAGATGATAAAAGTGTTCGTCGTTTATGAAATAGTTGGAACGGTTGATCCCTGTGATTTTGCAAAAAGCTGGCGTCCTTTGCGCCGCGCAGCCACGGCAAATACTGTCCAGCGCCCAACAATCCAAAGCAAGCCGAGCCAGGCCGCGCCCAATATTCCCGAGATGATTTGGATCGTTCGCCCTTTGGTGCGCTTGGAACGGATGGGAGCCTCGATTTTATGGGGGGCATTTGGAAGGTACAGAATTCGGAGGATGTTGCCTGTGCGAAGTTTGCGGTAAATGCGTTTTTTAATTTTTGTATCGGCAAGATACCGTTTTTGACCGGCCTGATAAGACAGTTTTATCCAATATCTGTAGGTCGTGTCGCTGTCGCTTTTGGTTTTTTTTCTACGCGCCATTTTTTTTGGATTGTGGCATCAATCTGTACGCCTTGGCTGCGAAATTGATCGGCCTTGCGCAAGGAAATGAGGCTGGTTCCCATTGCTATGGGTAAAATTATGCCGAGAATTATAACCCAGCGGCCGCCTGATTTGAAAAAAAAGCTTTCAGATGCTGAGCGGTGGCAGGCTTGGTCTTGTGGTGGCGGGGCGTGAAATTGATGGCCTCGGATAATAAAAGTTGGGTCTTTGTCTTTCTCTTTTTATCACCATTGGATAGATGAAGCTAGAGAGCCGAAACACGATCACAAGGATCATCCGATATGCCGATGGAAAAGAATTTCGATGCCGCCGCTGGCGAAGCTGCCATTTTTAAGAAATGGGAGGATGCTGGCGCGTTTCGGGCGGGTGCGAATAAATCGCGCGACGAGAGTTTTACGATCATGATCCCACCGCCAAATGTGACGGGTGCGTTGCATGTTGGCCATGCGTTTAACAACACGTTGCAGGATATTTTGATCCGCTGGCATCGGATGCGCGGGTTCGACACGCTGTGGCAACCGGGGCAGGATCACGCAGGGATCGCGACGCAGTTGCAGGTGGAAAAACAACTGGCGGCGGATCAGTTTCCGACCCGAGCCGAGATGGGACGCGACGCGTTTCTGGCGCGAGTTTGGGAATGGAAAGAGGAAAAAGGCGGGACGATTATTTCCCAGCTGAAACGGCTCGGTGCGTCGTGTGATTGGGAACGCAATGCGTTCACGATGGATGAAAATTTCCATGACGCGGTGCTGAAGGTTTTTGTGGATCTGTACAACAAGGGCCTAATTTATCGTGGCAAACGGCTGGTAAACTGGGACCCGCATTTTGAGACGGCGATTTCTGATCTGGAAGTTGAGAACATCGAGATCGACGGGCATATGTGGCACTTTAAGTACCCGCTGGCGGGTGGTGCGACGTACGAATACGTTGAAAAAGACGAGGATGGGAATGAGACCCTGCGCGAGACGCGGGATTACATTTCTATTGCGACAACGCGGCCTGAAACCATGTTGGGGGACGGCGCGGTTGCGGTTCACACCAAAGACGAACGTTACGGCGCGCTGGTTGGCAAGCTGTGCGAAATTCCTGTGGGGCCGAAAGAGCACCGTCGTTTGATCCCGATTATTACTGACGATTATCCTGATCCTGACTTTGGGTCTGGTGCGGTGAAAATCACGGGTGCGCATGACGCAAATGATTATGGCGTGGCCAAACGGAACAACATTCCGCTGTATCGTTTGATGGATACGCGCGCGCAGATGCGCGATGATGGTGGCCCCTATGCAGATGCGGCTGCGCAGGCCAAGGCGATTGCAGAGGGCGCGGAATTTTCTGAGGCTGAGGTTGAGCAGGTCAATCTGGTGCCAGATGCCTATCGTGGGATGGATCGGTTTGAGGCGCGTAAAGCGGTGATCGCGGATATCGACGCTGAAGGTTTGATGATCGAAGTTGAAGACAAAAAGATCATGCAGCCGTTTTGTGATCGATCTAAGGTTGTGATGGAACCGATGCTGACGGATCAGTGGTATGTGGATGCCAAAAAGCTGGCGAAACCTGCGTTGGAAGCGGTGAACGGGACGGCGGACAAAGAGCCGACGGTTCGCATTCTGCCAGAGCGGGACAAGAAGGTTTACAACCATTGGATGGAGAACATCGAGCCGTGGTGTATTTCACGCCAGCTGTGGTGGGGGCATCAGATTCCAGTTTGGTATGGGCCGAAAATACATGATCTTCCAGCCGATACGTTTGCGTCAATTGAATACTACAAGAATAATTACCAAGCATTTTGTGCACCGTCCCAAGATGAAGCTCAAAAATTAGCGATGGCATACTACGGTAGTGATGTTCAAGTTTTGGTAGATAGCTCTTTGTCAGCGCATGTTGTTGTGTTGAATGATGACTTGACCAAAATTGAGAAAGTTACTTTGACCCGCGACCCAGACGTGCTCGACACTTGGTTCTCTTCTGGCCTTTGGCCAATAGGAACGCTCGGGTGGCCGAACCAGACGGAGGAGTTGGAGCGGTATTTCCCAACCTCTACGCTGATCACGGGTGCGGATATTCTGTTCTTCTGGGTGGCGCGAATGATGATGATGCAGTTGGAGGTGGTGAAGGAAGTTCCCTTTGATACCATCTACTTGCATGCGTTGGTGCGCGACGAGAAGGGCGTGAAAATGTCCAAGACGCTGGGCAATGTTGTGGACCCGTTAGAATTGATCGACGAGTTTGGCGCGGATGCGCTGCGGTTTACCATGACCTCAATCGCGGCGTTGGGTGGTTCGTTGAAATTGTCCACGGATCGTGTGAAAGGGAATCGCAATTTTGGCACCAAGCTGTGGAATGCGGCGCGGTTTGCAGAGTTTAATGAAGCCTCGCCTGTTGAGGGGTTCGATCCTGCAAGCGTTGAGCAGACGTTGAACAAATGGATCGTTGGCGAAACGGCGAAGGTGCGCGAGGTTGTTGACACGGCGCTGACTCAGTATCGGTTTAATGATGCGGCAAACGGGCTGTATGCGTTTGTTTGGGGCAAGGTTTGCGACTGGTATGTGGAGTTGTCCAAGCCGTTGTTGCAAGGCGAAGATGCGGTGGCCGTGGCAGAAACCAAGGCGACGTTGTCTTGGGTTTTGGACCAGTGTTTGATTCTGTTGCATCCGATTATGCCGTTCATCACCGAACAGCTGTGGGGTGATATTGCAGAGCGCCAGAAAATGTTGATCCACGCGGATTGGCCGACGTATGGCAGTGAATTGGTGGATGATGCAGCGGACCGCGAGATGAACTGGGTTGTCGCGTTGATTGAGCAAATCCGGTCTGTGCGCACGGAAATGCGGGTGAATGCAGGTGCGAAAATTCCGATGGTTCAGTTGGAGTTGGACGCTGCTGGCAAAGGCGCGATGGAACGCAACCTGCCGATGATCATGCGTCTGGGTCGGATCGAAGAATTGTCCGAGGCTGTTGAGGCACCAAAAGGGGCTGTTACGATGGCTGTTGAGGGTGGTTCGTTCTGCCTCCCGTTGGCGGATATCATTGATATCGAGGAAGAAAAATCCCGTTTGCAAAAGGGTATGGATAAGCTGGCCAAGGAAATTGGCGGTCTGAAAGGTAAGTTGGCAAATGAGAAGTTTGTGGCCAATGCGCCCGAAGCTGTCGTAGCGGAGAACCGTGATCGGATGAACGCGGTGTGCGTAGAGTTAGGCACGTTGCAGGCGGCGTTTGATCGGGTTGCTGCGCTGGGATAAAAAAGGCCCCGACAAGATGTCGGTAAAAGTGCCCCGACATAAAGTCGGGGCTAAGTGGGCTGCGAGCAGTTTTGCAGCCGAGGCAGGTTGGGGCAGGCAAGCCCCAACAGGTATTTCTAGTCTAAGTTTGGATCGCGTGGGATCAACGCGCCAGAACGCGGGTCGAACCGAAGCGTTAAGATTTTCCGCCCGTTTTCCGTAGGCGCTGCGTGATCCATAGTGTGTTCACTCAAATCAACGACGGTTTTAGGACGGTGCAATCGATTTGCTTTGTTCAAATAATCAGTCGACTTAATCGGTGTCATTTTGTGCCTCCTAGCAGTTGGTGACACACTATATGGTATGCGTTGTTTGATTTGCTTTGAGGGAAAGTAAGTAACAAATTAGTGTAAGTTTTTGAGATTATGAAAAAAATTAAGAAATTTTGACAACCTTTTTTACATTGTTTGTGGATAAGGAAGCGGGTGCTAACGAACCAGCCTGTCGACTGCGCGAAGGCCGCCCAATGCTTTGTCATAGACTAGCGTTAGGATGTGCCGTGCGGATTTGGTTTTGGTGATCTGTGGCACTGCGCGAATGGATGCAGCAGCAGCACTAGACGCAAGAAATGTACGACGTGTGAGCATAATGAGCCCTCCTGTTGTTAAGATATAGATGGGGACGGAGGGGCGTGTTTTCAAGGGGTTGAGGTGGATCGACGTTAATGATCTATTGGATGAAACGGGATTTGAGGAGAGCGCCATGAGCGGACCTGTGTATACGGATTTGGTGGCGAGTTTGCCTGCAACGGTGCCTTTTGTCGGGCCAGAAACGCAAGAGCGCGCGCGTGGGGGTGTGTTTTCGGCGCGGTTGGGGGCCACTGAAAACGTGTTCGGGCCAAGCCCGGTTGCGATTGCGGCGATGGCAGATGCGGCAAGTGCGGTTTGGCAATACGGAGATCCCGAAAATTTCCATTTGAAACAAGCGCTTAGCGCACATCATCCTGTGGGTGTGGAAAATATCGTGGTCGGTGAAGGGATCGACGGATTGCTGGGGTATTTGTGCCGTATGATGGTGGAACCAGGTGTGAAGGTTGTGACGTCACAAGGGGCGTACCCGACGTTCAATTTCCACGTTTCGGGGTATGGCGGCGAGCTGGTTACGGTGCCATATAATGGCGATTATGAAGACCCTGTGGCGTTGATGGAAAAGGCCGCCGAAGTGGGCGCGCGGTTGGTGTATCTGGCCAATCCTGACAATCCGATGGGGACGGTTCATTGCGCAGAAGTTATTAAAGCGGCGATTGAGAATGTGCCTGATGATTGTCTGTTCATTTTGGACGAGGCGTATGTGGAATTTGCACCCAAAGGCAGTGCGCCTGATTTGGATATTGATGACAAACGGGTCATTCGAATGCGCACGTTTTCAAAGGCTTATGGTATGGCGGGCGCGCGGGTTGGGTATGCGATCGGGCATGAAGAGGTGATCAATAGTTTCAACAAAATCCGCAATCATTTTGGCATGTGTCGGATCAGTCAGGCGGGCGCGTTTGCGGCATTGAAGGATCAAAATTATCTGCGCGAGACGATCAAAGCGGTTGAGATTGGGCGCAAGAGGATTGAGATGATTGTAGGCGAACAGGGGTTGAGTGTTGTGCCCTCGGCTACGAATTTTGTGGCGATTGATTGTGGGCAAGATGCGGCGTTTGCTAGGTCGGTGTTGGATCAGTTGATTGCACGGGATATTTTTGTGCGAATGCCGTTCGTGGAGCCGCAAAATCGGTGCATTCGGGTGTCGGTTGGGCAAAAGGCGGATTTATCGCTGTTTGAGCTGCAATTTCCGCTCGCGCTTGAGGCGGCTTCTGAGGGTTAACTCCTCCGCAAGGTTCACAGTATCGTTGTTAGGGTGGCTAGGGCTGCGACTTCTGCAATTTGTTGGCAGCCGCCAAGGATATCGCCTGTGTAGCCTTCGATGCGACGCCACGCGAGCCAGCAGAGCGGCAGGCAGGAGAATACTGAAATTAGGGTCATTGGAACGGCGAGCAGGCCGATGCTGAGCACACAAATAATGAGTGTGAGGAGCGTAGCGATGAGGACGATTGGCGCGGTGACAAGGCCGACCGTGGCAGCCAATCCATCGGGACGCGCGAGCGGCATACCGTACATGATCAACACCATCGGGAGGCGCGAGGCGGCCCCCACTGCGATAAACGCCCAAAACCAATCGACGGTGATGACGGCGTCGTAACCTGACCAACGCGCGAGGATTATTGCGCTAAGGGCCGCTGCGCCGTAAGCGCCGATCCGGCTGTCTTTCATGATTTCGAGGCGGCGTTTAATGGTGGTGCCCCCGCCCAATCCGTCGGCGCAATCAGACAGGCCGTCTTCGTGCAGCGCCCCTGTGAACAACATCAATGCGCCAATTGCGATGGCGGCGGCGATGCCTGTTTGCACACCGATGGTCGCGAGCGTGAGCGCGATTGTGCCCGCGATCAGGCCGAGGATTGCGCCAACAAGCGGGTAGGCCCAAGCGGCGTGTGCCGCACGTTCGCCCGTTTTGGCGTGATCCACGGGGAGGGGGAAGCGCGTGAGCAGGGTAAACGCGGCGGGGATGTCCATTGGGGTTAGATCTAGGTTTGTGAGCCAGTTTTTTGACGTGTCGTTCATAGCGTATATACCTTCGCGAATCCGATTTCCCTGCGCTAAATTTATGGCTAAAGACGAAGGGGTACAATGACGCAGTTACGCGTATGATTTCCGCGCGAAAAAGGACGATTTGCATGACACAACCGTTTGCCAGCTTGGCCGAGTTTGAAGCTAATCTTAAGGCCGCAACTGGGCCAGACGCCACGGCGTTGGACGCGGCGCAAGAGCGCAACGACCAGTTGACGAAACCCCCTGGTGCGCTGGGTCGGCTAGAAGATATCGCGATTTGGTATGCAGGTTGGCGCGGCGAAGCGGCACCGCGTGTGTGAGCGCCGCAAGTGGTTGTTTTTGCGGGAAACCACGGGATCGCAGCGCGGGGCGTTTCGGCGTTTCCGGCGGAAGTAACCGCGCAAATGGTGATGAATTTCCAACACGGTGGCGCGGCGATTAACCAGTTGTGCGAAACCTTTGGGGCGACGCTGGATGTGATTGCGCTGGAGCTGGATAACCCCACGGCTGATTTCACGGCTGGGCCAGCGATGGATGAGGCCGAAGTTGTGGCAGCGTTATTGGCGGGTTGGAATGCGGTAAATCCAGAGGCGGATTTGCTGGTGGTGGGTGAAATGGGCATTGGGAACACAACGTCTGGAGCGGCGATTTGCCACGCATTGTTTGGCGGCGAGGCCGAGGATTGGGTTGGTCGTGGAACGGGTGTGGATGACGCAGGTTTGGCGTTAAAGGCGCAGGTTGTACGCGAAGGTTTGGCCGCAAATCCGACGGCGGGCAAAAATGGTTTGCAGGCGTTGCGTTGTTTGGGCGGGCGCGAATTGGCAGCGATGGCGGGC
Organism: Amylibacter sp.; assembly: GCA_037625035.1. Classification (GTDB taxonomy): domain Bacteria; phylum Pseudomonadota; class Alphaproteobacteria; order Rhodobacterales; family Rhodobacteraceae; genus Amylibacter. The sequence continues at coordinate 15,200 of JASJIO010000173.1, forward strand.
GCGGTTGCAGGCGCGCGGCATCACCGTATTCCGGTGGTGATTGACGGGTTTATTTGTACAGCGGCTGTAGCTTGTCTGGAGGCGACTTGTAAGGGCGCGCTCGATCATGCAATCGCTGGGCATCAATCGCACGAGGCTGCGCATGGGCGTGTTCTAAAGACGCTTGGCAAAGAGCCGATTTTGTCGCTTGGATTGCGTCTTGGCGAAGGGTCTGGTGGGGCCTTGGCGATTGGGGTGATGAAGGCTGCGCTGGCGTGCCATTCAGGCATGGCGACATTTGCGCAAGCGGGCGTTTCTGAAAGTTAAAAAAAACCTGCGGTACAGGTTTTGTTAAGACTGCCAATCTAGTGTGTGCGAAACATCATGTTTTGGATGGCCGCGTTTTGAAAAAACACACCAAAAATAGGTTTAATAACATAAAATCTTTTGATGTGGCTTTTGCGCCTGCAGGGATGTTGCGCCGTTATGCGGTTGGGCGCAGTAACATGATTAGACTGCGCTGTAGTGTGATCGTGATTATGTCATTGTTCACGGCGCTTGTATTATCGCCCTACCTTGCGCTGGTAATTGTTACCATCGCGTTGCCTTTGGAGCTGTTGGAGTGTTGGGTGTTGCGGCGTTGGATCGCGCGCGTTGAATTCCATTTGGACGCGGCAGGGTGTGGTATTTTGCTGGCGAGTATAACGCAGGCATTGGGGATTGGGGCCAGTATTTTCTTGGCAGGAATCCAATCCGACGAATTGCGAATGATCGCATGGACGCTGTTGTTGAGGGCGGTAATCAACTCCATGTTAGTGGCGCATTATCATCCGGAATCCAATCGTGCCCGATTATGCGTTCTAAGCAGTTTTGGATTTTCTGTTTTGGTCTGGGGCGACATCGGCGTTGCGGTTCTTTGGATTGATTCCATAGCGATGTTCTTAATGGGGTTGATGCTTTGGAAAATGTTCACCCATTTGGCACGCCGTGAGACGAGAACCCATCTTGCAGAGCGGGAATTGATCGTGCGTTCAGAGGAGGCGGAGCGGCTTGCTTTGGTGGCGAAATATGCCTCTGAGGGGGTGTTGTTGATGGATGCAAATTTGAATATTATATGAATTAATCAACAGTTTACCAATTCAACCGGGTATACTGCTGAGTTTGCTCTAGGTAGAAATCCGAGCACGTTTTTGAGCCATCCGGACGCGCCAAAAGAGGCTGTTGCAAAATTGATGGCCGCTGTGGAGAAAAAAGAAGCCGTTAGGTTGCGCATTTTGAACAAAACACGCGATGGGCGAGCAATTTGGGTAGAGACACACCAAACCCCAGTGATTGGTAACGATGGCAAAGTGAAGGCATTTATTGCAGTGGAAAGGGATGCTACGGATTTGATTGCGCGCGAGAAGCAGTTGAGTTTGGCATTGGTTGGCGCAGAAGCAGCAGACCGTGAAAAAGCAGCGTTTTTATCGCGAATGAGCCACGAACTGCGCACGCCTGCGAACGGTATATTGGGTGGAATGGAGATTTTGCGCGAAACTGCTGTGAGCGAAACGCAAAGCGAAGCCCTAGCGATAATGGACACGTCTGCCAAACGTTTGATGGAATTGGTCGATAATGTTTTGACGATGGCCGGAGCGCAAACTGGGATGATCCAAACCCAGTTAGAAGAGGTGCTGGTAAGAGACATAATTCGTGCGATCATGACACAACATCTCAAGGATGCTGACGACAAAAATGTAATTTTGATGCACGAAATATCGCAGAATGCACAGGGTGCCGTACGTACAGATGCGTCGGTTTTGCACAAATTAGTAAGCAACGCTGTGAAATTTACCAGCGAGGGGCATATTTTGATCAAGGCGCGATTGAGCGATGATAACTGGTTACAAATCAGCGTGGTGGACACCGGTGTTGGTATTCCCAAAGGCAAAGTTTCTGAAATTTTAGATGCTTTTGATCAAGTAGATAACGGTGACACGCGCAGTTTCGATGGGGCAGGTCTGGGATTGGCGACAGCGAAGAATTTGGCGTCTCTTTTGGGAGGGCGGATCAGGGTAAGTTCTATTCTGGGCGAAGGCAGCACGTTTAAATTAAAGATTCCAGTGGGCCAGATTGAGGTTAATTCGGAGGGGCCTAAACCAATGGCGTTAAGTGCTGCGCAAGAAGTCGCACCTGAAGGGCTGGGTTCGGTGGATGCTGCGTTGAAGTCAGAGGCAAATAAGCAGCCCCAAACAGATTCAACAGATCCGAAAGTGCCAAAGAACAAGGCGACTCAATTGCGATTGCTTGTGGCTGAAGACAATAGAACCAATCGCATGTTGATCAAATCCATGTTGAAAAGCGCAGGGCATGACATTGAATTTGCCGAAGATGGTTAACAGGCGGTGGCGCAATACATTGAGAATCGTCCGGATTTTGTGTTGATGGAGTTGAGCATGCATATCAAAAATGGATTGGATGCGACGCGGGAAATTCGCGCATTTGAGGAAAAGACAGCCTGCGGCGGTGCCCGATTGTCGCCGTTACGGCGAATGTGACCGAAGAGGATCAAAAGAAGTGTTTTGACGCGGGGATGGATGCGTTCCTGCCTAAACCGGTGCGCAAAGATAAGCTGCTTGAAACCATTGTGCAGATTACAAGCATCCACGATGGAGGTTCAATGAACCTTGGTTCGAGAACGCCTTAGGGGGGAGAACCGTGAAAACGTCCTCGGTTTAAAACTGACCCTATTTTGAAAACGTGTCGAAGGCTTTGAGCGCCTTGGCAGAATAGGCATAAGACGGCCCGCCACCCATATAAGTCGCCATTGCAAGCGCTTCACAAAGTTCTTCGCGGGTGATGCCAAGACGGATTAGGGATTTAACGTGAAAACCGATGCAGCTGTCGCAGCGTGTTGCGATCGCGATGCCAAGCGCCATGATTTCTTTGGTTTTTTCACTAAGTGCGCCGTCTTTTTTGGCGGCAGCACCCATTTTGTTAAAACCTGAAATCGTGTTGGGCATTTCTTTGTATAATGTGCCGATATCATTGATTGTGTCCTCCATGAAACTTTCCCAGTTCATGCGCATTCTCCTTAGTGTTTTTTGATATTAGTTGCGTTCGTCCGCGCCCATGCGGCGTTCCAAGAAACGTACGCCAGCGCTGATAAATAGGACAAGTACGAGGTATTCGAGGATGAGGAAGGAATAAAGTTCTAGGGGGCGATATTCGGTCACGACCAATTCATTGGCGCGTCGCGTCAGCTCTTGCATACCGATAACGGACGCAAAAGCGGACATTTTCACGATGTAAATGAATTGATTGGCCAGCGGCGGGAGGATGCGGCGAATTGCTTGGGGCAGGATGACGTATCGCATGGTTTGAAAGTAATTGAGGCCGATGGTTTGCGAGGCTTCGGTCTGGCCGCGCGCGATAGATTGGATGCCTGAACGATAGATTTCTGCGGTAAATGCGGAATCCGATAGGGCGAGCGTGATGACCGCTCCCCAAAAAGGATCAATCGGAACGTTGAAGCCCATGGATTTGAAAATAATCGGTAGGCCGTAAAACACCCAAAACAGCATCGGCAGCAGGGGGATCGAGCGGACAAATTCAACGTAGATGCGGTTGATAATGCGCAACCAACGGCGTTCTGACAGGCCCGGTAGACAGACGAACAGGCCGAGGGTGATGGAAATAAAGGCGGCAACAAATGAGATGAGGATCGTATTGCCCATGCCGTTGATCAAAAATTTGATGTTGATCCAGCCGTTTGTGGTGTTCGGATTGATAACATACCACCCCCAAATATCGGAGGAACCACAGCCAGTGAGCAGAAGGAGTAGCGGGAGGGCGAGGAGCTTTTTCATGATCATCAGCTTTAATGTTGCAAGATTTGGCTGAGGAATTTCTTTGTGCGTGCAGATTTTGGTGCCTCGAAGAATTGTGAAGGCGGGCCTGCTTCGACTATTTCGCCTTCGTCCATAAAGATCATTTTATCGGCAACTTTGCGCGCAAACCCCATTTCGTGGGTAACAACGACCATGGTCATGCCTTCTTCGGCCAATTCGACCATCACATCGAGGACTTCGGAAATCATTTCAGGGTCGAGCGCGGAGGTAGGTTCGTCAAACAAAAGAACTTGGGGTTCCATTGTGAGGGATCGCGCGATGGCGACGCGCTGTTGTTGGCCACCTGATAATTGGCCCGGGTGTTTGTTGGCTTGTTCAGGAATACGAACCCGTTCGAGGTAGTGCATTGCGCGTTCTGTTGCTTCGGATTTTGAAAGACCACGGGCCTTTATCGGGCCAAGCGTTAGATTGTCGAGCACCGAAAGATGGGGAAAAAGATTGAACTGTTGAAAGACCATTCCGACCTCTGATCGAATGGCGGCAACGGCAAAGGCATCGTTTGTTAATTCGGTTCCGTTAACCTTGATCACGCCTTTTTGATGCTGTTCAAGCCAGTTGATACATCGCACGACCGTAGATTTCCCCGAACCAGAGGGGCCACAAATCACCACGCGATCACCGCTGGCAACCGTTAAATTTATGTCTTTTAGCACGTGAAAATCGCCAAACCACTTGTTGACGTTGATCATTTCGATCTTGTTTTCTGTCATATTCTCTCGCCATTCACGCGTTGCGGGCTACGTCCCAAAGGGGACGACTTCGCTTGAACATAGCGGGGATTTGTTTCCATATTCAATGACTAACGCCGCGCTAAATGAGTTAGCGGCTTAATATTAATGGAGAAGACACATGAAACATTGGAAAACGGCCGCGACTGCGGCAGTTCTTAGTTTTGGCATGGCTGTCACTGCTTCGGCGCAATCTGCGCTTAACGAAATTCTGGATACTGGGGTTTTGAAAGTAGGGACAACAGGGGATTGGAACCCGATGTCCGTCAAGGACCCAGCCACGAACACCTATAAAGGGTTCGATATTGACGTGATGACAGAGTTGGCAAAAGACCTCGGAGTTGAGGTTGAATTTGTGCCAACAGATTGGAAAACGCTGGTGAACGGCGTTGTTGCGGGCAAGTACCACGTGACGGGGTCGGCATCGGTTTCGCCAGCGCGCATGAAGGTTGCCGGCTTTTCAGAAAGCTATCTGTCAGTGGAGATTTATCCTTTCACAACCAAGGATAAGGTTGCCAATTTTGATGGAATGGACAGCATCAACAAGCCGGACGTGAAGGTTGCCACGACGCTTGGCACATCGTTTGAAAAGATGGTGCGCGATTGGTTTCCAGACAGCGATATTAAAGTGGTCGAAGCGCCTGCGCGTGGTTACCAAGAGGTGATTTCGGGGCGTGCGGATGTGTTTATCACGTCCAACATCGAGGGTTCGACGCTGATGTCAAAGTTCCCGATTACGCGGGTTCCGAACACGCAAGCCCCGTCGAGCACGCCAATTGCGATGCTGTTGCCGCAGAAAGATCAGGTTTGGATCAACTATGTGAACAACTGGGTCAAAGTGAAGAAAGCTTCGGGTTTCTTTGATAAGACACGGGCGAAATGGGGGCTGTAAGCCACCGAACATAAGAGTTTGAGGGCGTCCGATCGGGCGCCCTTTTTCGTTAGTGTACCCTTGATTTTCGATTGACAGAAACTGCGATTTCGCGATTTATTAGTGTACAAACGAATAACCGCCAGAGACGCCATGTATTTCCAGCCTACAACCCTAAGCCAAGCGGTGCGCGATGCGCAGATTGAGGACGTGCGGATTTTGGCGGGTGGAACGGATTTTTATCCCAGTCATGGCGATGTTTTGCCCGATTTCCCGATCCTCGATATCAGCCGAGTGGATGAGATTACTGGGATCAGCCGAACCGATACGGGGTGGCGCATTGGGGGCGGCGCGACGTGGAGCGATATCATTCGCGCTGATCTTCCGCGTGGGTTTGACGGGCTGAAAGCGGCGGCGCGCGAGGTTGGATCTGTGCAAATTCAGAACGTGGGCACGGTTGCCGGAAATCTGTGTAATGCCAGCCCAGCGGCGGACGGTGTGCCGCCTTTGTTGACGTTGAATGCTGAGGTGGAGTTGGTTGGCTCAAACGGTGTGCGGCGCGTGCCGTTGGATAGGTTTTTGCTGGGTGTGCGTAAAACCGCGCTGCGCCGAGGTGAGATTTTGGCGAGCCTGTATGTGCCCTATACAGGGCACGGGGTTTCGGGGTTTTCAAAACTGGGGAGCCGCAAATATTTGGTGATCTCAATCTCGATGATTGCCGTGTATTTGATCATTGAAGACGGTGCGATTACTGAGGCCCGTGTGGCTGTTGGCGCGTGCTCGCCGGTGGCGCAGCGGCTGTCGATGCTAGAGGCTGGTTTGCGCGATCTGCGCGATGTTCGGGGGTGCGTGAAGCCGGTGCATTTATCCGAATTATCGCCGATTGATGATGTGCGCGGGTCGAGCGAATATCGTTTGGATGTGGTGGTTCCGTTGATTGAGCGCGCGTTAATTGCCGCGATGGAGCAGGCGTGATGGATGGCTCGGTTGTGCCTATGATCAGATTTTCATTGAACGGCGCTGATGTGTCGGTGGACGCTGAAAACGGCGAACGATTGTCTGCGTCCTTGCGCGAAAGATGCGGTGCCAAGGACGTGAAAATCGGCTGTAACGCAGGAGATTGCGGGGCCTGCACAGTGTTGGTTGACGGCGACCCAGTTTGTGCGTGTTTGATGGCAACCGCACAGGCAACGGGGCGTAAAGTTGAGACGGTCTCGGGCCTGATTGCCAGCGCTGAGGGCCGTGCTTTGGGCGAAGCATTTCAAAATCACGGTGCAGCACAATGTGGGATTTGCACCCCTGGGATGTTAGTATCGACCGTTGCTTGGATGCGATCCCGCGAGGGTTCAATCGAGGATGCGTTGGGTGGTGTTTTGTGTCGCTGCACGGGGTATCGTAAAATCTTGGATGCGGTAGCGGAGGCTGCGGGTGGCGGTGTTGAACCGTTGAACGGGTCGGGCGCGATGGGCACGTCGATCCGTCGTTTGGACGGCGCAGACAAGGTTTCTGGGCGAGAGCTGTTTGGCGATGATATCGCTGGTGCGGACGTGGCTGTGGTGCATGTGATCCGCTCGCCATTTGCACGTGCGGCGTTTCGGTTCGGTGATTTAGAAGGGTTTCGCACCCATACAGACGGGGTTTTTGCTGTGTTAACGGCAGCGGATGTGAAGGGGCGCAACTGTTTTGGCGTGATCCCACCGTTTGCAGATCAGCCTGTGTTTGCGGTGGCTGAAACACTGTTTCGCGGTGAGGCGGTGGCAGCTGTTGTTGGCGCGCCAGGTGTGATGGCGCGGTTTAGGGATGGTGATTTCCCTGTGACATGGGACGCATTACCAGCGGTGATGGAGCCTGAAGCTGCGATGAAAAATGGCGCGCCAGAGCTGCATTCGGGGCGGGCAAACAACGTGATGATCAAGGGGTTTGTCGAGTGCGGGGACAGTGCTAAGGCATTGGACAGCGCGGCGGTTCGGGTGGCGGGCACGTTTGAAACAGGGTTCGTTGAACACGCCTATATCGAGCCAGAAGCGGGGTTTGCAAATATCGTTGGCGGACGGGTTGAGGTGCATGCCTGCACGCAAGCCCCCGTGATGGATTTGGAAAGTTTAGCTGAAATCTTGGCGCTGGATCAAAGCCAAATTCGTGTTGTGCCAACGGGTGTTGGCGGTGGGTTTGGATCAAAGCTGGATATTTCCGTTCAGCCGTTTTTGGCGATGGCTGCGCAGGCGATAAATGGGCCTGTGCGGATCAATTATTCGCGCTCGGAATCGATGCAATCGACCACGAAACGGCATCCTGCAAAGATGACTGTGCAGATCGGTGCGGACGCCGATGGTATGCTATCTGGGATGCGCTTTGATGGGGTGTTTAACACGGGTGCTTATGCGTCTTGGGGGCCGACGGTGGCGAACCGCGTGCCTGTTCATGCGTCGGGTCCGTATCGCGTTAAAGATTACCGTGCCGAGGCTGTTGGGGTGCATACGCACTGCCCGCCAAGCGGGGCATTTCGCGGGTTCGGTGTGCCCCAAGCCGCGATCGCCCAAGAGGTGTTGTTTGACGAATTGGCGATAAGGCTGCGGCTTGATCCGTTGGAATTTCGGGTGCGCAATGCGCTGAAAAACGGAATTGCGACGGTTTGTGGGCAAGTGTTTAAACAAGGCGTCGGGATTGGTGCGTGTTTTGAGGCGCTGCGTAAGCCATGGGAAAATGCGCTGATTGAGGCAGATAAATTTAACGCAAATGGTGGTTTCGTGCGGCGCGGTGTTGGGATCGCTGCGGGCTGGTACGGATGTGGAAATACGTCGCTGCCAAACCCGTCCACGATTAAAGCGGGCGTTCGCCGTGATGGCCAATTTGTGTTGCACCAAGGGGCGATGGATATCGGGCAGGGCGCAAATACAGTTATTTCTCAGATATTTACGCAGGCGCTGGGGTTTGATGTGCATGATCTGGAATTGATTGGCGCGGACACCGATGTGACCCCAGATGCCGGCAAAACCAGCGCGTCACGGCAAACATTTGTGTCTGGAAATGCTGCGCGGCTGTCTGGTCTTGCGCTGCGCGCAGAGATTTTGCGCCGTTGTAATGTCGAAAACGCGGCAGCGCGTATTGCGGCAGGTGATGGGGTGGTGATCGTGACGGATGGCGCGGCACTGCATGAAATTACGTTGGCGGGTTTGGATACGGACGCAGACGGGTATGTTTTGCGCTCTGAAGAAAGTTATGATCCACCGACCAAGCCGCTCGATGAAAATGGGCAGGGTGTACCCTATGCGCAGTTCGGATATGCGGCGCATTTGGCGGTTGTGGACGTGGATATGGAACTGGGTACGGTAACGCCCGTTGGATTTGTAGCTGCCCATGATGTGGGTCATGCAGTGAACCCGATGCTGGTCGAGGGGCAGGTTCACGGAGGAATTGCGCAAGGTTTGGGCATGGCTCTGATGGAGGAATTTATACCAGGGCGTACTGAGAATTTGCATGATTATTTGATCCCGACCATTGGAGACGTTCCACCGATTGAAACTTTGATTGTCGAAGTGCCTGATGCGCATGGGCCGTTTGGTGCGAAAGGGTTGGGGGAGCATGTTTTGATCCCCACGGCACCCGCCCTTATCAATGCAATTAACCGTGCGGCGGGCGTGCAGATGCACCGCGTTCCGGTAACACCTGCGCGATTACGGGCGGCAATATTGGAGGCTGGGCATGACTGATCGACCAGAGAAAATTCGGTGCGATGCCTGCCCCGTTTTGTGTTTTATCGCCGAGGGGCGGTCAGGCGCATGTGATCGATATGCCAATCATAGCGGCGAATTGGTGCGGCTTGATCCGCTGACAGTGATTGAAAATGGCCGGCCTGCGGTGCGGTTTATGGGGCCTGATCTGGACCAAGAATGGAGCGGCGATATCGTGCAGGGGCAGCGGCCTTTTGTGACTGCGATTGGTGCTGGCACGACGTACCCCGATTACAAACCTGCGCCGTTTATTATTTCAGCTGAAACGCGCGGCGTGGATATGGTGACTGTCGTGACCGAGGGAATTTTCAGCTATTGTGGTGTGAAAGTGAAGATCGACACAGACCGTCATATTGGTGAAGAACGTGCGATTGTGCGCGTCGACGGGGAGGCGATTGGCCATGTGATGACAACCGAGTATGGCAGTAAAATGCTATCGCTTGGCGGGGTCGGTCACCTTACTGGTGGGTCGAAAAAAGAAGGTCGCGTGACTTGTGATGCTTTGTTGGCTTTGTGCAATTGTGAGCCGGTTGAGATAACAATTGACGATGGTGCTGTTGTGATTGTGCAGGCAGGTCGGGCGCCAGTAATTGATGATGACGTCGAAAAATTGATGCGGGTTGGGTGTGGATCGGCGGCGATTGGGATGTTTGCAGCGCAGTGGAAAGGCCACGCTGACGAAGTGATTGTGGTGGATGATCATATCACGGGAGTTCTGTCGGAACATCAGGCGGGTGTGCTGTTGGACATTGCGCCAAGTGGAATTCGGGTAGTCGGGCGCAGGTCCACGCCGGGGCGGTATTTTCAGGTTGCTGAACCGGGAACCGGTTGGGGCGGGACGAATATTTTGGACCCACTGGCTGTGATAAAGACTATCAATCCAAAGGTGGCTTGGCCCGGTTTACGGTTGTTTATGATTTCAACAACTGGCGAACAATGGGCGTATTATGAGCTGGATAATGATCTGGTTCCACAAGTGTCAACGCCGTCTGCGGCGTTGCTTTTAAGTGCGGAGCGGGTGGCGGAAAACTGCGAACCATCCGTGTGTTCGGTGCTGTTTATGGGGGGCGCGGGCGGATCGCTGCGTGCTGGCGTGACGGAAAATCCTGTGAAATTGACCCGTTCTGTGCGTGAAGCGTTGACCCAAGTTACGATTGGTGGAGCAGAAGCCTATTTATGGCCCGGTGGCGGTATTACCGTGATGGCAGATGTCACGAAAATGCCGAGCAATGCGTTTGGCTATGTTCCGACACCTGCGCTGGTGGCGCCAATTGAGTTTACGATGCGGCGCGAAGATTACGTGGCTTTGGGCGGATTTGTTGACGAAATTCAGAATGTGGATGATGTTTTGAATGGCAGCGAACGCCGTGTTGATGCAAAGGCGATAAAATGATTGCTGCGCGGATTTCTGGGGATCGGCTGAATTTGCAACATGGGCCGATTGATCTAATTATTGGGGCCGAGGGCGCACGCGAGGTGGCTTTTTCGGCGGCCCAAACGCGGTTTTCTGGTTTGTTGGAAGAATTGGTCGCGGAGTTGCCGTTGTTGAGGAGCGCGATGCCAGTTTCGCCAAAAGGGGTGGTTGGGCAACGGATGGTGCGGGCTGCGGCTGGTTTTTCAGAGTACGTCACCCCGATGGCGGCGGTTGCAGGGGCCGTAGCGGACGAAGTTTTGGCTGCGATTAAAAAGTTCGATGTTTCAAAGGCTTATGTGAATAATGGTGGCGATATTGCGTTGCATTTGCAGCGTGGATCGTTCGATGTGGGTGTTGCTGGCTTGGACGCAACTGCGCTGGGAAAAATTACGATCCGTGCGGGTGATGGCATCGGTGGGATTGCTACAAGTGGGCGCGGCGGGCGCAGCCTTTCACTGGGAATTGCGGATAGCGTTACTGTTTTGGCGGCGTGCGGCGCGGATGCGGATGTGGCGGCGACATTGATTGCGAATGCTGTGGATGTGGAGGCGGTTCAAGTGGTTCGAGAACGGGCCTATGACCTTGATCCTGACAGTGATTTGGGGGATCGATTGGTCGTTACATTTTGTGGTGATTTAACGTTAAACCAAATTGATACTGCAATTAGTAAAGGTGAAGCGAAAGCAATGGATTTGGTGCGAAGTGGACGAATTAAAACGGCGTTTCTGGTCCTGCAAGGGCAGAAACGCGTTGTTGGAGTGAAGGAGTTGGCAAATGCCTTACGTAGTTGTTCGAAAAATTATAACGCTGGTAGAGGAAATCCACCACGAATTTGGCCCTGTGCCTGACCAACCGTTGCGCCGTGTGGCGACAGTTGCTGTGATAAAAAACCCGTATGCAGGTGCGTATCATGCTGATATCGCTGGGTTTATGGAAGATTTAAAACCTTTGGGTTTGCAAATGGCGCAAAAGGGCTTGGCAGCACTTGGCGGTGATAAATCTGTGGTTCAAGGGTACGGTAAGGGTTCGATTGTCGGGATCGACGGCGAGTTGGAACATGGCGCGTTGTGGCATGTGCCAGGTGGGTATGCGATGCGCGAATTGCTGGGCGATGCGGCCGCGATTGTGCCTTCTACCAAGAAAGTTGGTGCGGTGGGCGCGCGGTTGGATGTGCCAATCACGCATATCAACGCGAGCTATGTTCGGAGCCATTTTGATGCCATGGAAATTGGGTTGAGCGATGCGCCGCGCGCAGATGAACTGGCGTTCATTTTAGTGATGACAACGGGTGCGCGTATCCATGCGCGGGTCGGTGGATTGGCGGTGAATGACGTTGAAGGAAAGGATGGTTTGCGATGAAAGCGATCATTAGAAAGACCGCTGTTTGGGTGGAAGAAACCCATATGGAGATGGGCAAACGGATCACGCCTGCAACGCGCAAGGCAGTAGCAGTTGCGGTGATCGAGAACCCGTTTGCGGGAAAATTTGTTGAGAATTTAGAACCGCTTATGGAGATGGGCGCGGAGTTGGGTGCGCTGCTTGGGGATCGTTGTGTCGCGGCCTTGGGGATCACGCCAGCTCAGGGCGAAAGCTATGGCAAGGCGGCGATGGTCGGGGAGAACGGCGAGCTGGAGCATGCGGCGGCGATATTGCATCCTAAGATGGGTGCGCCATTGCGCAAAGCTGTGGAAAAGGGCGCAGCTTTGGTGCCCTCATCCAAGAAAATGGGCGGGCCGGGACAGGATTTGGACGTGCCTTTAGGGCACAAAGATGCGTCTTATGTTCGGAGCCATTTCGACGGAATTGAGGTGCGAATGAACGATGCGCCGCGCCGAAATGAGATTTTGGTTGCCGTGGCTGTGACCGACAGCGGGCGACCTTTGCCGCGCGTGGGTGGGCTGGAGCACAAAGATGCGATCGGCAAGGATGGGTTGCGTTGATGGCATATAAACTCGACGAGCAAGTTGGGTATATTTTGCGATTGGTGAGCCAGCGCCATGCTTTGCTGTTTAACAAACATTCTGAATTAGGGCTGACGCCGACACAATTTTCTGCACTGGTGCGTGTGGCCGAAATGGGCAGCTGTTCGCAAAACCTGTTAGGGCGGCGCACGGCAATTGATGTTGCGACCATAAAGGGCGTGGTTACACGGTTGAAAGCAAAAGGTTTTATTCAACTGAATCCTGACCCCGGCGATAAGCGGCACAAAATGGTGTCGCTGACAAAATTGGGTGCCGAGCTGATCGAGCAACTGCATAAATTTGGTAAATTGGTAACGGATGATACGCTTGCACCGTTGTCTGCCAGTGACCGCAAGGTTTTTCTGGAGATGTTGACGCGGTTGACCTAGGGTTTTAAAGAGTTCAAGGAGATGAGCGATGGCCGAAGATTATCCGTTAACATCGACCCATTGGGGAGTCTACCGCGCCGAAGTACGTGACGGGATACTGGTGAAACTGCACGATTTTGAAGACGATGTGGACCCAAGCCCGATTGGAAATGGCATCGTTGAAGCGTTGAACGCACCAAGCCGAATTACCGCGCCTATGGTGCGTAAATCTTGGCTTGAAAAGGGCGCAGGGTCGCGCACCGATTTACGTGGCAAGGATGCATTCGTCGAGGTCACTTGGGATGAAGTTAACAAATTAGTCGCGGATGAATTATGCCGTGTGAAACGCGATCATGGGCAAAAAGCAATTTATGCGGGTTCCTATGGGTGGGCGTCGGCAGGGCGTTTCCACCACGCGCAAAGCCAGATGAAGCGGTTTTTGAACTGTATTGGCGGTTTTACCTCGTCTGTGAACACCTATTCTTTTGCGGCTGCCGAGGCGATTGTGCCCCATGTTTTGGGAAATTACCGCGACCACATGAACCGCACGACCAGTTGGCGCTCCATCGCAGCAGAGGGCGAATTGGTGGTGGCATTTGGTGGGATTCCTGTGAAAAATGGCCAGATCGAAGCTGGCGGAACAGGGCGGCACGTGCAGCGTGAAGGTTTGCAAATAGCGCGTGATGCTGGCGTGGAATTTGTGAATATCAGCCCTCTCCAATCGGATATGGAGGCGGATTTAAACGCAGAGTGGTGGGCAGCGCGGCCCACTAGTGACGTGGCGATTATGCTGGGATTGGCGCATACGCTTTATACAGAAAAGCTGCATGATGTTGCGTTTTTGGATCGGTATTGCAGCGGATTTGATCGATTTGTTCCGTATTTGACTGGGCAGGTTGACGGTGTTGCAAAGGATGCGGATTGGGCAAGTAAATTGTCCGAGATTCCTGCCGAAGATATTTGGGCCTTGGCACGCAAAATGGCAACCAAACGCTGCATTGTTTCGGTGAGTTGGTCGTTGACGCGGAGCGATCATGGGGAGCAGCCGTTTTGGATGGCGATTACGCTTGCGGCGATGCTGGGGCAGATCGGTTTGGAGGGCGGCGGCGTGGCCTTTGGCTTTAGCGCGGAGAACAGTATTGGCGGGGATACGCGGCTAACGCCCGGAGCTGGATTGCCGATGGGGAAGAACGCGGTTGGGGAGTACATCCCAGTGGCCAGAGTTACAGATTTGTTGGAAAATCCCGGTGGTGTAACGCAGTATGACGGTAAAAAATTAGACTTTCCCGACATTAAGCTGATTTGGTGGTCTGGCGGAAATCCGTACCATCACCACCAAGATTTGAACCGATTTGCAAAGGCTTGGGAAAAGCCAGACACCATTATTGTGAATGACTGGTGTTGGAATGCGACTGCGAAACGGGCCGATATTGTGCTGCCTGTGACAACGCATGTGGAGCGGGAAGACCTGCAATTGGCGCCTCGTGATCCGTATATAGTCGCCATGAAAAAGGCGGTGGAACCGCCCAAAGGCGTGCGTGGAGATCATCAGGTTTTCAAAGGTATTGCCGCTGTATTAGGCGTTGAGGAAGAGTTTACGGAAGGGCGTTCGGAAGATGAATGGTTGCGTTGGATTTGGGATAAAACGCGGCAAAACTCGGAGGCAGAGGGCATGGTATTGCCCGATTGGGACGAGTTGCAGGCGATGGGTTGGTATAAGACACCAGATCAGGAAAAACCGACGGTGATGATGCGTGAATTTCGCAGCGATCCTTTAGCCAATGCGCTGGCGACGCCGTCGGGCAAGATCGAGATTTATTCGGATGTTGTTGCGGGGTTTGGCTATGACGATTGTCCGGGCCATGCTGTTTGGCGTGAGCCTTATGAATGGTTGGGCGCGGTGGCGAACCACCCGCTGCATATGATGAGCAATCAGCCGCGTAAAAAGCTGCATTCCCAACTAGATCAGGGCGGCGTTGCGGCAGCCGGTAAAATTAAGGGGCGCGAACCTGTCGTTTTGAACCCCGCAGATGCGGTGGCGCGTGGGATTGTGGATGGGGATGTCGTAAAGGTGTTCAATGATCGGGGGGCGGCGTTGGGCGTTGCTGTTTTGTCCGATGAAGTACGGCAAAGCGTGATTGTGATGTCGACGGGCGCGTGGTGGGATCCTGATGAGAATGGCATGTGCCGCCACGGGAACCCAAATGCACTGACGCGGGATGTGGGAACATCGCAGTTGGGGCAAGGGCCGACGGCACATTCTTGCCTTGTCGATGTGGAAAGGTTTAATATTAAACCACCTCGTATTCAAGCGTTTGATTCACCTGAAATAATTTGGCGCGACACATGACGCCTGGCAAAGCATTTCTGAGCAATGACGAAATTCGGTCCTTTAACGGACGCTCTGATCTGTGGGGGCTGTGGCTGGTGGTGCTTTGTTGGGGCGTTATCGCTGGCGCACTGGTGTTTTTTGGACTTTGGCCGAATGTTTTCGCCTTTGTTTTGGCAGTGATGGTGATTGGGTCGCGTCTATTGTGATTGGCGATTTTGATGCATGAGGCGGCGCATGTGGCGTTGTCTAAAACACGAAAATTGAATGAGTTCGCTGGTGTTTGGCCGTGCGGGCGGCCTGTTTTGGCAGATATGTTTGAATATCGGTGGTATCATTTGCAGCATCATCAACACACGCAGACAGATAAAGATCCTGATCTGAACGTGTTGCGTGCATTTCCGACCACGAAAGCGAGCATGTGGCGCAAGGTGTGGCGCGATATTTCGGGGCAAACGGGGTTTAGGTAGCGCACTCAACAGGTGATGATGGCGTTTAAGCTGGCGGGTGAGGATGACGATTTGAGCAAGGATGGCCTTGCGCAGGCATTTGCGGGGCCTGTTTTATGGCAGGCAATGTTGGTTAATTTGGTGATTTTTGGCGTGATGTGGGCCGTTGGCGCATGGTGGTGGTGGCTCGCGTTTTGGACGCTGCCGTTGTTGACGTGGTATCAATTGGTACTGGGTGCGGAATATCGCCCAACATGGTGTGGTCGAATTTTCCGATGACCTATTGCGCAATGTGCGCACGACAAAAGCCGGGCCGATCATGCGGCTGTTTTTTGCGCCGTATAATGTGAATTATCATCTGGAACATCACCTGATAATGCACGTGCCGTGTCGACATTTGCCACGCTTGCACAGGCTGATGATTGCCAAAGGGCATGGCGGTGACATGCAGATTGGGCGCAATTATTGGGATGTATTGAAGTTGGCTGCGTCGCGTACCGTTTGAGCGTTGATCACGAAGGCCAAATTAGAGCAACTTTTTGGGGCGCGGTGGAAGGCGTTCAAAGGTTGGAATGCCATCTGGGATCATGTGGTAATGTTGCTTGTCTAGCGTATGTATCGCGACAGCGGGGGCGTATTCGGTTGCGCCGTCAAGCGTGCCAACTTTGAGGATCAGTTGATCGAGGCCCGTGCGGCGCGTGAGCATGTGGGTGCCGCAGTTTTCGCAAAACTCGCGCGTGACTGGGGCGTCCAGATCGGGGCGCGTGAAGGTTTTGGGTGTACCGTAGGTATAGGAAAAGCCTTCAGCGGGGACAAACATAAAGTAGTTTGGGCCGCCCCCTGACAGGTATTGGCATTCACGGCAGTGACATTGTGCTTTGAACTGGGACGCGCCAGTGGACGTGTATGTGAGTTCGCCGCAATAGCATTTTCCGGTACGTGTTTGGGTCATGTGAGTACCTCTGGGATGCGATCTGCGGGCGGGGTGTTGCGCGAGCGTTGGCTGGTGACGACGCCGTCTATGATGGTCATGCCGACGCCCGGCAGATTGCCGAGTTGAATGGATTCGAGGATGTTTTTGCCCGGTGCGTGTTGTGCTTGGTCCATGAGGACGAAATCGGCGCATTTGCCACCCTCGATCAGGCCTGTGTCAAGTTCGCGGCGACGGCCCGTGTTGCCGTTGGCGAAGCAGAATGCGGTTTCGGCGGCGACGTTGCCGAGGGATGACAGCATCGCGACCATGCGCAAGATACCGAGGGGTTGCACGCCTGATCCTGCGGGCCCGTCTGTGCCAAGGATGACTTGGTCGAGTTTGCCAAGTTCGCGCGCGGTGTTGAGCGTAAGAAGGGCCGCGCGTTCATTGCCGTTGTGAACAATTTCAAGCGCGGCGGTGCAGTTTTCGCACAGGCAGATGATTTGATCGTCGGGCAACGCGGAGTGGCCCCCGTTGATGTGGCCGACAACATCTGTGCCTGTTTCCAGCACCATGTCGGCGTCGATCAGGCCAGAGCCGGGGATGGATGGGCCGCCTGTATGGATCGTGGATTGGATGCCGTATTTTCGCGCCCAAGTGACCATTTGTTGGGCGGTTTTACCGTCTTTAACGGTGCCAAGGCCGACTTCGCCCAGCAGTTTGACGCCAGCATCAGCCAGGTCTTTGAAATCTTGTTCGACCATGCCATGTTCGATCACGGGCGCGCCTGCGTGGACTTTCATGCCGCTTGGGCGGAAGTTTTCGTACCATCGCTGCGCGGCGATGGCCATTGCTTTGAGGCCGACTATATCTTTGGGGCGACCCGGCATGTGGACTTCGCCAGCGGAAATGAGCGTGGTGACGCCGCCGTTTAATGTGCTGTCTATCCAGCCGAGTTGTTGTTGGCGCGGGGTGTAATCGCCCACGACGGGGTGGACGTGGCTGTCGATAAGGCCAGGGGCGCAGGTGACGCCCATCGCGTCGATCATGGTGTCGGCTTGGTCGATATCCATGTCTTTGCCATAGCCGATTTCAGCGATTTTGCCGTCGATTGCGATGATGCAATCCGCGTCCATGATGGGGGCTTCGATTTTGCCTGACAGCAGCAAGCCGATGTTTTTGATGACAGTTTTGGACATATTACACTCCTAAATAGCGGCGCAGTTTTTCGGGTTCTTTGCGCAGGACGTTGGTGTCGGTTGTTTCCAGACTACGGCCATTTTCGACGAATACAACTTGATCGGCGATGCTGAGGACCGCATCGATCCGTTGTTCCACAATGATCACGGCGAGGTTTTGGGCTTTCATCTTGAGCACAACATCGCGGATGAGGTCGATCATGGAGGGTTGCAGGCCTTCGGTAGGTTCGTCGAGCAGAAGGACGGAGGGTTTGATGGCGAGCGCGCGGGCCATGGCAAGCATTTGTTGTTCGCCCCCTGACAAGGTGTCGGCCTGTTGTTTTAGGCGGTCGCGCAGACGGGGGAATAGGGTGAGGAGTTCTTCGCGCACGCCCGATTTATTTGGGGTGTGGAGGAGGCCCACTTCGAGGTTTTGTGCGACGGTGAGTTCTGAAAACAGGCGGCGGCCTTGGGGGACGTAGGCGATGCCGCTTTGCGAGATTTGGTGCGGTTGGATCGTGGCGAGACCAGTGTCGTTTAGCGTGATTTTGCCCGACGTGAGGGGCAACAAGCCCATGATGGTTTTAAGAGTGGTGGTTTTACCCGCGCCGTTGCGCCCCATGATGCAGGTAATTTCGCCAGCGTTTGCGGTGAGCGATAGATCGAACAATACTTGCACCGCGCCATAGCCTGATTGGAGGTTTTGAAGGTTAAGCATGACCTGTCCCCAAATAGGCTTCTTGCACAGCCTTATTGGCGCGAATTTCGGCGGGGGTGCCGTTGGCGAGAACCATGCCTTGGTCCAGCACCGTGATGTATTCGGCCACGGCCATGACGACGTTCATGTTATGCTCGATCAGTAGGATTGTGGTTTCGGCGTCCATCGATTTGATGAGCTGGTTAAAGTCTTCGACCTCTGCTTCGGCCAATCCTTGGGTCGGTTCATCGAGGATGAATAGGCGGGGGTCTTGGGCCAATCCCATGCCGATTTCTAGGATGCGTTGGTGGCCGTAGGACAGATCGCCAGCGAGTTGATCGGCGCGATCCGTGATGGCGAGGCGGGTGAGGACTTCGTCTGTTTTGCGTTGTACGGCGCGTTTGTTGGCCCCCAATCGGCGGCGGGCGGCAAGGGCGACGTTTTCGCCCACGGGCAGGCCCGGAAAGACGGATGTGATCTGGAAAGTGTAGGCCATGCCAGCGCGGATGCGTTCGTGCGCCGCCATTGTGGTAATGTCTGCGCCATCAAAAGTGACCGTGCCCCGTGTGGCGGGAATGCGGCCGCAAACCATGCCGACAAAGGTGGATTTTCCAGCGCCGTTGGGGCCAATTATCGCGCGAGTTTGGCCTTGGGGCAGATCGAAATCGACGTCAGTGTTGGCGGCGACACCCGCGTAGGTTTTGGTGAGGCCGTGTGTGGACAAGATCATGGCAGCCATCCCGCGTATTTGTTGCGCAATGTGCCCATGATGCCGTGGGGCAAGAACAGGGTGACGGCCACGAGGACCACACCGACGACAATGAGGTAGGCGTTGGTTTGGCCCGATGCGTAGTCAATGAGGTAGGTCATGAACAGGACGCCGACGAACGCGCCTGTTGTTGTGCCTGCGCCGCCGACCAGCACCCAAAGAAGGGGCAGGATGGAGTATTGCACGGTGGCAAAAGTTGCGCCTGCGTAGCCGAATAGAAGGGCGTAGGCGGCACCAGATGCGCCTGAAATGATACCCGATAGGATCACTGCTTTGAGTTTGATGGCGGTGACATTGTAGCCGAGCATGCGGGCGCGTTCCTCATTTTCGCGGATGGCAATCAGGGCGCGGCCGAACGGGGAACGAATGATATAGGCGAGCAAAAGCAGGGCGGTGGCGAACAGGATGAGCGCTGTGTAGTAGCGCACGATTGGGTCGGTTAAATCGAGGCCGATCAGCTGGCGGGTGGCTTGTTTTAGCGCGAAACCTTCGTCGCCGCGTGTGTAGGTGCCGAAATACAGGATAGTTAGGTAGCCCGCTTGGGCAAACATCAGGGTGACGATCATGAACGCGACGCCTGTGGTGCGTAGGACGAGGAAACCGATGACGGTAGCGACAATTGCCGAGGCGATTAGCGCGGCGAGGAAAGCGGGGGCTGGGGACCAACCGCCCAAATGCATGGTGAGGCCGAGGCCGTACATCCCTGCGGAAAAGAACAGCGCGTGACCGAGTGAAAGCAGGCCCGTGTAGCCGAACAGGACGTTGTAGCCCATCGCGTAGATCGCTAGGATCATGATGCGGGCGAGGTTGCCTGAGTGGTAGGTTGGGAGGATGAAAAACGCGATTGCGAGTGCGGCGAGAAGGCCGAAATGCAGTGCGTTCGATTTCGCAGTATTCGTCATGCGGTGGATTTCCCCATCAACCCTGTTGGGCGGTAGACGAGGACCATTGCAACGACCAGCGTGGCAAAAATTTTGGCGAGTGTCGGGGTGAAGAAGACGGAGATGATGCCGTCTGCCATGCCGATCAGGATTGCCGCGATGATGGTTCCTGGCAGGGACCCGAGGCCACCGATGATGACAACAATAAAGGAGAGGAGGAGCGGGTCGTGGCCCATGAGGTAGTGTGCTTGCTGGATGGGCACGACAAGGACTGCGCCGACGGCTGAAAGGGCTGCGCCAAGGCCGAAGACAACGGAATAGACGGTTTTGACGGGGATGCCAAATGCCTGAGCCATGTCGCTGTCTTGTTGGGTGGCGCGCATGATCAGGCCAGCGCGTGTGCGGGTGATGGCGAGCCAAAGGGTGATGAGGATGACGGTGGCGGCGGCGATGACGAACAGTTTGTAGGATGTGGTGGACAGGCCCCATGGGTAGTACATCGCAAAGCCGTTTTCGCCCCATTCGAACCACGGAAGGGCGATGCGCGAATTGAAGGGGGGTTCAACGGGGCGGGCATCGGGGCCAAAGGTCATCAACGTGGTTTGTTGTAAGATGTAAAGCGTGCCGATGGTGGCGACGATGGTGCGTTCTGGATCATAATTGATGCGGCGCAGGATCAAGCGATCAACACCCGCGGCGAGGGTTCCAACGATGAGCGGTGCGATCAGGAGTGCGGCGACAAAGCCAAGCGCGGGATGTGTGCCGATGGTGGTTGCGATGAACCACGCGAGGACCGCGCCGAGCATGTAAAATTCGCCGTGGGCGACGTTTACAACGCGCATCACGCCAAACACGATGGACAGACCCATCGCGGTGAGGGCGAGCACGGCCGCAGTGACGCCGCCTTCGAGAATAGCCAGCAAAAGGTGGGGGCCAAAATCCATGTGTCAGCTTTTCATCATGTGGAATAGGGGGTGTATTCGTTAGAAAAAGGCCCACCCAGAGGGGAGAATCTCGGGGTGGGCTATGGCAGCATTACATCAAAGCTTAGAAGTTTTGAGTGGTGTAATCCACTTCGTCTTCGTACATCGTGTCTTCGATTGATGTGGTGTGCTCTAGGGCTAGGCGACCGTCTGTGACCTTGGAAATATACTGATGGCCAAAGGTTTGGTGCGTCTTGCCGTTGAATTTTTTTGCGCCTTGTGGGTGATCGTCTGAATGGGCCATGTCGGACATTTCTTCGACGGCTTCGATCAGTTTTGCACGATCTGCTGGGCCTTTGTAATCGGCTGCTTCCATGCCGCGTTTGACGATATTGAGCGTTTCCCAGCACCCGAACATGTGGGAGTAGGTTGAGACGTCTTTGGCATCGGACACGGATGCGCCGTTGTCGTCTACGCCGACTGCTTTGCGATAGTTTGCGTCAAAGTCGTTGTTTGAAGGCTGGGCGTAGCGCGGATTGCCTTCCCAGAAATATGTGCCTTCAAGAAATTCCAGGCCTGGGGAGTTGACGTCGACTGCTTCTAGGCTGTCTAGGAAGCCAAAAATTTCTGGCTTGGATGGGCCAAAGAACTCGCCCATTTCTTTTACGAATGTCAGAACCGCGGGGCCAACCATAACGTGATAGATGACTTCGGTTTCGCGTGGAATTTGCGGGAAGTATTTGGTGAAGGATGTTTCAGTCGGTGGAATCGCAATTTTCGCAACCACTTCGCCGCCCTGCGCTTCGATCGCAGCAGAGAAGTAATCGCGGTGATCATGGCCGAATGCAAAGTCTGGGAAGATCATAGTGATCTTTTTGCCCAAGTTGTTCGCAACAAACGGTGCCATTGCCTGAACTTGTGATTTCACGTCGGTGATGCCCGGCTGCATGGTCCAGCGGTTTAGAGCGCCAGATGCAACGTGGTGGCCTTCGGATACTACGAAATATGGCATTTTGAGCTCGCCAGCACGCGGGGCAGAGCCGTAGACTACGTGGGAAAACAATGTACCAAACGCGATGTCTGTTTTGTGCTGGGTTGCGAATTTTTCAACAACTTCTGCGCCGCGTTTTGGATCGGTTCCGTCGTCTTCTGCGATGATTTCAACAGGGCGTCCGTTGATTCCACCCATATCGTTGATGCGTTTTACGGCAGCGGTTGTGGTGCGGTCATACCAGCGGCCATACGAAGCGCCGATGCCTGTGCGGTGAACTTGGAAGCCAATTTTGATCGGTTCACTACTTTGTGCTTGCGAATATCCACCAAGGAACGGCGCAGTGGAAAGTGCGGCTACACCCGTTCCCAGCAGTTTGCGGCGTGTGAGTGCTGGCTTGATCAATTTTGTCATGAGGACCTCCCGAGTCGACTGTTGGTGTGTTTTCTTTAAAGAAGTTTGTATGTATACTAACAATATGTCTAGGTATTTTTTTGCGTGTCGAATTAAGGGCCGTAGCGTTAGTGTGGAATACGCCATAGTAGCGGTTAAGCGTTGGGACGACTGCTAGGAGCCAAAATTCGATGACAAACCCCAATTTCAGCCTGCTGTGCGCCATTGTGCCGTGGGTAGTTTTCAGTGTGGTTTTGATGGGCTTGCCTGCGATTCTCGCCTCCAACAGCTCTATTATTATTATGACACAAATGGCGATTACGATCATTTTTGCGCTGTCTTACAATATGTTGTTGGGGCAGGCGGGGATGCTGAGTTTCGGGCATGCGGTTTACATGGGCGTGGGTGGTTTTGCGGCCGTTCACGTGATGAACGGGGCGCTGGGTGGGGCGGTTCCGTTGCCGATACTGCCGCTGTTTGGTGGGTTGTTTTCCCTTGGGATTGCAACGGTGATCGGTGGGTTTTCGACCCGTCGCGGGGGGACCTCATTTGCGATGATCTCGCTTGGGGTGGTCGAATTGGTCGCGTCTTTTTCCATCATCATCGTCGCGTTCTTTCGAAGCGGCGGTATGTTGTGGGATCGCACGTCTGGGCCAAAGGTGTTGGGGCTGGAATTCGCGCAACACATCGAGGTTTATTATTTGGTGGCGGTTTGGTTGATCGTGTCTGTGGCCGCGATGTATCTGTTTACGCGCACACCGATGGGGCGGTTGGCAAATGCGGTGCGCGACAACCCTGAACGGGTGGAATTTATCGGATATTCGGCGCGCTGGGTGCGGTTTTATTCGTTCTGTGCGGCAGGTTTTTTCGCGGGCGTTGCCGGGGCGCTGTCGGCGATTGCGTTCGAGATTGCGAGTGCCGAGAACCTAACGGTTCAAGCATCTGGCACGATTTTGTTGGTAACATTTTTAGGCGGGGTTGGGGTTTTCTATGGGCCCATTGTCGGCGCGGTTGTGTTCACGTTTTTGCAAACTGTGTTGAGCCAGCAAATCGAGCTGTGGGAGTTGTATGTTGGGGCGCTGTTTGTGGCGACCGTGATGTTTTTCCCCGGGGGGTTGGCTGGTGTGATGTTGATGCATGTCGTGCCCCTTCGATTGGGTAAAATGGGTGGTTTGATCGGGCCTTATCTGCGGGTTTTGGTACCTGCGATAATCGGTGTGATGGGCTGTGTCGGGTTTGCCGAGATGTTCAATCATGCACGCAAAGCGGTGGTTGGTGAAACGCATATGGATCTGTTTGGCATCTGGTTTGACGCGCTTGGTGTGATGCCATGGATTATTACCATTGGTGTGGCGATTGCAGGGATTGGGATTGCAAAATGGCAAGCACCTGTGCTGCGCGCTGCGTGGGATGATGCGACGATTATTTAGGCACCTTTGGGTGTCGCAAGCAGCCACAGGCCCAGAACGGTGTAGGCAATCATAAAGACGGACAGGGGAATTTGGCTGATCAAAACGCCGCGCCGTGTCGGGAAATAATCAGTTGCGATGCGGTGCGAAAGTAAGATCGCAAGGACGTGGCCGGTCACGATTGCCCCAGCTTGGGTTAGGAAAATCAAGCGTTGCGTGGCGAGAGTGTTGAAAAACCCTGTGGTGACATAGAATTGCCCAAGACCGAGGTAATCTGCCCCTGAGTTTAACGGATCTGAGAGGGAATTGATTGTGTATTGAATGTCGACCAGAAAGCTGGGGAGGAAATGGGCGAAGTGGTAGACGAGCGCGATTGGCAGGAGGGTAAGGGTTTGGCGTGCGAATACCTCGGGCATGATTTCGCGCGGGGTGGTGACGCGGATGCAGGTGTAAAATAGTGCGATAATTAGGATGTTTGCGCCGAATAAGCCCGTGACGGTTTGCGTGATAATTGCGGATCGGCCGGGGAATTCAAGCGGGTTGATGCCCAGTTGTGCGAGCCAAAAGAAGGTTTCGTTAAAGCCGTCGAATGTGCCTGTTCCAAGAAGTGTTAGCGCGAAAATTGCAAGCGATAGGGGCTTCGTTGTGCTGGCGGCGATACGCCAACCGGGGAAGCCGAATTTGTAGGTTTCATGGCGTGCGAATGGGGAGATTTTGCTGAGGAGTGACAGGAACACCGTGAGGAATTCGCCGCGCTCTAACCATTTTCGCCCAAAGATTACCATCATCAAAAATGTGAAAATCCAATAGAGACTGCCAAGGATTGCAAGTTGGATTGGGTCTGCGGCGGCGGGGTTTGAGATGCCGTAAGCGTTGAAGGCAAACAGCAAAATTATGGCGGGCCAATAACCGATAATGCTGGGTAATTTGGCGGGCGGTTCGACACTTCCCATTAACAAAGAGTAGAGACCAGACCACGGGTTAAGCCACGTCCAAAGGTTGCCGAATTTTGCGCAGAGGACCACGAATGCGATCCAAAACAGCGTCCAGGTGGTGAGGGACATAAGGTTTTTGAGCGGATCAGTCGGGCCGAAAAGCCCGATCCAGATGAGGGTGACGAAGGTCGCGGTCGATACAAGGCTGGGGAGTGTGGTTCGCGGTTTTTGCGCCGTGGTGATTTGGAACGGTGTGAACAGGCGGTTAAGTTGACGGTGGTTTAGGGCAGCCGCGAGGATAATAGTGGCCAAAACTGCGATGCCGCCTGCGGTGATGTAAATGCCTGTTGGGAGGAGAAGGATGAGGCCTTGGGATCCGGCGTGTGCGAGGGCTGTGATTGGGAGGATCACGAGGGCGGCGGCAATGAATATGGGCAATCGGTTCATGAGCGCGACCCTAAATGTTTGAGCAGTGGTTTTGAAAGGCAAAAGCGAATTTGGTGGCGCGGAATTCACAGAGCTTGCGTTGTTCATGATCTGTGGTAGGGATTTTTTAGTCAATATTGCAAAGGACACATCATGGCCAAGGGGCTCTATCCAACTCAGGCGAAACACGCGGTATATGATGTGGTGATTGTCGGCGGCGCGATGTACGGCGCATCGGTGTCGTGGTGGTTGACCGAATGTGCGGATTTTGATGGGCGCATTTTGGTGGTGGAACGCGATAGTAGTTATGAGTTCACATCGACGGCGCACACAAACAGCTGTATTCGCCAGCAATTCAGCCGCCCGATCAACATTCATGTGTCTCAATTTGGGGCAGATTTTATCAAAAATTTCCGTGCGTTTATGGGTGGTGATGAGCGGGTTCCAGATATTATTCTGCAAAGTTACGGTTATATGTATATGGCTGACACCGAAGAATTTGCGGCAACCTTGCGCGAAACGCAGGCCATTCAACAGGCCGAAGGAGCGGGCACTAAGTTTATGTCTTGCGCAGAAATCGCGGCAGATTACCCGTTCTATATGCTCGACGATATTGTCGGAGCGAACCACAATCTGGTGGATGAGGGGTATTTCGATGGGGGCACGATCTTTGATTGGTGGAAACGATCTGGCCGTGAACGGGGTGTAGAATACATCGAAAACGAGGTTGTTTCGATGGCCAAAAATGTGGCTGGAACAGCCGTTGAAAGCGTGACGCTGAAAACGGGTGAGGTCATTTCATGCGGCACAGTTGTGAACGCATCTGGACCACGTGCGGCGCGAACAGCTGCAATGGTAGGAATTTCGATGCCAGTGGAGCCGCGCAAACGCTACACGTATATTTTTGATGCAGAAACGCCATTGGACGAGGATTTACCGCTGACAATTGACCCAAGCGGCGTGCATTTGCGCACGGACGGGGCGTATTATATGGCCGGTGGTGCTGCTGATGAACACAGCGAAGAAGCGGTGGCGTATGATGATTTTGAGCAGGATCATTCGCTGTGGGAATCAAAGTTTTGGCCGATAATTGCAAACCGTATTCCGCAGTTTGAAGCGATCAAACTGGTAAATTCATGGGCTGGGCATTACGCCTACAATTTGCTGGATCAGAACGCCATCATCGGACGGCATACAAAAATCGATAACTTTGTGTTTGTGAATGGGTTTTCGGGCCATGGGTTTCAGCAATCACCTGCGATGGGACGAGGTGTCTCCGAACTGATCGCTTACGGGGAATACCGCAGTTTGGATTTGCGTCCGTTCGAGTACAAACGGATTGAAGACGATGCAGCGTTTACCGAAAAAGCTGTTATTTAGCGCGCCTGTTGTTCTGATGGAGCGCTAATCTGGGGTTTATAACCTGCTGTTGGTGGCCATTTGCATATATGTGTTTGACACATTCGACCCCACACATTTTTGGCCGCTGAGCGATCGCTGGTGGTTTATTGTCGGAGGCAATGCCATGCGTATTTTTATCAATGGTTTTGGACGAATTGGCCGTACCGTTTTGCGGCAGATTTTTGCGGATCTGTCGGCAGAGTTTGAAATTGTCGGGATAAACGATATCGCGCCGTTGGAAACCTGCGCTTATTTGCTGCGTTTCGACTCCGTTTTTGGGCCGTTCCCACAGAACGTCGATGTCGGAGAACAACGTTTGACGATCGGTGAACAGGTTATTCCGTTTACGGACAAGATTGATATCGCGAGCCTTGATTTGTTGGGCGTGGATATTGTGTTTGAATGTACGGGCAAGGCGAACACGCGCAGTGTCGCCGAACGCGGATTGCAGGCCGGAGCATCAGCTGTTTTGATTTCCGGACCATCTGAGGCTGCGGATGTGACGGTGGTTTTAGGGGCGAATGAGGATCAGTTAGGCGATGCCAAAATCGTTTCGAACGCATCTTGCACAACGAATGCAATTGCACCTTTGTTGCGTGCGATGGACGCCAATTTTGGGATTGAGCGCGCACATATCACCACGATCCATTGCTACACAGGAAGCCAGCCAACCGTTGATGCACCTGCCGCCAGTTTTGCGCGCAGTCGCGCCGCAGCCGTTTCGATGGTGCCAACCAGTACAAGCGCAGCAGAACAGGTTATTGGCGTTTTACCCAATTTTGCAGACCGTTTAAGTATCGCCGCAGTGCGGGTTCCGGTGATCAGTGTGTCCGCAGTGGACGCTGTTTTGCAATTGAAAACGCCGATTGGGACACGAGTTGAGGACACTTTGTCTGGAATGTTTGCAGGGACGGGTATTGTCGGCCTGACCGATGATCCGTGTGTTTCTACCGATATGCGCGGGCGGCCAGAATCCCTTGTTCTTGCGCTGCCTGAAACGCATTGTGTTGATGCCAACCAAGTCAGATTGTTTGGCTGGTATGACAATGAATGGGGTTTTTCCGCGCGCATGTTGGACATGGCGCGGCACATGCAATCACGATAGCCGTTAAGGTGTTACATCGAGGTTCTTGATATCTGTGAGTGAAAGCCACAAATCCAAGCATTGCCGCTCAAGATTTTCAAGATCTTTGGTGGGGTCGACATCCGGATGATTCATCGAGGTTCGCAACATTTGCATTTCTTGGAGGATTTTTGCGATCTGTTGTTGTAGCGCGTGCGCGTAATTGGCGACGATCACCTCAGTTAGATTGTCCATGTTTTCGCGCCAACGACCCTCGTCCGAGTTTTTAATGCTGGAACGTTCGATTGCGAATTGAACTTTGGATTTCAATTCAGTTGCAGAGAGATCGTTTTTCGAGACGTAATCTTTGCAGCCTGTTTTTAGGGCTTCGACAGCGATGGTCGAGCGATCATCCCCTGTAATAATTATGGTTGCAGCATTGGAATTTTGGGATGACGCTGGATGAGTTTAAGTGCGTCTAAACCTGTGCCATTGGTCAGATTGTAGTCGATTAAAACAACATCAAATTTGGCGGCATCCAGTCATTGTTTAAGCGTTTTTAGGGTGTTGGCTTCGTTCAGAACGAATGGAATTCCAGATGAGTTAAACAATCTACGAATTTTTGCGCGGTCAAATTTGTTGTCGTCTAGAATAAGCGCATTTATCGTGGTTTTAGCAGTCAAACTTGCCAAGTTTGATCCACTGGATTGTACAGAATTCATTGTGCTTCACCTTTTACTCTTATTCATTACTGTTTCCTTAACGTCGCATTGAAACATTGATTAGTCATAACGCGAAAACCTAAAACAGTGACAATTTGAATAACTTTTTAAGGGTAAGCACCGGTTGGCTGTCTTGGTTGGGATCAATGTGGCAACTCCACGATTTTGGAATAGGCGTCGATCATGTCGAGTGCTCTGACAAAGCTGTCGCCTAGATTGTCTTTTACAATGTAGCCGGCGATGTTGTTGGCATAAGCGGCAGCGACGTCCTTTGGTGCGTCTGAGGTCGAAAGAACAAATATCACGGCCTTTTGCAGTGAGGCGTCTTTTTGGATCTCGTCTAAGAATTCAAATCCGTTCATGCGTGGCATGTTCAAATCCAAAGTGACCAAAAAAGGTGGCGCAAACCCGGCTCCATTCTTTTTGCCTCTTAAAATTTCAAGGGCTTGTTGGCCAACCTTGGCCACTTGCACGGGGTTGATAATCTTTAGCTTTTTGAGTGCGCGTTTCATGGCCATGACACTGACCATGTCATCGTCAACAATAAGAAATTTCAC
>JASJIO010000174.1:0-45933 GCA_037625035.1 Amylibacter sp.
GGATGCGGTGGTCCTGAAAAGCCGTGGTGATTTGCAATGGCAGACGTTTAAACCGCGTGTGCCAGAGCGTGTGCAAGATTTTGAGGGTGATATTTTCGCAGCGATTGATCAAAAAGATATGCTGCTGCACCACCCCTATGAAACGTTCGACATTGTTGTGGAATTTCTGCGTCAAGCGGCGCAGGATCCAAATGTCGTTGCGATCAAACAGACTTTGTACCGCACATCAAACGAAAGCCCGATTGTCGAAGCGCTGTGTGAAGCGGCGGAAAACGGCAAGTCTGTGACGGCGTTGGTCGAGTTGAAAGCGCGCTTTGACGAGGCCGCAAATATTCGCCAATCGCGGCGGTTGGAACGGGCGGGTGCGCATGTTGTTTACGGATTTCTGGATCTGAAAACTCACGCGAAACTGTCGACCGTGGTGCGTCGTGAAGGCGAGAAACTTAAAACCTACACCCATTTTGGCACGGGGAATTACCACCCGATTACCGCGAAATTTTACACTGACCTGTCGTTCTTCACCTGTGACACTGATTTGGGCAATGATGCGACCAAAGTGTTCAACTATATTTCGGGGTATGTGCAGCCAGAAGGGTTGAACAAATTGTCGGTGTCGCCGCTGTATTTAAAGCGCGATTTACTGGCGATGATCCAAGCTGAGGCGGATGCGGTGGCCGAAGGAAAACCGGGTATGATTTGGGCAAAAATGAACGCGTTGATTGATGGCGACGTCATTGATGCGCTGTATCGTGCATCCCAAGCGGGGGTGCAGATTGATCTGGTGGTGCGCGGAATTTGTGGATTGCGGCCTGGAATCAAGGGTTTGTCGGATAATATCCGCGTGAAATCTATTGTTGGACGGTTTTTGGAACACTCGCGGATCGTATGTTTTGGCAACGGCGCTGGTTTGCCAAGCAAGAACGCAAAAGTGTTTATGTCGTCGGCGGATTGGATGGGGCGCAACCTGAAACGGCGGGTGGAATCGCTGGTTCCGATTACCAATGGAACGGTGCATGCGCAGATTATGAGCCAAGTCATGGCGGCCAATTTAGCGGATCAGGTGAATTCGTGGGTGTTGCAACCAGATGGGTCGTATGTGCGCGATCTAGAAGGGGACGGCGACGCTTGGTTTAACTGTCACAAGTTCTTTATGGAAAACCCGTCCTTATCTGGTCGTGGGTCGGTTGGGGCGAAAGATGTGCCCGAATTGATGCACAGTGACGAGGGCTGACGGCGTGCAGATGACGACTAATTTTGCAGAGCTGAAACGTGTTGGCGTGATCGATGTTGGTTCGAACTCTGTGCGTTTGGTGGTGTTTGATGGTGCGGCGAGATCGCCCGCGTATTTTTATAATGAAAAGGTTTTGTGTGGGCTGGGACGCGGCATTTCGGAAACGGGTGTTTTGCATCCAGAAGGTCGTACGCGTGCGATGCGCGCGATGGAACGGTTTGCAGCACTCGCGGCCAGTTTTGATGTGCAATCGTTAAAAGCAGTTGCAACGGCAGCGGTGCGCGATGCCACTGATGGGCCTGCGTTTTGTGCCGAGGTATTGGCGAAAACTGGGATCGAGATCGAGGTTATTGCGGGACAAGATGAGGCACGTTTTGCGGCCCAAGGTGTTTTGCTGGGGCGACCCGATGCGCACGGTTTGGTAAGCGATATTGGCGGCGCCTCGATGGAGCTGGCGGCGCTGGCGAATGGTGAAGTTGGCGCGCGGGTAACGTCCCCTTTGGCTCCGTTACGATTGGCCGATGTGAAGGGTGACGTGGATGCGTATATCCGCGATCATTTGTTGGACCTGCGCAAGAAAATGGATAGCGATTACAAGACGTTGTATCTGGTCGGGGGATCGTACCGCGCGATTGCAAAGCTTGATATGGGGCGACGTTCGTACCCACTAGAAGTGCTGCATGAATACATTTTGACCGCTGAGAAGCTGACGGAAACGCTGGAATGGATTGCTGGGTCAAATGTAGCGGATTTATCGGCTGCATCAAGCACAAGTGCCACACGTTTGGCCTTGGTTCCGATGGCTGCTCGGGTATTGCGCCAAGTGGTGGCTGTTTTCGGGCCAGAACGAATTTCAGTGTCGAGTTACGGGCTGCGCGAGGGCATGTTGTACGAGCAAATGCCCAAGGAATTGCGCACGCGTGATCCGCTGATCGAGGCGTGTCGTGTGATGGAACGCACCTCTGCGCGGTTTGTTGGGTTTGGCGAAGAATTGGCCAAATGGGTTTCACCTTTGTTACCTGGTGAAGCTTCGGTACAGCGGTTGGTTTTGGCGGCCGGATTGTTGCACGATGTCAGTTGGCGTTCAGATCCGAGTTCGCGTGCGGAAGAATGTTTTGACAATGCGATGCGCGGTAACCTCGGGGCGATTGGCCACAAAGGGCGGGTGCTGCTGGCGATGGCGCTGCTACATAGGTATCGCAAAAGCGGGAAGATCGAGAAGTATAAGACGCTGAAGATATTGTTGGATGACGACGAGCAAAAATCGTCCTGGGTGATCGGGCAGGCCATGCGTCTTGGTGCGTCATTGGCGGGTGGTGATGCGCGGGTTTTGAAGGGCGCTGAATTGGTGCAAACAGGCGCGGTTTTGGAACTGCGTTTGCAAGCAGAAATCGCGCGATTTGGTGGTGAGATTGTGGAAACGCGGCTTGCGGAATTGGCGGCATCGATGGGGCGAGAAGCCAAGTTGACGGTTTTATAATCCGTCCGTGTGAAGGGCCGCTCATTTCGCACGGAGCTCTTTGGATTTGCCTGAAAAATCACCACCGGGTTTTATTTTGGGATGATTGGCAAGGCGATCAAGGTGGAAATTCCTGAAATCATTACGTAACTCACACCAAGCGGGCATCATGATGACCTCTGAATAATAGATGATGGAAATGGGGCAGACGGTTCGATCCGTTTCTACTCCGTCAGAATCGCGGTAGGTAATGCAAAGTTTCATTTCCTCGCGGATGGCTTTGCGGATTTCTGACAGGTCGATCCCTGTTGGTTCCTCTGCGCCCTAAGTGGAGGAGAAAAGTGTTTGGGACAGCGGTGTTGCTTCGGCGATTTTGGGGGTGGCGCGCGTGGCTGCTTTCTGGAGTGATTTGTCGCCTGTTCGTGCGATCATGGACAGGCCGACGGTGATGGCTTCGGCTTCTTCTACATCGAAATTTAACGGTGGCAGATCATAGCCTTTGCGCATGATGTAGCCGATGCCAGCGGCGCCTTCGGTGGGGGCGCGCATGGATTGCAGGTGGCGATATCGCGGTAAATCGTGCGCGGTGTGACCTCTAACTCCATCGCGATTTGTGCAGCCGTCACCGGGTTGGCCGCGCTGCGCAGGGCTTGGATGATTTCGAACATACGGCTGGAGCGGGGCATTTCGGGTTCCTTTTTTAAAGTGTTTTCAAATTCATTCCAAAACTCGTAAAGCGAAAAGCCTGAGAGCGCCTTTGAGGCGTGGCAGGGTTTTTGCGTTTCAATTCTTTTGAAAACACTTAGTGGAGTATCATAGGACTACTGAAAGCAAGTTGTCAGTAGGGTTTTGGCAGAACTGCGACCAACAAAGGACTGTTCGATGGAACGAAAATATTTGGTTGGCGTTGTTTTGGTGGCGGTATCAGCGGTGATTTGGTCGAGCGTGGGGATATTCACGCGCGGCGTCGCGGCAGATGCCTGGGCGGTGATTTTCTGGCGTGGGTTCGCGGCCGCAGTATTCACGTTGGCGTATCTGATGATGCGCGGCGTTTTGGCCAAAAAAGTGGCGCAATTCACTGGGCCATCGCTGTTGATCAGCGTGTTAGGCGCCTCTAGAACAGCCGCGTTTATTCCTGCGTTCAAGTTTTCGTCGGTGGCCAATGTTGCCGTGATTTGGGCAGCCGCACCTTTTCTGGCGACCGCATTGGTGTGGATATTCTTGCGCGAACGCCCTGCAACCCGTGTCGTTTTGGCCAGTGCTGCCACGTTTGGTGGGGTCCTGGTTTTGGCGTGGGGTAGCCTGCAAAGCGGTTCTGTGATTGGGGATTTGCTGGCGTTGTGGATGACGTTTATGATGTCTGCGGTTTTTGTGTGTATCGACGTTGGCCCGAAACGCCCGCTGGGTTTCCGACGGTAATGGAGTCGTTGTTTTTGCTGCTGTTCGCTTATGCTTTCACGGATGTGAGTTCGGTTCCAGCCAATGAAATTTAAATATTTGTTGCGTTTGGCGCGGTGTTTTCAATGGCATCTTTCCTGATGTTTGAAGGTGCACGGCGCATCCCGTCCGTCGAGGTTGCGTTGATCGGCACGTTGGAAACGCCCCTTGCATTTGTGCTGGAATTTTTTTTTGATTTTGGGCGAGGTTTCAGTATTCGCCACACTGGTTGGTGGCGCAATCATTTTCGTATCCGTGCTTTGGGCGCAGGGCCGCGCGTTCAAGGAATAGGACGTATTGCGCCTTGGGGGCGTTTGGCCTAGAGGTTTGAGCGATCAAGAATTGGAGCCAACCCTATGCGTATGTCCCGTTATTTCCTGCCTGTGTTGAAAGAAGACCCTGCCGAGGCGGCGATTGTCAGCCACCGTTTGATGCTGCGCGCTGGTATGATCAAACAGGCGAGCGCTGGGATTTATTCTTGGTTGCCGATGGGGTTCAAGGTTCTGCGCAAGATTGAAAACATCGTGCATGAAGAACAGGCCAAAGCGGGCCACATGCCGATGCTGATGCCAACAATTCAATCCGCTGATTTGTGGAAAGAATCTGGTCGCTACGATGATTACGGCGAGGAAATGTTGCGGATCAAAGACCGCAATGATCGCGATATGTTGTTCACACCAACGGCAGAAGAATTGATCACGGATATATTCCGCGCCCATGTCAACAGCTACAAAGATATGCCCCTTACGTTGTACCAAATTCAGTGGAAATTCCGCGATGAACGCCGCCCACGTTTTGGGGTGATGCGGGGTCGCGAATTTTACATGAAGGACGGGTACAACTTTGATCTGACAAAAGAAGACGCGCTGCATGCCTATAACCGCCATTTGGTTTCGTATCTGCGAACCTATGAGCGGATGGGATTGCAGGCCATTCCAATGCGTGCGGACAGTGGCCCGATTGGCGGCGATGACACGCATGAGTTTTTGGTTTTGGCTGAAACGGGCGAGTCCGAAGTGTTTTACGATAGCGCCGTGACGGACTTGTCGTTTGGCGATCGCGACATTGATTTTGATGACAAGGCAGAGTGCCAAGCCATCATGGAAGAGTTCACGACGAAATACGCGCGCACCGACGAAACCCACGACGAAGCGTTGTTTAACGAGGTTCCAGAGGAGCGGCGCAAATCCGCGCGCGGGATCGAAGTTGGGCAAATTTTTTACTTCGGGACGAAATATTCGGATGTGATGAACGCCAAAGTGCAGGGGCCAGATGGTAAGCCTGTTGCGGTTCACATGGGCAGCCACGGGATCGGAGTATCGCGTTTGTTGGGTGCGATTATCGAAGCCAGCCATGACGACAAAGGCATCATTTGGCCAGAAGGTGTGACGCCGTATCATGTTGGTATCGTTAACCTGAAACAGGGCGACGAAGAGGCCGATGGCGCGTGCGAGACGTTGTACAAGGAGCTGACCGCCGCTGGGTTAGAGCCGCTGTATGATGATCGCAAAGAACGCGCGGGCGGCAAGTTCGCAACAATGGATTTGATCGGATTGCCTTGGTGCATTACAGTAGGCCCAAGAGGTTTGAAAAATGGTGTGGTCGAACTTACCTCGCGTAAGACGGGGGAAAGTGTTGAGATGGCACCAGCAGAGGCAGTGGCCCGCGTGAAAGAAATTTACGCGAGCCTTTAAAACAGGCGGTCCTATGGTACGAATTATCAACTTGTGCGGTGGGGCGGCGATGCTGGTTGGCGCATCACAATTCCCTGAATTTTCGCAGCAATACGTGCAGCGTTTAGGCGGAGCCGTTGATGAATTGCGTCTTGTTGCGGCGGATTTCGACAAAAGCGTGCAAGGTGTTGAATTGACCCGCGAAGAGGCGCTAGCGTCGATGACGGGGAATGATTTTCAAAAGGCGCGGCGCACAGATATGATCCGCAGTTTCAAACGGTTATACCGATTGGAAAGCGATCTTATCACGCTGGAAGATGCGAATGCGTTTACACGTTTGCGGCATGTTTTGCGGTTTTCGGATACGGGAATTGTCGCTCGTGCATGGGACGCGTATCGCCCCGCTGTGCCGGTTGATTTTGACGGGTTAGTCTTTGCTATCAGTGGATTTTTAGCAGGTTTTGGGGTTTTTGGCGGGTTTGGCGCACTGTTGGTCGCAAGCGGCGTAAAGTTGAGGAATTGAAAGCATGAGCACGACGGCCCCTTTTGCCCGTTTTGAATGGATGATCGCATGGCGATATCTGCGGGCCAAACGTCGCGAAGGTGGTGTTTCTGTGATGACGTGGATTTCGTTGATCGGGATCACGTTGGCAGTGGCCGCGTTGATCGTAACGCTGGCCGTGCGCACGGGGTTTCGTGTGGAATTTACCAACACAATTTTGGGCGCGAACCCGCATGCGACGGTTTATGTTTCACCGCATCTGGATGATGAAGGGCGCACCATAAATACGTTCACCAATTACGATGTGATTGCGAAATCGATCAGGGAAGTGCCGGGCGTGACCCGTGTTGCACCGATCGTGAACAGCCAAGTAATGGCGACGCAAAATGGTAAGAATGCGGGTGTGCAGGTTATCGGTATTTCGTTGGATGATTTGCGCACGATCCCGCTAATCAAAGACCCGGAAACGCAAATTGGGAACATCGAGAGTTTTAACAAAGGTGTTGCGATTGGCGTTGGTATTGCGCGGGATTTGAACATCGCGCTTGGGGATAAAATTACGTTGATATCGCCCGATGGTGTGAAATCGCCGTTTGGTGGGACCAGCCCGCGTGTTGGGTCGTATGATGTGGTCTATATCTTTGGGGTTGGGCGCTATGACATTGATAAGACTCGGGTTTATATGCCGCTAAGTGAGGCGCAAACATATTTCAATCGCGACGGTGTTGTGGATGAATTTGAAGTGCAGATTGGCGACCCTGATCAGATAGCAGATTTTGTTGACCCGTTGTCGGCGTCAGTCGGGCCTAATTCATTGGTTTGGACGTGGAAAAATGCAAACGGATCGTATTTGAAAGCATTAGAGGTAGAAGACCGTGTGATGTTTTTGATCTTGTCGATCTTGGTCGGAATTTCCACGCTGAATATCGTGTCGGGTTTGATCATGTTGGTGAAAAACAAGGGCCGTGACGTGGGTATTTTGCGCACAATGGGGTTAAGCCAAGGGTCGATAATGCGCGTGTTTTTTATCTGTGGCGCGTCCATCGGTGTGGTTGGAACGGCCGCGGGCGTTGTGATTGGGTGTGTGTTCGTACAATTCGCGCTGGAACCAATCGGTGCTGAGGTTTGGCAATCTTCGCGGTATTTACTGTCGGATTTGCCTGCGAAATTGGAACTAGCAGATGTTTTGAAATCTGTGACGTTATCGTTGTTCCTGTCGTTTGTGGTGACGATTTTCCCTGCAAGACGCGCTGCACGGATGAACCCGGTTGAAGCGCTACGTTATGAATGATGTGTGGAGCCAAGATCAGATGCAAATCGGTGCCACTGCTTTTTGGGGCAAACAAGTTTACCTTTTAGGTGAGGCGTTGCGATATGAATGATGCACTAAGACTATCAGGGATCACCAAAGGGTATAACCTTGGAACGCCAACCGAGGTTCGCGTTTTGAATGGTGTGGATTTCACGCTGGCCGCTGGTGAAGTGGTGGCGATGGTTGCGCCCTCTGGTGCGGGGAAATCGACGTTGCTGCATATCGCAGGTTTGCTTGATACGCCGGATGTTGGCTCGGTAGAAATTGATGGCGTTGCCGTTGGTGGCAGTGATCGCGCGCGCACAAAATTGCGCCGCCAAGATGTTGGGTTTGTGTATCAATTCCATCATCTGTTGCAGGAATTTACCGCGCTGGAAAACGTGGTTTTACCGCAATTGGTGAATGGTATTTCGCAAAAGGATGCGGTGGCCCACTCGATGGAATTGATGGAAACCGTCGGTCTGACAAATCGTGTGGGGCATCGCCCAGCGGAACTGTCTGGCGGCGAACAACAGCGTGTGGCGTTTTGCCGTGCGCTGGCCAATAAGCCGCGTGTTTTGTTGGCGGATGAACCTACGGGCAACCTTGATCCTGGTACGTCTGACACGGTGTTCGAAGCGTTGATGGCGTTGGTGCGTGGGTCGGGCATGTCGGCGTTGATTGCTACTCATAACCTTGAATTGGCGGGGCGCATGGATCGCATGGTTCGCCTTGATGCTGGCTTTCTGTCAGCGGCCTGATCCGAGCAGGGTGCTGCCCTAAAAATTAGAACGTTGCGTTTTTACGGCCTTTGCACTCGCCATTCGCGAAATGAGGGC
Organism: Amylibacter sp.; assembly: GCA_037625035.1. Classification (GTDB taxonomy): domain Bacteria; phylum Pseudomonadota; class Alphaproteobacteria; order Rhodobacterales; family Rhodobacteraceae; genus Amylibacter. The sequence goes on from JASJIO010000174.1 coordinate 8,433, forward strand.
GTAGGGGTTCAGTATGCAGACCATTATTGTAAAAGTTCTAGACGCCCATACGCTGCCCATGTGGCGGCGGCCTTGGGTATTGCTCGGTGTGATGGCATTTGTGATGCCATTGGCGTTCTCGACATGGCTGGCTTTGCTAAACAACTATGCCGTGGAGATTATCAATTTTGATGGCAGTGATATCGGGTGGTTGCATTCGGTGCGCGAAATTCCGGGATTTCTAGCGGTCGGCGTGATTTACGTGTTGTGGTATGTACGCGAACAGGCGCTTGCGGTTGTGTCTTTGCTGTTGCTCGGCGTAACCGTTGCCGTCACCGCGTGGTTTCCTACTCTTGGTGGTTTGTTGATGACCACATTGATCGGGTCTATCGGGTTTCATTACTATGAAACTGTAAAAATGTCGCTTGAATTACAATGGATTAAGAAGGAACGCGCGCCGCAGGTTTTGGGGTGGTATGTGGCTGTTGGCTCCGCGGCCAGCCTGATAGCTTACGGCGGCATAATGCTAGTTTGGAAGGTTCTGGGCTGGGATTACAACACGATTTATTTGGCGGGCGGCGGCATCGCCGTAGCGCTTACGTTGTTCTGTTGGTTTGCCTATCCAACCTTCGAAGCACCGGTAAAACAACACACGCAGATGGTGTTTCGGGCGCGGTATTGGTTGTATTATTCACTCCAAGCAGCATCAGGCGCGCGTCGTCAGATTTTTATGGTATTTGCGGCGTTTATGATGGTTGAGCGGTTCGGGTTTGAAGTGCACGAAGTGACCGCGTTGTTTCTGATCAACTATGTCGCGAATATGATTTTCGCCCCGATGATGGGCGGCTTTGTAGCCCGTGTCGGTGAAAGAAATGCGCTGGCGTTTGAATACTTCGGATTGATCATCGTGTTCTGTGCCTACGGTGGGATTTACATGTTTGGATGGGGTGTTGTTGTGGCATCCTGTTTGTACGTGATTGACCATCTGTTCTTTGCTCTGGCGTTCGCGCAAAAAACGTATTTCCAGAAAATTGCAGACCCAGCGGATATTGCGCCAACTGCGGCGGTGGCCTTTACGATAAACCATATAGGGGCGGTCCTTTTGCCTGCTGTGCTGGGGTATTTGTGGCTGATTTCACCCGCGGCGGTTTTTGTGTTTGCCGCGTCCGTTGCGTGTATTTCATTGGCCCTTGCGCTGATGATCCCGCGCCACCCTGTTGCGGGAAATGAGACCATTTTCGCAAAACGTTTGGCCCTGCAGGCAGGTGAATAAATGGCAGCAATGGGTGACAAGGCGCGGTTCTTGACGGGATCGACGATGAACCACGTTGTGGTGATGACGTTGACGGGCTCGCTCGGTCTGGTTTTCATGTTTTTGGTGGATGTGACCACGTTATTCTGGGTCAGCCGTTTGGGTGACGAAGCCTTGATGGCTGCGCTGGGATTCGCGTGGACCATTCAGTTTTTCACCATTTCCACAGGCATCGGATTGATGATCGCCAGCATGGCGTTGGTGTCGAAATCCATCGGGCAGGGCAAGCTGGAATTGGCACGCCAACAAACAACGTCTGCCGCGCTGTATACCTTTGTGTTTCAGGTGTTTACCGCAGGCGTGGTGATCTATTTTCGCCGCGAGATTTTGGCCTTTGCGGGGGCCGAAGGGCGAACCCTTGAGGATGCCGCGCGGTTCCTGACAATATCAGTCCCGAGCCTGCCGTTTATGGCGCTGGGGATGGTTGGATCGGCGGTTTTGCGATCCATTGGCGATGCGGTTCGATCCATGTCGGTGACCATGTCTGCTGGGCTCGTGGCGATGGTAATTGATCCGTTGTTTATCCTTGGATTTGGTTGGGGTTTCGAAGGGGCAGCGTGGGGCATTGTTGTGTCGCGCACGGTTTCAGCGATCCTTTCGATTTGGTTTGTAGTGCGGGTGCACGATATGGTTGGGCCAGTGTCACGCGAAGCACTGCGTAACCTATTCAAGCCGTTCTTGGCGATTGCGATCCCTGCGGTTTTGACGCAACTTTCTACGCCGTTTGGGAATTATTTGCTGACGAAAGTTATCAGTGCATACGGCGACGGAGCAGTCGCAGGTTGGGCGGTTGTCAGCCGCATTGCAGTGCTGGCCTTTGGCGGAATATTTTCGCTGTCGGGCGCGATTGGCGGTATTATCGGGCAGAACTTTGGCGCGGGCCAGATGGATCGTGTGAGGCAAACCTACAAAGATGCACTGATTTTCTGTGCGATTTATACAGTGCTGTCTTGGGGCATACTGGCGCTGGTGCGCAATCATGTGGCGGGGCTGTTTGGGCTGGATGGCTTATCGCGTGAGGTGTTCCTTGCGTTCATGCTGATCGGGGCAGGCGGGTACATGTTTGCGGGCGCGTTGTTTGTATCAAACGCGGCGTTCAACAATCTGGGCAAGCCGATCTATTCCACGTTCTGCAACTGGTTCCGTGATGGGATCTTGATTTATCCGTGTTGCGTGATGATGGGCTGGTGGTTGGCAGCACCCGGTGTGGTGTACGGGCAGGCGCTCGCGGCGATACTGGCAGGGTTGGCAGCGATGATTTGGGGTTGGCGGTTTGTCAACAAATTGGCGGTGCGATAACTTGTTTTAACCCAGAAAACCCCACAGCAATGTAAGTAAAGCCTATCTACGAGTTTTGCATTTTACAGCGGTTTCATTGGGAGCAAGCCCAGACACGGGTTTTACATTCTGGGCCGTACTCGCGGCAATATTTCAGGGCGATATTTTCTGCCTCATTGTGCGATTGGGCAACACCCCAACCCCAAGCCCCGTCACTGGCGACAGCCATTGATCCGCAGGCATTAAAAAATGTTTTGATTTCCGTGCAATCAAACTCGCAGCCTTCTTTGGCGGCTTCGCGAGCAAGGTGTTCGGTTGACATGCTGTGGGACCAACCGTACGCGCCACCAGGTCCAAATGCGACGGCCCCCCAACATTGCTGCAATCCACAGTCTGTGGCCTGCGCGAATGATCCGGTCATTGCGGCCAAAGTAATTCCAATTAACGCTGCTTTCGTTTTCATAGTGAATCTCAATATCAATACAATATTTGGCCAGTATTGCGCAGATTTTTAAAATTTCCAAATCGGTTTTTGAGGGACGAAGGCAACAGGTGGAATTAGTGCCATTTTGGCGTTAGGTTAGGGTGCGCGATACCTTGTTTTTTGGCCCTTTGCGGGTTAGATGTTGGGTAGAGAATTTCAAAGGAGAGCAGAAATGTTGAAGGGTTTGGGCGGGCTTGGCGATATGGCCAAGATCATGAAACAGGCGCAGGAAATGCAAGGCAAAATGGCAGATGCGCAAGCAAAACTGGATGAGCTGACCACCACGGGCGAAGCGGGCGCGGGCATGGTTACAGTGACCGTAAGTGCCAAAGGTGATGTGAAGGGGATCGAGATTGATCCGTCCCTGTTTGTGCCATCTGATAAAGAAGTTGTGGAAGATTTGATCGTTGCGGCGATCAAAGACGGGCAGGCCAAGGCCGCCGTTTTGCAGCAAGAAGAAATGGGCAAAGTCACCGAAGGGTTGAACCTGCCCGAGGGAATGAAGCTGCCGTTTTGAGCAGTAACAATCAAGAAATTGATGCGCTGATCACGTTGCTGGCCAAGCTGCCGGGGATGGGGCCGCGTTCTGCGCGTCGTGCGGTTTTGCATTTGATCAAAAAGCGGGCTTTGTTGCTGACCCCACTTGCAGACGCGATGTTTGCGGTGGCGGCGAGCGCGCGCGAATGTGTGGTTTGCGGGAATATCGGAACGCGCGACCGCTGTGATGTGTGCGAAGATCAACGGCGTAGTAACGGGCAGATTTGTGTTGTCGGGGACGTGGCCGATTTATGGGCGATGGAGCGCACGGCGGTGTTCAAAGGACGATACCACGTTTTGGGCGGCTCGCTGTCCGCGCTTGATGGTGTGGGGCCAGAAGAATTGCGGATTCCATCACTGATTTCACGGGTTTTAGGCGAAGAAATTACCGAGGTGATTTTGGCGCTGAATGCCACGGTGGATGGGCAAACGACGGCGCATTATATCGCGGATCAGTTGGAAGAGGCCGGTGTTGCGGTCACCTCATTGGCGCAAGGTGTGCCGATTGGTGGCGAGCTGGATTATCTGGATGATGGGACAATCTCGGCGGCGTTGAATGCGCGGAAGGCTGTATAAAACGGCTTACAGGCTGACTTTCAGGCTGTTCAGGCCATGAAAGTGATAGGTGTTGGCGTATTTCGGTTGTTCGGCTAGTGCCATGTTCGGGCAGCGATCAAACAAGATTTTCAGAGCGATTTGCAGTTCTAGGCGGGCCAGCGGTGCGCCGATGCAAAAGTGCATTCCAGCGCCAAAAGAGACGTGGGTGTTTTTGGCACTGGTCGGGGTGAAAACCTCAGGATTTTCAAAAACCTGCGCGTCGCGGTTGGCGCTGGCCAGAAGGCAGGCGACGGTATCGCCGCGTTTGAAGGCGTGGCCGAAGGCTGTGCAATCGGATTTGGCGTGGCGCTCGAACAGGTGCAGGGGTGGGTCAACTCGAAGGGTTTCCTCGATCCCTGCATCGGTTGGTTCGGTTTCCGTTTCGAGGAAAAGTTTGGTGGCATTGGCAAGCGCGTGAACCGTTGCTTCGTGCCCTGCGTTCAGCAGCAAGATGCAGGTTGAAGTGAGTTCTGGGCCTGTGAGGGGATTGTCAGTTGCGGTGACGAGTGCGGAGATGAGATCCTCGCGCGGGTGTTTTTGGCGATCCGTTTGCAGGTCTGTCAGGTAGGCGGCGAATTCCGCGCTGGCGGTTGCGGCGGCGGTTTCATCTGCCCGAGTGCGACTGGCTTGATACATCGCGACCATTTTGTGCGACCAGTCCAGCAGCAGCGGCGCGTCTTGTTCGGGTGCGCCGATGAGGCGGGCAATGATGGTGACGGGGATCGGCGTGCAAAACGCGGGGAGCAGATCGGGGGCCGCGTCGAAATTGTCGATGAGGGAATTGGCGAGGGTTTCGATATCAGGGGCGAGGGATTTGATGCGTCGCGAAGTGAACGCGCGTAGCACCGAAGTGCGTAGTTTTGTGTGTTTGGGTGCATCAAGTTCCAGCATCGAATGGGCTTCGATATCCATGAAAGGTTGGATGTGGGCAGGGATCGGTTTCGCGAATTCTGTCGGGATTTCGCGGCCCCAGTTTTTATCGCGCAAGAAGTGGTTCACGGCGGTGTGGCTGGTTGCGCAGATGCGGTTGTAATCGGCCCAGAAGATTAGGTCGCCAACTGCGCGGGCGCTTTCGTAAAACGGGTAAGGGTTTTGAACGAAGGACGGGTCTGTTGGAGATTGGGTGAGGGTTTTCATGTGCGCATCTGGAACCAGTTGGACGTTCGGATTTGGATATTTTTAGCCAGAAGAAGGTGGGGGCTGCGCATGTTTGGCGCAGCCCGTTTGTTTATTTTGCAGCCGTAATCATGATTTCAACTTTGAAGCCCGGGGTCGCGAGGTGGGCAGAACCAGCGGCGCGACCAGGTTCGTTGCCTTTGGAAACCCAACCATCCCAAACGGCGTTCATTTCGGCAAAGTCGGACATATCGTCGAGCCAGATTGTCGCCATGAGGATCTTGGATTTGTCTGAGCCTGCTTCTGCCAGCAGATCGTCGATTTGTTTGAGGATTCCTGTGGTTTGCGCGGTGACGCTTTCGCCTTCTGCGGCGACTTGGCCAGCAAGGTAAATCGTGTCGCCGTGCACAACCATTTGGGACATGCGGCCATTGGAGTGGGAACGTGTGATGTTGGACATTTAAGAGTTTCCTTTTGGTGGTGATTTTGGGGGAGCATAGCCGCGATTGGATCAGCGTGCGAGGGGTTAAGTGAGGGCTTGGGCCAGTGTGGCGAGTGCGATGGCGGTGATCAAAATGAGGAAGACTGGACGTAGATTGAGGTGGGCAAAGCGTTTGAATAGATGCGTGCCTGTGATGACCCCGAGGATGAGTGCAGGGGCGGCAAGGAGTGCGTGTGCAAATGTGGAGGCGGTGGCAAGGCCTAGGAAAATGTAGCTGGCGAGAGAAAGCATGATCAGCGCACCTGCGAGCAAGATGATGTTGGCGCGCGTGGTGGTGGCGGTGTCGTTTCGTGCAATCATGGCGACTGCGAAGATGGGGGAGGCGATGGCCGTGAGCCCTTGGGATGCGCCTGTAAGTGCGCCTGCCAGAAGCGTGGTGCGCGGGGTCATCAGATTGGCCAGGCGGGATTGTTTGATCAGCAAGATCACGGCGATCAGCACGATGAGGGAGAGTGCGATTTTCATCGGTTTTGGGTCAATGAGCGTGAGAAGGCCTGCGCCGAGAGGGACGCACAGCAGAAACATGGCGAGCATGGGGAGGATCGTCGGGCGGTGTGCGGCGCGGATGGCGGGAGGTAGTAGGTAGAGGACAACGGGGATTTCAATGAGGACTTCGATCACAACTGCGGCGGCAGGGCCATAAAGGTAGGCGAGGGTTGGCACGGCGATGAGGGCCGAGCCAAAGCCTGTGAAGCCGCGAATGATGCCTGCAACAAAGATGATGAACCACAAGAACAACAGGGCGCCGTCAAACGCGATGGGCGTGCCGAGAAGGGTAATCGTGTCAGGCATGACCTGATGTGGCGGCCAGTGCCTGTTCGAAGTCGGCGATCAGGTCGTCGATATGCTCAATCCCGATGGACATGCGCAGCAGGTTTTCGGGAATACCGCTGTCAGGGCCAGCCACGGTGCGGCGGTGTTCGATCAGAGATTCCACGCCTCCAAGGGATGTGGCGGGGATGAATAGATTGGCTTTCTTGGCCATTTCGAGCGCGCGAGAGTCAGCGCCGTTGATGAGAATCGACATCATGCCGCCGAAACCGTTTTTCATTTGTTTGGCGGCAACGTCGTGGCCTGTGTGAGTTGGCATGCCGGGGTAGAGGACGGCTTCGACGTCTTTGTGGGCAGCAAAATGGGTGGCAAAGCGCATCGCGTTTCGGGAACACTGGGCATAGCGGATGTGGAGTGTGCGTAGGGATCGGATGAGAAGCCAAGCCTCGAATGCGGGGAGGATGGTGCCTTGGAAACCGCGCACATCGCGGATTTCTGTCCAAAGGTTCAGGTCTGCGCGCGCTGAGAGAACGCCTGCGGTGAAATCGGAATGGCCACCCATGTATTTGGTGGCGGAGTGGAAGGAAATGTCCGCGCCAAGGTCGAGCGGTTTTTGCGTGCAAGGCGGGGCGGCGGTGCTGTCGACCATCAGGATCGCGCCAGCGGCATGGGCCAGTTCGGCGGCAGCGGCGATGTCTGTGATGGACCAATCGCCGTTGGCAGGGGTTTCGATCCAGACGAGTTTGGTTTTGCCCGGTTGGATTTGTGCAGCCAGCGCGTCGATGTCGCCTGCTGGGAAATGATCGAGTGCAATGACGCCGCGTGATGCTTGGCGTTGCAGCCACTGTGTGCCGATGTGGTACATCATGCCTTGGGCGACGACGTGGGCTTGTGGCGGTAATGCTTCGACCACGGCGACAGAGGCGGACATGCCTGAGTTGAACAGCAAACTGTCATCTGCGCCTTCTAACGAGGCGATGATGTTTTCGGCGTGGGTGGTCGTGGGGCCAGCGTAACGAGAATAGATGTAGCCATCGCGCAGTTCGTAGTTTTCATCGCGCGCGAAGGTGGATGTGGCGAGCATAGGGGGCACGACAGAACCCGTTGCTTCGTCGATGTGGCGAAGCGCTTGGGCGGCGAGGGTTTCTGGCGCGAGGGCGTTTTTCTTCACGGGTTAAGTTCCGCGGTACGGTTCGACGTATTGCAGCGCCATGTCCCATGGGAAAAAGATCCACGTGTCTTGGGAGACGCCTGTGATGAAGGTGTCCACTTGCGGTTCACCTTCGGGTTTGGCGTAGACGGTGGCGAAGTGGGCGTTGGGGTACAGTTCGCGCACCAATTCCAGTGTTTTGCCTGAATCCACCAGATCGTCCACGATCAAGATTCCCGTGCCATCGCCCATCATTTCGCTGTCTGGGGATTTCAGAACCTTTGCCTCGCGGCGTTGGTTCGCGGCGCCGCCTCCTGCGTGGTAGGACATGACCGAAATCGTGTCGACTTTGCGGATATCAAGTTCGCGCGCGACGATCATTGCTGGGGCCATGCCGCCGCGTGTGATGGCCACAACTGCGCGCCAATCGCCGTTGTCGGGGCCTTTGCCATCGAGCCGCCACGCAAGGGCGCGGCTGTCGCGGTGAATTTGATCCCACGAGATGTGGAAGCCTTTTTCGTGGGGGAGACGGTTTTCAGACATGGCAGCAGAGACTCGCATTATGAGATGTTGTTGAGCGTTGATACTATGGTGGGCGAGCGGTGGGAAGGGGGTTGAGTTTATAGGTGGGTCGCGGTAGATATCAATACGTTAGCGATAACGTAACTATCAAGCGAGGACTGCCAGATGACCCTGAACGCCACATTGAACGAAGTCACGATGCGTATTGTTGCGCGATCTGCAGAGGCGCGAGCCAAGTATTTGGCGCAAATGGTGGCGGCGCGATCCGAGGGGCCGAAGCGGGCGCATTTGTCGTGTGGGAATCAAGCGCATGCCTATGCACCGATGGAAAGTGACAAGGATGCGTTGGCCGTTGGGCGCGGGGCGAATGTTGGTATTGTGACGGCGTATAATGACATGCTGTCGGCGCATCATCCGTTTGCGAGCTATCCTGATCACATCAAGGATGCCGTGCGATCTGTTGGGGCAACGGCGCAGGTGGCGGCGGGTGTTCCTGCCATGTGTGATGGGGTGACGCAGGGTCAAGACGGGATGGAGTTATCGCTGTTTTCGCGCGATGCCATTGCGATGTCAGCGGCGATTGGGCTGTCGCACAATGTGTTTGATTCAACCGTGTATCTGGGTGTGTGCGATAAGATCGTGCCTGGACTGGTGATTGCGGCGGCAAGGTTTGGGCATTTGCCTGCGGTGTTCTTGCCAGCAGGGCCAATGCCGTCTGGCATGGGGAACGATGAAAAGACGCAGGTGCGTAAGGATTTTGCCGAGGGGAAGTGCGACCGCGATGCGCTGATGGCAGCGGAAATGGCGAGCTATCATGGGGCGGGGACCTGTACGTTTTACGGAACGGCGAACACAAACCAGATGTTGATGGAATTTATGGGGCTGCACTTGCCAGGGAGCAGTTTTGTAGCACCGAATACGCCTTTGCGCGCGGCACTGACGACGGAGGGGGCGAAGATTGCGGCGGGGCTTTCTGATCTGGGCAATTCGTACACGCCTGTGAGCGATATTTTGGACGACAAAGCCTATGTGAACGGGATTGTCGGGCTGATGGCGACGGGGGGATCGACGAACCTGTTGATCCATCTGATTGCGATGGCGCGGGCCAGTGGGATCATCCTTGATTGGGATGACTTTCAGGATGTGGCGGATGTTGTGCCGCTGCTGACGCGGATTTATCCAAATGGGTTGGCGGATGTGAACCATTTCCATGCGGCGGGTGGCCTTGGGCTGGTTATTCGTGAATTGCTGGGCGCAGGGTTGTTGCACGATGATACGCAAACGGTGGTTGGGCGCGGGTTGGCGCGATACACGAAGGAACCGAAGTTGATTGATGGGGTGTTGGTTTGGGAAGACGGCGTAAGTGCGTCGTTGAACGACAAGATTATCGCGACTGTTGCGGCACCTTTTCAGGCAACGGGCGGTTTGTCTGCGCTGACCGGGAACCTTGGACATGGGGTGATGAAGACGTCAGCTGTTGTTGCCGAACGCCGTGTGATTTCTGCGCCGTGTCGGGTGTTTCATGATCAGGCGTCGGTTTTGGCTGCGTTTCGGGCGTTTGAATTTACCAGCGATGTGGTTGTTGTGGTGCGCTATCAGGGGCCAAAGGCAAACGGGATGCCAGAATTGCACGGGCTGACGCCGTGTTTGACGGTTTTGCAAGTTCGCGGTATTAAAGTTGCGCTGGTCAGTGATGGGCGCATGTCGGGTGCGTCGGGCAAAGTGCCAGCGGCCATTCACGTAAGCCCAGAAGCGTTGGATAATGGTCCAATTGCGTATTTGCGCGACGGAGACATCGTGAGTGTGGATGCTGTGAACGGTGTTTTACAGGCAGATGATGCAACGATTTTTCAACGGGACATTCAGCACCCAGATATGTCGGGTGCAGTTGGGGTTGGTCGTGAGTTGTTCGCGCTGTTTCGGGGTGCCACAGGTGCTGCGCGTGACGGTGCAAGTGTTTTTGAATTTTAAAGAGAAGGTGGCAAAATGACTACCGCAAAAGATGCAAGTATTCGCACGTTAGAGATTTGCAACATGGCCCCTGTGATTCCTGTTTTGGTTGTGCATGACGTAAGCACGGCGTTTGATCTGGGAACCGCACTGGTTGCAGGTGGATTGCCCGCGCTAGAGGTCACTTTGCGCACGGACGGCGCGCTGGAAGTGATTGCAGAGATGGCGAAAGTGAAGGGTGGCGTTGTTGGTGCAGGGACGTTGTTAACGCCCCAAGATGTTCGAAATGCTAAGGCAGCTGGCGCGGTTTTCGGTGTTTCACCGGGGGCAACGGATACGTTGATCGCCGCGTGCGAGGCAGAAGGCTTGCCGTTGTTGGCAGGTGCTGCCACCGCAACCGAAGCGATGGCGCTTTTGGAAAAGGGCTACACCGTTCAAAAGTTTTTTCCAGCCGAAGCAGCGGGCGGGGCAAAGGCGCTGGGCGCGCTAGCGTCGCCTTTGCCGCAGATTACGTTCTGCCCGACGGGCGGTGTATCGACAAAGAACGCCAATGACTACCTAGCGTTGCCGAACGTGAAATGTGTTGGGGGGTCTTGGGTTGCGCCAAAAGATGCGATTGCAGCGCGCGATTGGGACGCGGTTAAGGCACTGGCCAAATCCGCGTCACAGCTAGGATAAGATTGGGCGCTTATTTGCGCCCAGTTACCACATCAATATCAGGGGCGTCTTCGGCTTTCATACCGACGACATGATAGCCTGCATCAACGTGGTGGTTTTCACCCGTGACGCCCGATGACAGGTCAGAACACAGATACATGCCAGATTTGCCGACATCATCGGTTGTTACGTTGCGACGTAGCGGCGAGTTCAGCTCGTTCCATTTTAGGATATAGCGGAAATCTCCGATGCCAGAGGCGGCCAGTGTTTTGATCGGGCCAGCAGACAGCGCGTTAACGCGGATGTTTTTAGGGCCAAGATCCATTGCCAGATATTTAACGGATGCTTCAAGGCCCGCTTTGGCGATGCCCATGACGTTGTAATGTGGCATAACCATTTCCGCACCGTAATAGGTGAGGGTCAGCAGTGCGCCACCATCTGGCATCATCTTTTCTGCGCGCTGTGCGACAGCAGTGAAGGAATAGACGGAAATATCCATCGTCATGCGGAAGTTGCCTTGGGATGTGTCGACATAGCGACCGCGCAACTCGTTTTTGTCTGAAAAGCCGATGGCGTGGACAACGAAATCCAACTTGCCCCACTTTTCCTGAAGGGTTTCAAAAAGCGTGTCGATGGAACCGTCGTTCGTAACATCACATTCAAGAACAAGTTCAGAGCTAACGCTGTCGGCCAACGGGCGCACGCGTTTGCCTAACGCCTCACCTTGGTATGAAAATGCAAGCTCTGCGCCTTGTTCGTGGCAGGCTTTGGCAATCCCCCAAGCGATGGATTTATCATTTGCAACACCCATGATGAGGCCACGTTTACCGTACATTATTCCTGAATTCATTACCCTGCTCCCTAAACCGTTTTACGGTCCCTCTCGTTTACGCGATGGGTGGAAAGGCTGCAAGACCGCGTCTTAAGGTGGGGTTTGCTGCCTTCGTGATACAGAATTAGGAAATAAGTCCAATTTTTCGTTACTAAACCCATGGTTAAATTAAGGTAACGCTTGATTTGGTTTAAAAAATGATGTCGGGTAAGGAAAGCCGATCGGGAACGGCATAAAATACAGAGTAACGCTTGTGCCGACAGAATTATCTTCGGACCGTGGCGGCGTTTTTGCAGGAGACAATCCTTTTGCAATCGCTAGGACTTGGCTTGAAGAAGCGAAGTTGGCCGAGGTCAATGACCCCAATGCCATAGCATTATCGACCGTTGATGCGGACGGAATGCCCAATGCTCGTATGGTGCTGTTAAAGGATATCGAAGACGCTGGATTCGTCTTTTTTACCAACTATACAAGCACCAAAGCGACTGAGATGTTGGCGACAGGTAAAGCTGCGTTCGTCATGCACTGGAAATCACTGCGCCGCCAAATTCGGGTGAGGGGTGATATTTCTAAGGTGACAGATGCAGAATCTGATACATATTTCTTATCGCGGAGTGTTTTTAGCCGCGTTGGAGCATGGGCGAGCGATCAATCGTCACCTTTGGACAGTCGCGCCACGTTGGAGCAGCTGGCCAAGGAGATGACGCAGAATTTGGGTGAAAATCCTGGGCGTCCGCCACATTGGGGTGGTTTTCGGATTACGCCTGTGGAAATAGAGTTTTGGTGCGATGGGGCAGACAGATTACATGATCGGTTTGTCTGGCATCGAGAGAGTGTTGAGTCTGACTGGCGTGTCACGAGACTCAACCCATAGCAAGTGGTCGATCCTGCGCCAGTGTTTCGGTGTGATCGATAGTTAAGACATGGGTAGTAGGGATAAAAACGAAGTGGCTCATGAGCTAGTCTTTGCGCCCTTTTATATATACGTTTCGGGTGGGAACGATTGTGACGTTAGCGGAGCAAGAAATGTTATCGAAAACAGGCAGCGTAAAGTGGTTTGATAGTACCAAAGGGTTCGGATTCGTCACAGATGACGAAGGCGGACGCGATATACTGTTGCACGCAAATGTTTTGCGTAACTTCGGACACAGTTCCGTTGTTGAAGGCGCACGGATTGTGGTTGAGGTCGTGGAGAGCACGCGCGGGCTTCAGGCTGTTGAAATCCTTGAACTGGAATTGCCAGAATCAGGCGAGGACGTTCTGCTGCGCGGTGTGCCAGAATTGGGCATCGATTTGTCGACACTAACATCCGACGAGCCGTTGATGCCGTCACGGGTTATATGGTTCGACAAGATCAAAGGCTTTGGGTTTGTGAACTTGTTCGGCAGTTCGGAAGATGTGTTTGTACACATGGAAGTTTTGCGGGCATATGGCTTGGCCGAGTTGGCACAAGGCGAAGCCGTTTGTGTGCGTACGGCCGATGGCCCACGTGGTAGAATGGCCATTGAAATTCGGGCATGGGATTATGAAGGTGCTAAAAGCGATTAGTCTAGCCGTTGCCATTGCGACGTGTGCGCAGGGTGCAGCAGCGAAATGTTCTGAAGATGTAGTTGATTTGCGATGGGACGGCGGAAGCGCGCGGTTTAACGTGGAAATTGCAGATGATGAGCAGGAACGGGGTCGCGGGCTTATGTTTCGCGAAGCTATGGGACGCTATAGCGGGATGTTGTTTGTGTACGGCGCCCCCGCCACTGTTTCTTTCTGGATGAAAAATACGTTGATCCCGCTCGATATGGTTTTCCTTGATCAACATGGTGTGGTCCAACACATCCACGAAAACGCAGTCCCTGGCAGTTTAGAAAATATCCCTGGTGGCGATGAAATATTGGCTGTTTTAGAAGTAAATGGCGGGCTTTCCGCCAAGTTGGGGCTAGTTGTTGGGGCCGAGTTACGCCACCCAGCGTTTGGCGCATCGACACCTTCTTGGCCCTGCGAATAAATCAGCGCATTTTTGGGGTTTCCAAACCCGCAGGGGCGGCGTATATCGCCTGCACTGGTTCGGGGCGTGGCGCAGCCTGGTAGCGCACCTGTTTTGGGTACAGGGGGTCGGAAGTTCGAATCTTCTCGCCCCGACCAGTAAAAATAACAACATTTCGACGGTTTGACACGGATCACTTTGATCCGTGTCGTCGTTCGTTGTGTTTGTGGTGGTTTAGTCGCGATTTACCATTCTTACCGTGGTTGGCTCCGACTTTGATTGCAGCCGAATTGGCCCAAACCCATCGCACAATCCCAATTATTAAATAAATATTTTATTAACCTTTGGTTTTTTTTGTTAATGTTTGATTCTGTTGATGACGTGTGGATGAAACGCGTTCGGATTCAATTTTTTCTTTGTTCTGGCTTGGTTATCAGATTGAGCGCATGTGAGTGAGTTCGCAAAGGTGGGCTCTCGCAGTTTCAAGATGTGTCGGTCAACAGAAAAATCGAGATATTTTTAAAAAAAATTCGTTGACGGAGTCGTGAGCATCGTACAGTTTGTGCAGGCTTCACTTGATTACCACTACATCTAGTGGACGAGCATAGAAGCGTGAAAAATGAACGACATTATGCGATGCGAAGGCTTGGGACACACCACGCCACGCCACGCGGATGATTGACTTGAAAAAATAGCTTACGGGGCAGACATGAAAATCGAACGCCGATTCACCAAAGAGAATCAAGACGCTTACGCGGATATCGAATTCCACACCACAACTTCAGAAATCCGCAATCCAGATGGGACAATCGTCTTTTCACTGGAAGCGGTCGAAGTACCTGTAAGTTGGAGCCAAGTGGCGGCGGACGTGATTGCCCAAAAGTATTTCCGCAAAGCGGGTCTCGTGTCCAAGCTGAAGCGGGTGAAAGAAAAAGGGATTCCAGATTTTTTATGGCGGTCTGTGCCCGATGGTGCCACGGATAAAAATGCATACGGCGGGGAAACATCTTCTAAGCAGGTCTTTGATCGGCTTGCAGGCGCTTGGGCGTATTGGGGATGGAAAGGGGGGATGTTTGATACAGAATCAGACGCACGCGCCTATTACGATGAAATGCGGTTCATGTTGGCGAACCAGATGGCAGCGCCAAACAGCCCGCAATGGTTTAACACCGGTCTGCACTGGGCTTACGGCATCGATGGTCCGAGCCAAGGGCACCACTATGTAGATTATAAGACCGGCAAGCTGACCAAGTCGAAGTCAGCCTATGAACATCCGCAACCACACGCTTGTTTTATCCAATCGGTTAGTGACGATTTGGTAAACGAGGGTGGCATTATGGATCTTTGGGTCCGTGAAGCGCGTTTGTTCAAATACGGCTCTGGCACGGGTACTAACTTCTCCTCCCTGAGAAGTGCCAAAGAGCCACTTGGCGGCGGCGGCAAATCCTCTGGACTTATGTCCTTTCTAAAAATCGGCGATAGAGCCGCTGGCGCAATTAAGTCGGGTGGTACAACGCGCCGCGCCGCGAAAATGGTTATCTGCGATGTGGATCACCCTGACATCAGCGAATTCATCAACTGGAAAGTCCGCGAGGAGCAAAAGGTTGCCTCACTTGTGGCTGGTTCCAAGATGCACGAAGACAAGTTGAACGAAATCTTTGGTGCGATCCGCGCTTGGGATGGCTCCGAAGAGGGCGCGTTTGATCCAAAGGCGAATGCTGGCCTGAAAGCGGCGATTAAATCCGCGAAGAAATCCCGTATCCCAGAAACTTACGTGAACCGTGTTTTGCAGTACGCCAAACAAGGTTTTGAAAGCATCGAATTCCCGACTTACGATACAGATTGGGATTCAGAGGCTTATGGGACGGTTGCTGGGCAAAATTCTAACAACTCCGTTCGGGTTACAAACGCGTTCTTGAAAGCTGTCGAAGACGACAAGCCGTGGGAATTGCTGCGTCGTACGGACGGCGAAGTGCAAGAAACCATTTCAGCACGTGAATTGTGGGAAGATATCGGTCACGCGGCATGGGCCTGTGCTGATCCGGGTGTTCAATACCACGATACAATCAACCAGTGGCACACCTGCCCAGAAGACGGTGCGATCCGTGGATCAAACCCGTGTTCTGAATATATGTTTTTGGATGATACGGCCTGTAACCTTGCGTCTATGAACCTGCTGAAATTCTATGAAAACGGCAAGTTTGATGCGGCGTCTTACATGCACGCGTGTCGTTTGTGGACGATGACGCTGGAAATCAGTGTTTTGATGGCGCAGTTCCCATCCAAAGAAATCGCGCAGTTGTCCTATAAATTCCGCACTCTGGGTCTTGGATTTGCCAACATCGGTGGTTTGCTGATGAACATGGGGTATTCATACGACAGTGACGAGGGCCGCGCGATGTGTGGCGCATTGTCTGCGGTGATGACGGGCGTTGCTTATGCGACATCCGCTGAGATGGCCAAAGAGATGGGTCCATTTGCAGGGTATGAGAAGAACGCCAATCACATGCTGCGTGTTATGCGCAACCATGCCCGTGCCGCTGAAGGCAAAACGGATGGTTACGACGGTTTGGACGTGAAACCAGTTCCGCTCGATCACGCAAACAGCCCTGATCCAGAGCTGACAGAATTGTCCAAGACCGTTTGGCAAGAAGCAGTCGCGCTTGGTGAAAAGCACGGGTATCGCAACGCGCAGGTTTCTGTTGTTGCGCCAACGGGCACGATCGGGTTGGTCATGGATTGTGACACAACTGGAATAGAGCCTGACTTTGCGCTGGTGAAATTCAAGAAACTGGCTGGTGGCGGTTACTTCAAAATCATCAACCAATCTGTTCCTGCGGCCCTGACAACACTGGGGTATTCATCCAGCCAAGTCGAAGAGATCGTTTCTTATGCGGTTGGTCACGGCACGATGGGCAATGCGCCAGACATCAATCACACCACGTTGACGGGCCACGGTTTTGGCCAAGCAGAGATCGCAAAGATCGAAGCAGCCCTGCCAACAGCGTTCGATATTCGGTTCGTGTTCAACCAGTGGACATTGGGCGCGGAGTTCTGTTCTGGCACGCTCGGTATTCCTGCCGCGCAACTGAATGATCCAGCCTTTGATCTGTTGACGCACCTTGGGTTTACAAAGAAACAAGTTGAGGCAGCGAACAACCATGTTTGCGGGACGATGACGCTGGAACAAGCGCCGTTCTTGAAAGACGAGCATCTGTCTGTGTTTGATTGCGCCAATCCGTGCGGCAAAATCGGCAAGCGGTTCTTGTCTGTGAACAGCCACATCACGATGATGGCGGCGTCACAGTCGTTTATCTCTGGTGCGATTTCAAAGACGATCAACATGCCGTCTGATGCAACAATCGTTGATTGTCAGGAAGCCTACGAGCTGTCTTGGTCACTCGGTGTAAAGGCAAACGCGCTGTACCGTGACGGATCAAAACTGTCGCAGCCATTGTCATCCGCGTTGATCGAAGACGATGACGAGGATCTGGAAGAAACATTGCTTGATGCGCCAAATGGCGAGCGGGCACAGGTTTTGGCCGAAAAGATTGTCGAAAAGATCATCGTAAAAGAGATCGCACAAGCACGCAGCCGTCTGCCAGAACGCCGCAAGGGCTACACGCAGAAGGCGGTTGTTGGTGGGCACAAAGTTTACTTGCGGACAGGCGAGTACGAAGACGGCAACCTCGGTGAGATTTTCATCGACATGCACAAAGAAGGTGCTGGTTTCCGCGCCATGATGAACAACTTCGCCATCGCGGTGTCGGTTGGTCTGCAATACGGTGTGCCGCTGGATGAATTTGTCGATGCGTTCACGTTCACACGGTTTGAGCCTGCGGGCATGGTTCAGGGCAATGACAGCATCAAGAATGCAACGTCGATCCTTGATTACATCTTCCGCGAGCTGGCGGTGTCTTATCTGGATCGGACTGATCTGGCCCATGTTCAGCCTTTGGGCAATCACTTTGATGATTTGGGTCGAGGTGTTGAAGAAGGCTCCAGCAATGTGCGCCCTGCCTCTGAAGATGCGGTTGCGATGCTGAAACAAGTCGTTTCACCAGGTTATCACCGTCATCGGATGCCACAGGAACTTATGGTTCTGCAGGGCGGTCAATCTGGCCTGTTCGGCAGTGCGCCAGCCGCCGCACCCGTATCTTTGGGCGGTGGATTTTCCGAGCCAGTGGCAGCTGCACCAACTGCGCCTGCACCCATGCAAATGGACAATCGCGCCAAGGCCAAAATGCAAGGCTATGAAGGCGACGCCTGCGGGGATTGCGGCAACTATACACTGGTGCGCAACGGCACATGTATGAAGTGTAATACCTGCGGCGGCACAAGCGGCTGTAGCTAAGAAATGAGTTTGAAGGCGGGCCTTGGTTCGCCTTCTTCGCCTTCAGGCCGCAGGCAAATAACCAACTGAGCGGTATAAGAAGAGCCTGAAAGCAGAACTAGAGGGGGGCACATTGCTCCCTTTCTTTTTTGAATGATTCGGCACAGTTAACCAATTTTGCGCAGACAGTGAGCGATCGTAAGGCCGATTGCTCGTCGTGCGGAAACAGTGGTTCCGCGATTTACTTAAATCATGGTAAATTTTAGGCAAATTTAGTCAAAATTGTGTCAAATTCAAAATATGCCTGTTAGAGTTGGTCTATGGCTTCAACTGCTTGGGGCCATGTTTACGTTAATTAGTGACCAGCATTATTGAACGCGGGCTAGACCTTGGGTGTAACATGATCGAGAATTATTATTCTGTCCCTTTTGGGATTAGGTGGCATTGTTTTTGGCATTGATGACGCAACAAATGACGACAACAACAACCCCGCTGGCCCTACGTGTTCTGGTGAAGAATTCGAAGGCGACAACAGCGCTGAAGTGTACACAGGTACTGCTGGTGATGACCTTGTAAACCTGAACGGCGGCGACGACTTTGCTGATCTGGGCGATGGCAACGACGAAGCCCGCTTGGACCTTGTTGAGCAAAACGACATCGCAAACGGTGGCGACGGCAACGACTTGATCTTTGGTGAAGAAGGCGACGACGTAATCGACGGCGGCGGCCAAGACGACCAAATCTTTGGCGGACGTGGTGATGATTTGCTGCGCGGTAATAACGGGTCCGACACGTTGTCTGGTGGGCTTGGTGACGACGACATGTTTGGCAACGCTGGCGATGACATCTTGTTTGGTGATGACAGCACCGACTTCATGAACGGTGGCATTGGTAACGATGCTTTGTTGGGCGATGATGGCGCAGATGATCTGCGCGGCGGCGAAGGCAATGATTTCTTGAGCGGTGGCCAGGGCGTTGATGTTCTGTCTGGTGATGCTGGAAATGACATCTTGTTTGGCGGTGCTTACTCGGATGACGGCAGCTTCCTTCTTGATGACGGAAACGTTGACTCATTGTTTGGTGGCGATGGCGATGACTCGCTTCTGCTTCAAAGTGGTGAAATAGTGACTGGCGGCGCAGGATTTGATGCCTTTGACATTGATGGACGCGCTGGTGTTTCGAATGCTGTTGAGATCCTAGATTTCGATACTGGCGATGATAGCTTGCAACTGAGCTATGACGCGACCAAAGTAGAGCCACTTATCACTGTGACAGAAACAGCTGGTGTAGGTTCGACTGTCTTTGCGGATGGTGTAGCGGTTGCGATCCTAACTGCGACGACTGGCATTACAGCCGCTGACGTTCTTTTGTCGCCTGTGAATGTTTAATTTAGCAGGCCAACGAACAGTTTGAAATTTTATCGCGGCGTGGCCTTATGGGCGCGCCGCGATAGTATCAAGATAGCGATAAGGCCGAAGCCTGCGATCCAAAGGCTGGCTGGGCCGATATCTATCAAATTGGCAATCGCGCCGATCAAAAACGCGCCGAGCGCGGTTGAGCCAAGGCCAACGACAACCCAAATTGACATGACACGACCGCGCATATCGTCGGGCAGGTCTGCTTGGATCATGGATTGCATGGTGACGCCGTAATAGGTGCCAGTCGCACCGAGCACGGCTGCGCAAAACAGCGCGATACTCCACGTTTGTGTCGTTCCAAGTATAGCCATTGCGATCAGCCCCATGATGGCCACTGCAAGGTTTAGCGGGGAAAGGGCATCGCTGCCTGTCGATTGACCGCCCATTGCTTTGTAGATCGCGGCAAGTAATGCACCGCCCCCAACCGCAGAGCCCAGTTGGCCAAGGCCAACCGCACCGAGGGAGAACGAGCCATCTGCGATGATCGGCAAAACTTCGAGCACACCGCGCAGGGCAATGGAGAAGACGGCAGTGGTGACAAGGATGACAACGATCGTGCGGCGTTGACGGATGTAGTGTAGGCCCTCGGCCATTGCAGTTACAAAGGGTTCGCTGCCGTGTTTGGTAAGTTCACGTGGGTGCAGCCGGAACAGGACGGTAAGATTGGGCAGGAACAGGACCAACGTGACGATGAGCGCGGTTGTGGTGCCCGTTAGATCAATCAGCAAGCCGCCAAGAGCAGGGCTGATCAGGCGGGCGAGGTTGAAGTTGAGCGCGGAGAGCGCGACCACCGATGAAACAAATTCAGGCTTTACCAAACGGGGTGCAAGCGACAGGCGAACGGGGTGGTGTGCGGCCGTGACGGTGCCAATGGCAAGTGAGATGAGGATAAGGCTGGTGCTGGAAATGCTGTCGGATGCCTGAAGTGCCAGCAAAAGGGCGGTGCACAGGATCATAGAAATGTTGGTGGCATAGGCGGCTTTTTTCACGTCGGATCGATCAACGAGTACGCCAAAGAACGGGCCGCCGAAAAGCGTAGGCAGAAGGGAACAGGCCGCAACGATGCCGACAAATTGTGCGGAATTTGTTAAATCCCACGCCAGCCAGCCGATGACGATACGGCTGATCCAAAGGGCGTTGACGTTCGCAACAGCACCAAGAAAATAGAGACGAAATTCGGGGGATCGCAGGGCCACTAGGTTCATGGGGCGATCCTAGGGGAACGAAATTTGAAGGGAAAGTAGAAAGGGGCCGTTGCGACGTGGCGTTTAGTCTTTGAATAGGCGGGCGAACAGGGGCGCCCCTATGATGACCACAAAAATGCGGAGCAGATGATGGGCGACAACAAAGGTCATATCTGCACCAACAATCAGGGCAAGAACGACGAGTTCCGCTTGACCACCGGGCGCAAGGGCGAGGATTGTTTCGAGCGCGGGGGCGAGGCCTAGAGCTTGGACAAAGCCAACAAAAAGCAGCGTCAGAACGATGAGAATGGCGCAAAAACTTATGCCTGCCAGCACATCGCGGCGGATTTCTGTGCCTGTAATGCCTGTGTATTTAACGCCAACGGAAACGCCGATGAAAAATTGTGCCATCCAGACGGCTTCGGCAGGGGGGCGGTGTTCTAGGATGCCAAACAGTGTGACGACGGCCGTGAGGATCAGCGGGCCAAGGATCGAAGCACCGAACATGCCCAGCTTCTTGGCGATTTGCCATCCAAGCAGGCCACAAATTGCCATGATGATAATTTGCGAAATTGGAAGGGTGCTGGCGGCTTGACCAGGTGGATTTGAAAGGTCTGAACCCCAGATGAATTGCAAAAGAAAGGGGAGCGCGAACACGATAACCAGAACGCGGGTGGCGTGAATAAGCGACATGGCACGAACGTTGCCGCCTGCCTCTTCGCCAAAAATCAACATGTCCTGGAGGCCACCTGGCATAGCGGCGTAATAGCTGGTGGCCCAATCGTATCCCCAGAGGCGTTGAAAATACGGAACGCCGATCAAGCCGATCAACACGACCATCAGCGGGATCAGCAGGAGCGTGGCCCAAAGGCCGATCAGCGTGTGTACAAATGCGACGGTGATTGTTGTACCCACGGCCACGCCAAGGATGGTGCGCATCGCATCGTTTAATGGGGCAATGGCGGTTAGGTGAACACCCATTAGCGCGGCGGCGAGGCAGGCAAACAGGGGGCCGAACAGAAATGGCAGCGGAACGTTGAAGAAAACGAAAACGGCAACACCAACCAGCGCGATGCCTTTGGTTTTCATGTGCGGCCATAATTTCATTTTGACGGGTCCGTTTGGGAGAGGTCGATTTTTTGGGCTTCTATTTGCGCGGTTTTACCCTGCGGGTTGGTTCTGCCTGTGTGGGGTCTTCGGGCCACGGATGCCGAGGATATTTTCCACGCATGTCTTTGCGCACATCGCCGTAGGATGTGGACCAAAAGTTCGGCAAATCAGCAGTGGTTTGCACTGGGCGACGGGCAGGTGACAACAAATCAATCAGCAACGGCAGGCGGTTCGGGCCAGCGGTCGGATGCGTTGTCATGCCGAACAATTCTTGCAGACGCACTGCGATTTTGGGCTGGGATGCGCTGTAATCAATCGCCAGTTTCGTCCCCGTTGGCGCGGTGATGCTAGCGGGTGCGAGCTGATCAAGCACCTGTTGTTCATCCCAAGACAGCGCATTTCGTAAAAGGGTCAGCAAATCGAGTTTATTCAGACCATCAGGGGTTCGAATGCCTGATAAATGCGGTTCAAGCCAGTCTGACAACGTTTCAAGCAGCGCGGTATCCGATAAATCGGGCATGGCATGGTTTTGGGCGCGGAGCCATTCCACGCGGGCGCGAAACAGGTTGGCAGGTTCATTCCACGGCAGGCATTGCAAGCCGAGATCGCGGACGCCGTCGCACATGGCGGCGTTGGATATGTCTGGGGGGCAATCCTTCCAGTTTTGATCCTCTAACACCATTTGCCCGAATTGGGTGCGTTCGCGCGATAAAACGCGACGCTCGCGTTTGGACCATTCGCAAACTGTGACAGTTTCAAATTGATCGCCGTAGATATTTGCCAGCTCGGCTTGGGTTATTGGCAAGGCGGCGCGCACCTTGGCTTCACGCGCATCCCCGTCCAGATCAGTTGCGATGACCAAGCGGTTTACGCCCGTTGGATCGTCTTCGCGAAAGATTGCGCCTTTGCCCCCTGACAGCACGAAACGAGGCTCGTCGCCTTTGCGGCGCAAGCCGATGCGATCTGGATAGGCGAGGGCGAGGGTTTCGGCGAGGCTGCGTTTTGTGGGCGTGTGTTTAAGGCGTTTAGCCTCTGACTTGATAGATTTTATGGCGGTGGCATTCGGCGTGAAAGGCCGCGTGTTGGCGAAGGTTATGGGATCTTTGATGGCCTCGATACGCAACGCCATATCGCTCGGGGTAGTGCGTGGAAGGGGATCGCGTGCATCAACCAGTGCGGCAAGAAGGGGTGCATCTGGCCCGCCGTGTTCAAGCATGTGCGCAAGGCGGGGGTGCAGCGGACGGCGAGCCAGTTTGGTGCCATGAGGGGTGATGCGGTTGTTTGCATCGAGTGCGCTAAGGGAGCGCAGCAGGGATTGGGCCTGTTTCACATCGGTTTCGCGCGGATGATCGAGGAAAGGCAGAGTTGCGGGATCGGTTGTGCCCCACGCGGCGAGTTCGAGGATCAGGTTTGCGATATCGGCTGATAGGATTTCAGGCAGCGGGAAGGGTGCCATGCCGCCTTCCTCTCCCTTAGTCCACAGCTTGTAGCAGGTGCCCGCTGCGACGCGGCCTGCGCGGCCCTTGCGCTGGGTGGCCTCTGCTTTGGTAACGCGATCAGTGACCAGGCGCGACATGCCTGATCCTGCGTCAAAACGTGCGCGACGGGCCCGCCCACCGTCAACCACGACGCGGATATCTTGGATCGTGAGCGATGTTTCCGCGATGGAGGTGGCGAGCACAATTTTGCGGCCCTGTTGTTCGGGAAGGACGGCGCGACGTTGTTCTGCGAAGGGGAGCGCGCCGTAAAGCGGGCGTAGGACGCAATCGCTGGGCAGGGCATTTCGCAGCAGGGTTTCGGTGCGACGAATTTCACCTTCGCCCGGTAAGAAGGCAAGGATGCCGCCGCTGGTTTCTTGCGCCGCTTGAATAATCAGGTCGGCCATTGTGGCCTCAAAACGTGGGCCGCGCGTGTTGGGTTTGGACCACGGTTTTGGCAAGTGACGCGTTTCTACAGGGAAACTGCGGCCTTGGGAGGTGACCATCGGGGCATCGCCCATCAGCTTGGCAACGGGTGCTGCGTCGAGCGTGGCGGACATCACGATGAGGCTTAGATCGGGACGCAAAGCCTCGCGGATTTCGAGCGTGAAGGCGAGGCCGGTGTCTGATTGCAAACTGCGTTCGTGAAATTCATCAAAGATGATGCAACCGATGCCTGTCAGTTCGGGGTCGGACTGGATCATACGGGTCAGGATGCCTTCGGTGATAACCTCGATCCGGGTGGCGTTGCTGATTTTACTGTCGCCGCGCATTCGGTAGCCAACGGTTTGGCCAGCGTTTTCGCCCAAGGTTTCGGCCATGCGTTCAGCAGCGGCGCGCGCGGCGAGGCGGCGGGGCTCCAGAATCAAAAGGCGACCTTGGAACAGGTTTTCCTCCAACAGAAACAACGGAACACGGGTGGTTTTACCTGCGCCAGGTGGGGCCTGAAGGACTGCCATTTTGGTGTTAAGCAGGGCTTTGCGCAGATCGGGAAGCGCGGCCTCGATGGGCAGCGCGGTCACGACGGGTTACTTTCGCTTGGCGCTAGCGCTGCCAAAAGTGGTTTTCGTCGTGAACGAGATAAGGCGATAATTTTCTGCATCAATGTGGGTGTACACAAGCGTGAAGGGAAAGTTGACCCTTTCTTGCATATCTTCAGGTGAAAATCCCGCGATGCGTGTGTAGGCACTGTTGCAGGTTGCGCCAGCATCATTGATTTGTGGCTTGCCAAGGCTGAGTTTAGATCGACGACGACCATCAAACATCGGAGTTGTGCGATTGCACAGGGTGGCCGTTGCTTGATCGTCGAACAGGACAGCAGCGGCGGCTGTAAGCGGATCAATCGTGCTGTGTTGCGCGTTGGGATCAATATCGTAGGCGCGGGCTTCGCGTTCGGGCAAATAGGCATCTACGGATGGTGTGCCGTTGTCGAACCGCATTTGCACCTGAGAAGTGCGTGAGCCAGTTTGCGTTTGCCCCGAGTAGCGGTTTGTTCGGTAGATCGTGTCCCGTAAAACCCCCGCTGATTGGCCTTTGTATCCAACCTTGTGAATACTGCGCATGAGGCGTGTCGGGGTGAGCGAGCCAGATACCGAAAACGCATGGCCGTTCTTGGTCGTGATCGCGTTGATTGTGCCCGCTTTTATGCCTAAAATATAGAGGCTGAAGCGATGGGTGCTTTGTTGCGCAAAGATCGGTGTAGCCAGTGACAGCATTGTTAGAATGGCAAAGGTTTGGCGCATGGTTGGGCTAAATTCTAGTAAGTCTGACTTCCCCCTTGGTTTAAGATTGATTAAGACTTCGGGGAAGAGAGGCGCCTTTGAGTGGGCGGTCCTTTGCCAGTTGCGAAAAATGGAGTGAAATCAACCGCATGGAGATTGATCAAAATACCATTGATGCAGTTATTGCGGGCAATCGGCGGATATTGGCCCGCGCGATTACGCTGGTTGAGAGCACACGCGAGGATCACCGCGAAAAAGCGGTGCAGCTGATTGATGCAGTGGCGCAATCAAATCGCACAGCGCTGCGGATCGGGTTGTCTGGCACGCCCGGGGTTGGGAAATCCACATTTACCGAGTGTTTTGGCATGATGTTGGTTGAACAAGGCCTGAAGGTGGCTGTGTTGGCAGTTGATCCATCGTCCAAACGCTCTGGCGGGTCGATCCTTGGGGATAAGACACGGATGGATCGCCTGTCACGCCATCCAAATGCGTTTATTCGCCCATCCCCCAGCAGTGCTGCGCTGGGCGGTGTGGCGCGGCGAACCCGCGAGGCGATTGCGCTGTGTGAAGCGGCTGGGTTCGACATTGTTTTGGTGGAAACAGTCGGCGTTGGCCAATCCGAGGTGATGGTCGCGGATATGACGGATCTGTTTTTGTTGCTGCTGGCCCCAGCGGGGGGCGATGAATTGCAGGGTGTGAAACGCGGCATCATGGAAATCGCTGATTTGATTCTGATCAACAAAGCAGACGGTGAGTTGAAATCCCAAGCCATGCGAACTTGCGCGGATTATTCTGGTGCGCTGCGATTGTTGCGCAAGCGCGAGCAAGACCCAAAGGAATTTCCCAAAGCGATGACGGTGTCAGCGTTAGAGGAAGATGGGTTGGATCAAGTATGGAGCGAGATCAAAACGCTGATGGGGTGGCGGCGTGAACACGGGCATTTTGATGCGAATCGGGCGCGTCAATCAGAGGTCTGGTTTGAGGATGAAGTGCGACGTGGAGTTTTGGCCCAGCTAGAACAGGATGAAACATTGCAAAATCTGCAAGAAAAATTGCGTAAAAAGGTGGCAAATGGGGCCCTTAGCCCTGACGCGGCAGCCGCTGAAGTGTTGCGTATGCTAAAAACGCAAAAATAGAACGTCTTTTGGGGGGCTTGCGCCCTTGACGTGAATTGCAATCAGTCCTAATAAACAGCTCGGATTTCAAATGCGCGCGCGTGATAGGATGCAAGTGCAAGAGAGTAAGGATATACGCGATGTCTCGTCGTTGTGAGTTTACAAACAAAGGCCCAATGTCTGGCAACAATGTCAGCCACGCCAAAAACAGAACCCGTCGTCGGTTCTTGCCAAACCTGAACGATGTGACGCTTGCAAGCGACACGCTCGGTCGTTCTTTCAAATTCCGAATTTCTGCTGCTGCGCTTCGCACAGTTGATCACCGCGGTGGTTTGGATGCCTTCATGGCAAAAGCAAAAGACACTGAATTGTCTGATGCAGCTTTGAAGCTGAAGAAAGAAATCGTAAAAGCACAAACTGCGGCCTAACGCCCACTTGTGATTTTGTTTAAAAAACGGCCGCTATTCGGGGCCGTTTTCTTTTGGCATTTCGAAATTCTGAATAGGTGGAAAAATGCGTGTCTTTGCAATGCTTGGCGTGGCTGTTTTGGCCGTTGTATTGGTGGTGGTGCTGTTCTTTGTAAAAAGCCAACCTGTTAACCCAGATGAGCCGTTCAAGATCGAGAGCGCCTACGCCCGTGCCACAGGGGCCAGTGCAATGGCCGGCGCAGCGTATATGCAGATTACCAACCAATCAGGGAAGGATGATGTGCTGGTGGCCGTTAAAACGGATGGGGCCGCGATGGCACAGTTGCACACCCATATCGAAAGCAGTAACGGTGTGATGATGATGCGCCAGATTGAAGGTGGGATTAAACTGCTTGCTGGTGGAACCGTTGAATTGAAACGGGTCGGCGATCACGTGATGATGATGGGGCTGACTGGCCCGCTGAACACAGGCGAGACATTGAAAATCACGCTGACGTTTGAAAAAGCAGGCGAGGTTGTTGCCGAAATCCCTGTCGACAACGATCGCTGATTAACGGAGCAAATCGCCCGTTGCTTCGCGCCAATGACGGCGACACAGGGAAACATATGTTTCATTACCGCCGATTTGGATTTGCGCCCCTTGTGTGACGACATTTCCGTCACCGTCTTGGCGCACAACCATCGTTGCTTTCTTTCCGCAGAAACAAATGGTGCGAACTTCGCGCATTTCATCTGCCGTCGCGAGCAGGGCAGCGGAGCCTGGGAATAAATGGCCTAAAAAATCGACCCGCAGGCCGTAACACATGATTGGCACGCCCAAATCATCCACTGCGCGCGCTAAATCCCAGACTTGTCCGGCTGAAAGGAATTGCGCTTCGTCGATGAACACACATGTCAGCGTGCTGCTTTTCATGCGCTTCTCGATCATCGTGTACAGATCACTGGACCCATCAAACCCGTCTGCCTTGGCGGATATCCCGATGCGTGAGCCAATTTCACCGTTTCCTTTACGATCATCGAATCGAGCCGTTAAAAGGTAGGTTTCCATCCCCCGTTCGCGATAATTATGTGATGCTTGCAAAAGCGCAGTCGATTTGCCTGCGTTCATGGTGGAGTAGTGAAAATAGAGTTTGGCCATGGGGGAACTTTGGCGTGGCTGACGCGTTGTTTCAAGAGATTCGTTTGCATCAGGCCGCAGGACTTGTTGCTAAATCGCGCAGGGAAAAGTTTCACCAGAGGGAAATTTTATTAACAAAGCGGAGTGTGCATTTCCATCCTACACGTATAGGTTGTGTGAGATTCGTTGCATTTTGCAAAAAAGTTTGCGGGCGGAAAAATGAAAAACAAAATTGAATACTCAATTCTCCAGCAATCGATCTGTTTTTTCCGCCGAAAAAAGCGCGCAATAGATTGTAACTTTTTGCGGTGACTACTACAAATATTCTGGGAAAAGTTTGGGAGTTCGTGGGTGTAAATGTTACTATTTTTTCTGTTACTATCTGATTTTGATAACAAAATTGTGAAATTCGACACCAACGCAGTGATGTATGTATTTGCCAATGCAGCACTGACACAAAGTTATGTCAGAACCGAATTTACTACAGCAGCAAAATTAAATATTGGGGTGGCTAGGTGAACTACTTTGTTAAAGGCGAAGGGGGGCGAATGCAGGGGGCCAGATTAACCAAATACTATTTAAAGTAGAGTTTAGTGACAATTTTAGGATTGCAATTTTCATTCTAGCGTGGTTTAAAAGGGCACTTACCGCCAAGTGAACTCATTCGCAACGGCGCACCGTCGGCTAGACCTTCGGCTTATCAATGAACCGCTAAAACGCCCCAAGGGCTAATCTGTTTAATGTGGAGCAGCTAATTATGCCTCATCCAGTAGATATTCATGTTGGTACTAAAATCCGTCTGACCCGTGCGTCACGTGGGATCAGCCAGCAACAACTGAGCGAAATGCTGAAGATCAGCTTTCAGCAATTGCAGAAATACGAACGTGGGATCAACCGCATCAGCGCAAGCCGTTTGTGGGAAGTTTCCCAATCTTTGGGTGTGAAGGTGTCATACTTCTTTGATGGTGCTGATGGCGAAGAAGGCCAAGAGATTGAAGAAATCTCAACGCGCACAATCGAATTGGCTACGCAAATCAACCAAATTTCAAACGAAGCGGTGAAGAACCAAATCGTTGCCCTGATCAAGGCATGCAAATAAGTTTTGATATACACGGGCAATCGCGGTGCAATTAAGGTGCCGCGATTTGTGACCCAAGTTGTTAGTATCGAGTATTTGAGAGGTTAGTACCGAGTACTGGTGTACCGGCCCTGCCAGATGGAAACGTCTGGTGGGTTTTTTTATTGCGATTCCCGAAGTTGTTTAATCACCGCACCTGCAAATGTTGTCACGCCGTTTTTCTTAGCAATCTTTTTGTGATGCGCGTGCAGCGTTTTAGGAGAGAGATTCAAAGCCGAGGCCATTTCAGAATTGCTTAGTTCGGGGTGATCAATCTGCATTTGCAGGATCTTGGTTTGCATTTCAGACAGGACTGGGTTCTCACGTGAAACATGCGTGAGCAGCGGATGCGCGCTGTGCAACTGCTTTGTAAGTTTATCCGCCGCAAAATACAGCACCCCTCCAAGGTCTTCGAAAAGCTTTTGAGTCGGGTGCGCGGATGTCAGAATGACCGACGAACGGAGGTTGTTTTCGCCCGTAAGCAGCACCACGCCGTCGACCATTCCGAATTGACGAAACAGGCTATCGACGCGCGCCGTGTTTTCAGGATCACCGTTGGCATTCGCGCGCGCATCCGCAAATGTATAGCACCGTGACCAAGAGTGGATCGCTTTGGCGATTGGGCAATATTGGTCCAACTGAGCCCCGTAGTAGTGCTCAAGGAAACCTTCGGCCATCTGGCCTTCCCAGTTCTCGATGTAGTCCAGGTTCCACCGTTGAAAGACCAATCCATTAAACCCAAGGTTTAATATCATGTCCCGCGTGGTTTCTGGATTATCGGACTGCCAAAGCCGTTCAATCAATACCGCGAAGTCTTGATTCAAGCATTTCTCCTCGTTTCATCAAAGACCTCTGGAACCGCCATAATTGCTTGGCGCGGGGTCAACTCTTCCTGCGGTTCATCGCGGTGTATTGTCAAGCGGATAGGGCGATACGTGTGGCCATCCAATTCCAACGGTGCCTCGCCAGTTTCTTTGCTACCACAGATCCGCCAGAACCGCATCAGTTTCAGGTTTTCAACGATCCCAATGACGTTCTTTAGTCCCATCAAATCTGTGTAATGATGGGCGCTGTTTATCAGGGCGTGGAAAATCCAAGGGTTCCTTTCGCGGGCGTCTTTCATGATCGCCATGCGTTCCCAAATGATGGTTCCGCCCTCACTCCCCGAGACGATCCGCATCCGGATTGTGGCGACAGGTTCGCCTTTCTAATGGGATAAAGATGAGCCGCGCAAAAATCATTGCGGTCGAACTTTATTTCTTCGCATTCTTCGCCTTCGACCACAAATTCTTGGCGGCGTATATCGTATGCTTTCTGCATATCTTCCATTGATTTGACCATGGAAACGTTTGTTTCGTCTTTTGCCACTCTACTCTCCTACGTCGAGCGGTTCAGTAGAGATAAAAGTAGCGTTTTAAATGGCCTTGGGCTTAAATTTGTTTGTCTGCATTGACATTTCTTTCTCAAAATACAGCCTTAGGCTAAAGTTTTTGGTGCTAAAGTACGCTCTGCGTGTAATTCCGCAGAGCGCCATTTATTGTAAATTTTCAGTAGCCTAGTAATCTTGCAGTGGAGCAACTTCGATCGCACCTTCGCGAATGTTGCGAATAGCTCTTGCTGCCGCAAAGCTCGCTGCTGCGGTGGTGTAATAGACGATTTTCCCATAGAGCGCGACGGACCTGATCTCTCGGCTATCTTCGATGGACGCTGCACCTTCGGTAGTGTTGAAAACGAGGTTGATTTCGCCGTCGCGAAGGCGGTCAACGACGTTTGGACGACCCTCATAAACTTTGTTCACCGTTTCGGTTTTGATGCCCGCCGCCTTAAGGAAACCAGCGGTGCCGCGTGTGGCAATAATGTTGAAGCCTTGATCCCGTAAAATTCTGGCAGCTTCGACCATCTCTGGTGTTTTGTCGTCGTCCTTGATCGAGATGAAAACGGATCCTTCTGAAGGCAAGGTATGCCCCGCGCCCATTTGCGCCTTTAGGAAAGCGCGCGCGAAGGTTTTGTCCAAGCCCATGACCTCGCCAGTGGAGCGCATTTCGGGACCAAGTAAAGTGTCGACACCCGGGAAGCGGGCAAAGGGCAGCACGGCCTCCTTAACGGCGAAGTGTTTTGTTTCCGGTGACTTCAAATCAAAGGCCGATAGGTTCTCTCCCGCCATGATGCGCGCCGCGATGGCTGCGATCGGAGAATTCACCGCTTTGGCGACAAAAGGAACTGTGCGCGATGCACGAGGGTTCACCTCTAGGATGAAAATCTCGCCGTTTTTGATTGCAAACTGCACGTTCATCAGGCCAACAACATTCAGCGCGAGGGCGAGTTTTTCTGATTGGACTTTCAGTTCGGCGATCATGGCCGAATCAAGGGAATAGGGCGGCAACGAACAGGCACTGTCGCCTGAATGCACACCTGCTTCTTCAATATGTTGCATGATGCCTGCGACATGCACGCTTTCGCCGTCGCACAGGGCGTCTACGTCGACTTCGACAGCACCAGACAGATAACTATCCAACAAGACAGGGCTGTCACCAGACACGACAACAGCTTCGTTGATGTAGCGTTCCAGCTGCGCGTCATCGCGCACGATTTCCATCGCGCGGCCTCCCAGAACATAGGATGGACGGATCACCAACGGATATTTCACGTCAGCGGCAATTTCAAAGGCTTCTTCACCAGAATGCGCGATACCGTTGTACGGTTGTTTCAATTCCAGCTCTTCAAGCAGTTTTTGGAACCGCTCGCGGTCTTCGGCTAAATCAATCGCGTCTGGCGTTGTCCCGAGGATCGGAATGCCTTCTTCTTCAAGAGCATTGGCCAGCTTCAGCGGAGTTTGGCCACCAAACTGCACGATCACACCGTGAAGTTCGCCGTTTTCCCGTTCAACCCGCAGAATTTCGAGCACGTGTTCAAGGGTCAGGGGTTCGAAATACAAGCGATCTGATGTGTCGTAGTCTGTAGAAACCGTCTCTGGGTTACAGTTGACCATGATTGTCTCGTAACCAACCTCCGTAAGCGCGTAACAGGCGTGACAGCAGCAGTAATCAAATTCGATCCCTTGGCCGATGCGGTTTGGGCCACCGCCAAGGATAACAACTTTTTTGCGATCCGTTGGGCGGGCTTCGCATTCGACCTCGCCCATCGCGTCGGCCTCGTAGGTGGAATACATGTAGGGCGTCTGCGCTTCGAACTCGGCGGCGCAAGTGTCGATCCGTTTGAATACGGCAGTTACGCCAGCGGTGGTGCGTGTGATGCGAACATCACGTTCTTTCTGGCCAGACAGATAGGCCAAACGGGCATCTGTGAAACCGTAGATTTTAAGACGACGCAGGGCTTTTGCACCCGTTGGCAGGCCGTTTGCGATGATGTTGTGTTCCATAACGATCAATTCACGGATGCGCGCAAGGAACCACGGATCAAAGCATGTGATCTCGTTGATTTCATCATCTGAAAAGCCAAAGCGCATGGCCTGTGCAATGATCAAAATGCGATCTGGCGTTTGGAGGGCAAGCGCGCGGGTCACGGATTTGTCGATTGCGCTTTGGGCCGCTTCGTCGCGACCTCGTTGGATAAACGCCATCTCGCCCGTTGGATCGGCTTCTTGCACGTAGGTATCCAGGGCTGGGCAGCCGTCGACCACAATCTCGTCAAAGCCTGACAGGCCCGTTTCAAGGGACGTCAGCGCCTTTTGCATGCTTTCGTGGAACGAACGGCCAATGGCCATCGCTTCGCCCACGGATTTCATGGCTGTGGTCAGCGTTGCTTCTGCACCTGGGAATTTTTCAAAAGCAAAACGTGGGATTTTTGTTACGACATAATCGATCGTTGGCTCAAACGATGCTGGCGTCACCTTGGTGATGTCATTGTCGAGTTCATCTAGAGTGTAGCCCACTGCGAGTTTCGCGGCGATCTTGGCAATCGGGAAACCAGTGGCCTTGGACGCGAGCGCTGAGGAACGCGATACGCGCGGGTTCATTTCAATAACGACCATGCGGCCATCGGCAGGGTTCACGGCCCACTGCACGTTTGATCCACCCGTTTCGACGCCGATTTCGCGCAAGACGTTGATCGAATGGGTCCGCATCATTTGGTATTCTTTGTCCGTCAGCGTCAGTGCAGGGGCGACGGTGATGGAATCCCCAGTGTGTACGCCCATCGGGTCGATGTTTTCGATGGTACAGACGATGATGGCGTTGTCTGCTTTATCGCGGACCACTTCCATTTCGAATTCTTTCCAACCGAGCAGGCTTTCGTCGATCAGGATTTGATTGGTCGGCGAGGCATCCAATCCGCTGGCGCAAATTTTCTCATAATCATCGCGGTTATAGGCAATGCCGCCGCCCGTGCCACCCATCGTGAAGGCAGGGCGAATAATCGCAGGCAGGCCAACGTCGTCGATTGCGGCCATGCACTCTTCCATAGTTTCGGCAATGGTGGCGCGCGGGTTTTCGATGCCGAGGCGATCCATTGCTTCGCGGAACAATTTGCGATCCTCGGCCATCTCGATGGCTTTGCGATCTGCACCGATCAGCTCGATGTTGTATTTCGCCAGCGTGCCGTCTTCATCAAGGGCGAGCGCGGTGTTCAATCCAGTCTGCCCACCCATCGTTGGCAGTAGAACCAGTTTTTCGTTTGGGCGCGCGGAAATCTCTTTGTCGATGATCTTGGCGACAACCTCGGGTGTAATCGGTTCCACGTAGGTGGCATCGGCCATGTCAGGGTCGGTCATAATTGTGGCTGGGTTGGAGTTCACCAGAACAACGCGGTAGCCTTCTTCGCGCAGCGCCTTACAGGCTTGTGCACCAGAATAATCAAACTCGCAGGCTTGGCCGATGATAATGGGGCCGGCCCCGATGATCATAACTGTATCGATATCGGTTCTTTTTGGCATGTCGGGCCCCAAGGCTTGGCCGCCCATCATCATCGCACGTGGGTGCGCAACAGATTCGGCGGCGATTGCAAATTGTCGTGGTTATAATCTGCTGACACGGTGGTTCAAGGGGAATTGCTTGTGGTTTTGAGCCTTATTTGCGAAGTATCGCCACAAGATGAAGGGTTATGGCATATGACAACGATAACAATGGTGCGCCACGGGCAGGCACAGACGGGTGCAAAAGACGAGGCGAGCTATGATAAGCTGTCCGATCTTGGGCATCAACAAGCGGGTTGGCTGGGGCAACACTGGGCCAAAATGGGCGGTTTTGACCGTGTGGTGTCTGGCACGATGCGCCGCCAGATTGAAACAGGGCGTTCAATGGCGCTGGACGGCGTGACGTATAATGAGGACGCGCGTTTAAACGAGATGGATTATTTCGGGCTGGCCGCGTTTTTGGAACAGAACACCGGCCTGCCGGTTCCGACAAGCCAAGAGGAATTTCAAACCCACGTGCGCGATGTTTTAGGGGCGTGGTCACGTGCCGAAGTAGGCGATGATCTGGAAAGCTACGTACATTTTCGCGGGCGTATTCTGGAGTGCGTGCGCGAAATCGCAGCGCAGGACGAACATATCGTGATTGTGAGTTCAACAGGTGTGATTGCAACGCTGATGGCTGTCGCGCTCAATCTGGATATGGCACGCAAAACGGACGTGTTTTTAAAGGTTGTGCATACATCGGTGCATCGGTTCGAAATTATCGGTGATGATGTGCGATTGATCCAGTTTTGTGGGACACCGCATTTAGATGGCCCAGATCGGGCCCATGCGCGGACCCACATTTAACCGTTTCGGCTTGTTTTCCTCCTCGACTGAGTGCTTTAGGAAACACCATGACAAACGCGCCTTACATTTTGCTGGATTTCGGCCCTGACGGCTGTGCGCAAGCGTTTGCGAAGCCTGAAAACCTGATTGTTGCTTGGGAAGCGGATGAGGTTGCACAGGCTTTTGCCCAGATGCAAACGGCCAAAGATGCCGGCAAGTGGTTGGCGGGGTTTGCAAGTTACGAACTTGGCTACGCGCTAGAACCCAAATTGGCAGGGCGAATGCCAAAGGGCCGTCGTTCACCATTAATGTGTTTTGGGGTGTTTGAAGGACCCGATGAATCAGCTACTGAAACAATTTTGGCGCAGGTCGAAGCCGAGATTCACCGAGCGAAATTGAGCGCGCCAACTGCTGTTTGGGATGAACCAACTTACACAAAAGCGTTCAATCAAGTGGCGGAATACATCTCATCGGGGGAGTTTTATCAGACAAACCTGACATTCCCGATGCGCGCGGAATGGAGCGGGACACCTGAAGGATTGTTCGGCGCATTGGGCCGCACACAACCTGTGAACTATGGCGGCATCGTGAATTTAGGGGTGGGGCCAGCGCTGGTATCCCGCTCGCCTGAATTGTTTTACCGCGTTGATGCGAATGGGATGATTTCCACACGCCCGATGAAGGGGACAGTGCCGCGAGGCAAGACCGAGGCCGAGGATACCGAGCTGAAATTATTCCTTGGCAGTGACGTTAAAAACCGCGCCGAGAACCTGATGATTGTCGATTTGTTGCGCAATGATATCAGCCGTGTGGCGGAACTGGGATCGGTAAAAGTGCCCGAGCTGTTCACTGTTGAAAGTTATGCCACGGTGCATCAAATGACATCTTTGGTGCAGGCGCAGTTGCGACAAAATGTGGGTTTGGCCGAAATGTTTACCGCACTATTTCCATGTGGGTCGATAACTGGTGCGCCTAAAATCCGTGCGATGGAAGTGATTAACGATCTGGAAAACGCGCCGCGCGATATTTATTGCGGCTCAATCGGCTGGATTGGCCCTGATGGATCGGCGGCGTTTAACGTGGCGATCCGCACGCTGTCACTGGACGATGATGGTCTGGCACGACTAAATGTGGGCGGCGGCGTTGTGTACGACAGCACGGCCCCCAGCGAATACGAGGAGGCCTTATGGAAAGCACGCTACGCGACCTTGCTCCCGACGGGTTGGTGATTATTGAAACGATTGGGTATACGCCCAAAGACAGCTTTGCGCGGTTGGGTCTGCACATGGATCGCGCAGAGCGAACCTGTGCGCGCCTTGGTGTGAAATTTGATCGTGGCGAAACGTTGTTTGCGATTGGGTCAGCAGTGTGCAGCCTGCCAGCGCGGGTGCGTTTGACGATTGGTTCGGCGGGCGACGTTAACGTGACAACCGCAGAAATGACGCAGACCTCTGGTGATTGGATTGTGGCGATCAGCGATGTTGTTTTGCAATCGGATGACCCTTGGTTGGGTGTGAAAACATCGCAACGTTCTGTGTACGATCAAGCGCGGGCAGATTTGACGAATGGTTTGGATGAGTTGATATTTTTGAATGAAAACGGGTGTTTATGCGAAGGGACGATCACCAATTTTTTTGTGCGTCGCGGTAATGTGTTACTTACGCCGCCCGTTTCCGCCGGTGTTCTGCCTGGGGTTCTACGCCAAGAAATGTTGGAAAACGGCACGGCAATTGAAGCAGATTTAACGCCTTCTGATTTGGATGGTGCGGATGTTTATGTAGGGAATTCGCTGCGTGGATTGATAAAGGCACGCATGATATGAAGGGTTTGCGCTGGGCCGAACTGATCGTGTTGTACATTGCTGTGCCGTTTGTGTTGGCGATGTTTTTACCGCCCAGTGCGTTGTATCCTGTGCTGGGAACGGGCGCGATTGTCGGCACCGTGCTGCTGCATTTCACCGTTGGATTTCGCTGGCGTGATCTGATCGGGCCGGTGCGGATCTTGGAAACGTTGGCGCTGGGTATTGTCACGTTTGGTGTGGCAAGTCTGTTGTGTTGGTTGATCCTGCCAGAGCGACTTTGGTACTTTCTGATCCATGCGCCAAAAATTATGATTTGGATCGCATTCCTGTATCCACTGATCCAAGTTGTGCCCCAAGAATTGGTGTATCGGGCGCTGTTTTTTGAACGATATTCCCATCTGTTTTCAGGTCAGAAACAAGCGGTTTTGGTGAATGCAGGACTATTTTCATTCGGGCATTTGATGTATTGGCATCCCGTTGTGTGGACCGCTACATTCATTGGTAGCTTTATGTTTTCATACGCTTATTTACGCCCGCGCGGGTTTTTACAGGCCTGTGCTTTGCACGGAATCGCAGGTGTCGCGATCTTTGCCAGCGGGCTTGGCTGGTTGTTCTATTCAGGCGGAAATGTCGCGCAATAATCAGGTTTTACGATAGATCAAAACATGCGCCGTATCCGCGCCATGTGGGCTGTTTGGATCGGAAAATATAGGCACGGTTTCGAGCAGGGGTTCGGTGATTGCGCCCTTGTTGACGAGGGTGGCCAGAGCAGGTTCAAACCCTTTTGCGGTATAATGTTGTGCGTTCACACCAATGCAGAACAACGCGCCATTTGTTGCAAGATTTAGCAGGTTTTCCAGCGGTTCTGGCAGAAGGTGGCCGTGGGTGAACGTGCCCGCCGAAATAACCGCACCGAAGAGTGTTTGAGGGCGCGAAAGAGGCCACGTTAAATCCACTTTGTGCAGATCGCCGTACAGCCCTTTGGCACGCGATTGGGCCAGCATATCGGGTGAGATATCAAAGCCGTGGATGGAAGATGCGGGCAGATTCAACGCCTCTGCCACCAATCCTGTCCCACATCCAATGTCTGCAACTGGGCGATCCAAATCTTGCGCATGTTTGCGGTAAAACCCTGCGATTACAGAGGGGTAGACATATCCGAGCCTTGTCGCAAACTCTGCATCATAGTGATCTGCGAAGTCTTTGTAGTAGCTAAGGTTGTCTTGCGGTGTTTGGATGGCATAAGCGCCTTCTAACAGCTCAGTCGGGGTGCGTTTTTCTGTCATGGCACAATGATTTGCCGCTGAAGGTCTTTT
>JASJIO010000175.1:0-5950 GCA_037625035.1 Amylibacter sp.
GGTTGAGCGAAACGAACCTTTTGGAAAGGGGCTTGACTTGAAGTACGTGTAGAGGCGCCATTTAGCTAAGTTAGTTACACGAAATCTGTGGTTAGTGACGCGCGTCGAGGCCACTCAAGGGCTACATTGGTGGAGTGTTGATTAGAGATTTCAGCTAACAGTTATATTGTCTCCCTTTTAAATTTAAGAAGATTTAAAACAGGACTTTGCAGCAAATTTCCGGGCAATAGATTGCAGCCTATTTACAAATAAAATCACCTTCGACTAGTGGCTTTTTATAACCGCTGTCGGTTACTTCTTTAGTCTCTATGCTAAGTATTTCATAGTCACCCTTGCATACCCCTTGTACTTCTTGGGTGAACTGAGTTCTTAAATCTTGTTGTTTTGAATAAATATTCCCTCTTATTTGAAGATTGTACTTTTTGCCCCCCATAGGCATGAGGTTTATTTCTCGTATATTCGAATTGAGAACGGGTCTGGAACAACCTTCGAAATGAATAAATATCAAAAGAAAAAACAGTACGAAAATTTAATACAAGAGAACAACATTATTAGTCAAAGTGCTACAGTAGACAGAAGTTCGAGTGCAAATGTGAACGCTTCGTACAGCGCCTATGGAGCGTCAATTGGAGTGCAGTATTATGTTTCAGAAAGCAATAAATGGACGGATACATCGACCAATTCGAGCGGCTCAGCATCAACGCTTACGGAATCTTATACGTGGAACGTATTACAGAAGCCTTATAAGGTTGAATACTATCGTCAGCACTATGCTTATAAGGATACGGCATCTCTTCGTGTAGATTATGAAATAACAAAATATGAAGTTGACCTAACTTGTGAATATTACAAAAAAACACCTAAGTTCGCAGGGACCAAAGAGCAAAAAAGGCACCAGAGGGATAAATGGCGCGAGACCGGAAAATCTCGAACTGCCATTACCATTACAGCTGATGGTGGCAGAGACATTTTGGGGAATAATCGTCATACTATAATGACCGACGTGAACTTTGATATAAAATATTCAGATAAATTTAGTATTGCTGTAATAACAGAGTTAGAGTGAGGAAAATGACATGTCCGTCATCAGGGTTTTTGGAACCCTGATGACGGTATTGTCAGACAAAACTAACTTGAGACGGGGCGGACGGGTCTGTCGCGTTCGCAAATGACAAAACATTCTCCATTTGGCTACTGTAAAACGAGCTAAGAGATTATCCGCCTTGGTGTAATGCTGTATGTTCGGTTCCCATTATCGCGTCGCAATCTAGAAGACCTTCTTCATGAGCGGTGTGATGGCAGGATGCCAAAGTAGAGCGGTGGAGCGAGTGGAGCAATTTCCATGTACCTTACGCAACGCCACCGTGCTTCAAAACACCGCTTCCCAATTACACCATAATATACATTGTAAAACAGAAGGTTATATATGTTGTATTTGTTTCGGTATATTTACTCCACTTGCTCCACCTCTCCCCCCTAATTGGAATGGAAAGTGCTTAGCGGGGGCTGGGTGAGGGGTTAGGTTGGGTGTGTGCGACTGCAGGAACGCCATCTTTATTCACGCATTAATTTCATGCGAAACTGTGCGGCTACTCTAGCTGAGTGACGTCAATTATTGAGCGCATAGATTTCCGTGGTGCCAGCAATCCGATGGGTGTTGGTTTTAGTTTGACAGCTGCCAATTGGCTCCTATTGAGATAATATGTTGACTTTCAGATAGGTGTACCTTTTGATGATTGGTACGGAACCAATTTTGATTTGTCGCATGTTTGGGGGCTAATGTGAACTTCTACAAGCCAATTTCAGACAATACTACACGGGCGCTTAATTGGATCCGGGATCTCGTTGAGGGCGAAGGTTTGCCGCGTGATGGGCGCTTGCCGACCGAGCGAGAGTTGACTGAGCAGATTGGCTGTGGGAGGCGTACAGTACGTCGGGCTTTGGAAGCGTTAGAATTGGAAGGGTTGATTTGGCGGCGTCAAGGTAAGGGCACGTTTATTGGCCAACCACCGGATCCAACTGGCAAACTGGCCGCGCAGATCGCAGAAGAAGTCGACCCCCTTGCCGCAATGGAAGCCCGCATGGCAATTGAGCCGATGCTCGCCGCGTTGTGCGCACGTCGCGCGACGAGTGACGATGTAGAACGGCTTCGTCAGTTGATGGTCCGAACCAACGCCGCGACGGATGCAGATTCGGCTGAACTGTGGGATGGAGCTTTTCACCGGATGATTGCAAGGGTTGCAGGCAATCGGCTGTTGTTAACGGCTTTCGCCTTGCTGGACGAATTGCGCGTGGTTGAGATGTGGCAGGACGTGCGGCTGAAAGCCCGGACTCCCGAAAACAAGCAGATTTATGACGATCAGCACCAACGCATCCTTTCAGCGATTGAGGCGCGTGATCAAAAGGCTGCGAAAGTCGCGATGGAGATACATCTTCAGTCATTGACGATGAATCTGAAGCGGTCTTTGGAGGCGGAACAGTGACCGATGCAGAGCAAAACCTACTGAAGGTCACAGATCTTTCGATCAATGTGGCAGGAGCGTCGCCCGATCTGGTTCGGGGCGTATCATTTACGCTGACCAAAGGCGAAACCCTGTGTCTCGTGGGCGAGTCTGGGTGCGGCAAAAGTCTGACTGCGCTGGCGCTGATGGGGTTGCTGACGACGCCACCGCTGTCGGTGACGCAGGGCAGTGCGACGTTTCAGGGCCGTGATCTTTTGCAATTGCCCAGCGGCAAATTACAGGCCCTGCGTGGAAATTCTATGGCCATGATATTCCAGGAGCCGATGACATCGTTAAACCCTGTGCTGCGGATCGGGGAACAGATCGCCGAGTCCGTGCGCCGGCACAAAGGCGTGACACGGCTGGAGGCGCGCGCACGAGCTTTGGAAATGCTGCAGCGGGTTGGTATTCCGGCGGCAGAAAAGCGGTTGGATGAGTTTCCGCATCAATTGTCAGGTGGGATGCGGCAACGGGTGATGATCGCTATGGCGTTGGCCAATGATCCGGCCCTTTTGCTTGCCGATGAACCAACCACTGCGCTTGATGTCACGATCCAAGCGCAGGTGTTGGATTTGATGCGCGACTTGCAGGCTGAAACTGGCACTGCAATGATCTTGATCACCCATGATCTGGGTGTAGTGGCCGAAATGGCCGACACTGTGGCTGTGATGTATGCCGGGCAGATTGTCGAGATCGGACCTGCTCGGGAGATTTTTGAGGATGCGCAGCATCCCTATACCATCGGATTAATGAGTGCTGTTCCCTCTGTTGGTGCGCGCAGTAAACGGCTTGTCACAATTCCGGGGGTGGTTCCTTCGGCGATGGACATGCCAGCCGGGTGCCGGTTTGCATCCCGCTGCCCGTTTGCGGATGAGATTTGCACAAAAATCCCCTCGCTGGTGGATTTAGGACAGAGGCATCAGGCCGCATGTTGGAAAGCGCCATTGGAAGTCCAAATGGCGCAGGCTGGTCGGATATCGGTATGACAAAAACTGACATTATATTGGAAACCCGTGACGTCAAGCGCCACTTCGTAACGGCCAGGCCCATCTTTGGTGCGCCAACGGTAGTGCGCGCAGTGGATGGAATAGATTTACTGATCCGCCGCGGCGAAACTTTTGCAATTGTTGGCGAATCTGGCTGCGGAAAATCGACGCTGGCGCGATTGCTGACACGACTTTTAACACCTTCAGACGGTACGGTTATCTATGACGGGCATGATATTGGTGACTTGCCAGAGCATGAAATGCGCGATTTACGACGTGATATTCAGTTCATCTTTCAGGATCCTTTTTCTTCGCTCAATCCGCGCATGACAGTTGGCGCGTTGATCGAAGAACCATTGCGCGTGCATGGGATCGGCAATGCGCAAGCGCGGCGCGGGAAGGTTGCAACATTGTTAAGCAGAGTCGGCCTGTCGACAATGAGTGCGGATCGATACCCCCATGAATTCTCGGGCGGGCAAAGACAGCGTATCGGGATTGCGCGTGCGTTGGCCTGCGGGCCAAAAGTGATCATAGGCGACGAGCCAGTTAGCGCGCTGGATGTCTCTATTCAGGCGCAGGTCGTAAATATCCTTGAGGATTTGAAAGAAGAGTTCGGCCTAACTCTCGTGGTCATCGCGCATGACTTGGCTGTTGTTCGCCATATGTCCGACCGGGTTGCGGTCATGTATCTCGGCCAGATCGTTGAAATGGGCCAGGTGGAAGATTTGTTCGCCTGTCCGAAGCATCCCTATACCGCTGCACTCATTGCCGCGATCCCGGTGCCGCAAATCGGAGCCAAGCTTGACCCCGTCCAACTGGCGGGTGATCCGCCAAATCCCATCGATATGCCAAAAGGCTGCCGGTTTCACCCGCGCTGTCAATTCGCGCAGTCACGCTGCCGAACTGAAGCCCCAAAACTTAGCGACACGAATGGCGCGCATTCGGTCGCCTGTCACCGCGCCGATGAATTGAACCTATCTGGCATTCGCGATCTGCCCAACACGCGCAGATCGTCGGCCCGTACCCGTTTCGAACTTTACCGCACCGCGCGTGCACATTCCGACGGCGTGAAAGACGCGCCTGCTACTATCTGAAAGTCATCAACAAGGGAGAATTGAAATGCATATAACCAAACTAAGCGTATTAACGGCGGCCTTGATGCTCAGCGCATCTTGGGTCCATGCAGCTGATCTGCGGATTGGCTTGGCGGAAGATCCCGATATTCTTGACCCGGATCAGTCTAGGACGTTCGTGGGACGGATCGTCTATGCGTCGCTTTGCGACAAACTGGTCGAAATCACACCTGAGCTCGAAATCATCCCGGCCCTGGCCACCGCATGGGAATGGTCTGCCGATGGCATGACACTGACCATGAACCTGCGCGACGATGTGACGTTCCACGACGGTGAACCATTCAATGCTCAGGCGGTTGCTGCCAACATTGATCGGTCCAAGAACCTGCCAGAAAGCCGCAGGAAGTCTCAGGTAAAGTCGATCACCGGGACAAATGTGGTGGATGAATACACCATCGAGATTATGCTGGCGAACCCCGATGCGACGATTATGGCGCAATTCGCTGATCGGGCTGGCATGATGCTATCCCCCAAGGCGACCGAAGAAATGGGTCTCGACTTTGGTGCTGCTCCTGTTTGCGCCGGACCATTCAGCTTTACCGAGCGGGTCCAGCAAGACCGTATCGTACTAACCAAATTCGCAGATTATTATCGCGCAGATGAGATCAACTTTGACAGTGTGACGTTCCTACCGATCGCCGATGACACAGTGCGTTTGGCGAACTTGCGTGCAGGCGATGTTCACATGATCGAACGCCTTCCTGCCACCAGTGTCGCATCGGTTAAAGCAGATGACAGCCTGCTGATGGAGCAAGCCGTGTCGCTTGGATATCAGGGCCTTACGATCAATGTGAACAATTCTGATCGGGCGCAAACGCCGTTGGGGATGGATTCAAAAGTAAGACAGGCGTTGTCACTGGCGATTGATCGCGAAGCCTTGAACCAAGTTGTGTTTGAGGGTGTGTTTGCCGCTGGCAACCAGCCTTTCCCACCAACTTCCCCTTGGTATGATGCTAGCAACCCAATCCCGGCACGTGATGTAGCGGCAGCCAAAGCATTGCTGGCCGAAGCTGGGGCTGAAAACATCGAGATCGAAGTTCAGGTCTCGACCAACCCAGTGGCTGGTCAGGTTGTTCAGGTCGTTCAGGCAATGGCGGCAGAAGCTGGCATTAAAATCAACATCGTCGCCAAAGAGTTCGCCACATTGCTAAGCGAACAATCGGCAGGGGCCTATGAGGTCAGCCAAATCGGCTGGTCAGGTCGCGTTGATCCCGATGGCAACATCCATCAGTTCATGACCTGCGAAGGCGGTATCAACGACAGCAAATACTGCAATCCCGCAGTTGACGACCTGCTGAACAAGGCCCGCACTTCGACCGATATAGCAACC